>JBDRRI010000037.1:0-10437 GCA_043825815.1 Candidatus Zixiibacteriota bacterium
CGAATTCGGCTGCCGAAAGAGGCTCATCATTAAAGACATCCACCGGTATCATGACTGCGCCGCCGGGGAAGGCGGTATTGGTTGCCACTCTGATGGTATCAGTATTCCCGGGATCAGCCATAAGGCCGGAAGATAATAATAGAGCAAATGCAACAAATCTTAATAATATCATTTTCATATAATTACCTTCGTTGTGTTCGCTCTTTGCTAAAGCAAAAGAAATGCTATTCCATACAATTTTTAAAGTCGCCCAAAACAAATAAAAAATATATGCAGTAACTCTATAAGTTTCAAAGACTAGCCAAGTATAAATATAAGCCTAAGGGTCAATGTTGGCAAGACCAAATTTTGAAATTAATGGAAAATTAGCAAAATCTTGCAGAATCTTGGATAATATTGCGACGATATTATTGGAAACCTATTTCTAAATTGACGGAAATATTTTCCTGAATTTTTGTATTTTAAATCACGAAATCGCAATTGCCATTTTTACATTTTTTTGTAAGTCTGTGATTAATAACGAAATGCAGGGAAGTGTGAGGCGCTGGTCATTTTCGGCACAGTCGTTGCTTTTACGATGAGCGAGGTAATATAACTATGATTAAAGGATTGTATAAATCTGCGTCGGCAATGATTCCGCGCATAAGGAAGCAGGAAACGATAGCCAATAATCTGGCTAATGTTTCATCGGCGGGATATAAAAAAGATACCATCTTTACCAAAGAATTATCGCGGGCCGAGCAGAAATTTACTCCGCGTCGGACCGATTGGCAAACGCCGATGATCGATCAAGTGTACACTTCGTTTTCTCAGGGCAGTTTTGATAAGACCGGTAATCCGCTTGATCTGGCGATTGAAGGTGACGGTTTCTTTGCTTTTGAAACAGCAAACGGGGATCAGCTTCTTTCGCGAGCCGGAAATTTGACGGTCAGTAATGATGGCTTTATTGTCAATGTTGACGGCGATCGCCTTTTGGGCGACGGCGGAACGATTAACGTTGGCGGAGGAGAGGTTGCAATCTCAGAAACCGGGATAGTGCAGGTGGATGGTGCCCAAGTGGCAACCGTAAGCGTGGTCGATGTCGATGAAAAATCAACCATGATGAAAGTCGGAAATACCGGATATGTACTGCCCGATGGAATTTCGCCGCGAGCCGCGGCTAATTTTGTTATCAAACAGGGTTATCTGGAATCTTCGAATGTTGAAATCGTTAATGAGATGGTCGACATGATCACTTCTTATAGAAATTATGAGGCTGACTCCAAATCCATTAAGGCTCAGGATGAATCATTGGAGAAGCTGTTTGCGAATGTGGGACGGGTTAGATAGGAATTAACTTTTTACGGAGTATAAACAATGTTAAAAGCAATGCGATCGGCTTCATCCGGTATGGTTGCCCAGCAAATGAATGTTGACAACATTGCCAACAATCTTGCCAACGTGCAGACCAATGGATTCAAGCGGAGCAGAGTTGAATTTCAGGATGTTCTCTATCAGAACTATCGCAAAGCCGGATCAACGACGGCTATCGGCTCGATGGTTCCAACCAATCTTGATGTTGGTTATGGAACCCGACCGGTAGCGACCGTGCGAGAATTTTCCGTGGGCGATTTCGAAGGAACGGGTAATCCGCTTGATCTGGCCATATCGGGGGATGGGTTTTTCCAAATATCTCTTCCCGATGGAACAACCGGATACACCCGCGATGGTGCTCTTAAAATATCCGCAGAGGGTCAGATTGTTAACAATGACGGTTTTTTCCTGACGCCGGAAATTACCATACCGGAAGATGCCACCTCAATCAGTGTTGGTCTTGACGGGACGATGGAGGTTATGGTTGTCGGCAGTGATGAACCGCAGACAATTGGACAGATTGAGCTGGCCCGGTTTATCAATCCGGCCGGTTTATCCGCGGTCGGTCATAATCTCTATATGCAGACCAGTGCCTCGGGTGATCCGATTCTGGGAACCCCCAGTACAGAGGGTTTGGGAAAAATTGATCAGGGTTATTTGGAAATTTCCAATGTCAAGGTAGTTGATGAAATGGTCAATATGATTGTTGCCCAACGGGCCTATGAGCTGAATTCCAAAGTCATCAAGACTAGCGAAGATATGATGCAAATCTCAAATAATCTTAAACAATAGGTGAGATTATGAGTAGAGGCAAATGGATTTGTCTGATTGTGCCGGGATTGCTATTGATAGCAGTACTATCGGCATTCAGTGATGAAGCCCTGGACAAGATGATTATCTCCAAAGTCACTCAATATTATTCACTGGATGATAATAATATAGAATTGGAGATAAGAAAGAATAATATAGAAATAATCGATGGCAGTTATGATAGTTTGGTGATTCGGTCATTGACGCGGAAAGAACCCCGCGGTCTGGTGCCTCTTATTGTTGATATATATTCCGGAAAAGAAATTATCGAATCCGGTCAGATAAGAGTGGATATTCGTTATTATCAGAATGTTTTGGTCACGTCCGATAGAATAAAACGAAATCATCCAATTGTTGGCCGTCAATTAAAAGAAGAACGCCGCGATGTGACCTATTTGAACAATAAGCCGATTATCAATCCCGTAGATTTAATCAATATCTGGAGTCGCCGGGCGATTTCCAAAAATCAAATTCTTACCAGCGATATGATAGAAAAAATTCCAGCCATTACACCGGGGGAAGAGGTTTCGGTCATGTATCAGATGGCCGGACTAGATATCCGAACCAGAGGAGTGGCGCTGGAAAACGGCTATATCGGAGAAGAAATCAGAGTTAGAAATAACGATTCGAAAAAAATAATTGCCTGTACCATCGTGGATAGCGAAACGGTCAGGGTCTTGTCGAATTGAGGTGCAATATGAATTTAAAGAGAATTTTGCTGGTGACATTAATATTATTACTCTTGCCTTTTTCCTTAAGAATTTTGGCTGGCGATTTTGGACAGTCGTCTTCGCTATTTACCGATATCAAGGCGAATCGGGTGGGTGATATATTGACTGTAAATATATATGAAAATGCCAAAGCGAGCCATCAGGCAGAATCAAAGGCAGAAAAAGCGGCTGATTTTTCAACCAGCGGCGGACCGGGAAGTGGGTTTCTGGATTTTATACCTCTCTGGGGTGCGGCCGGCAAAAACAGCAATTCGTTTGATGGAAAGGGCGAAAATCTTCGGAATCAATCATTGCGGGCCAAAATGTCGGTGACCGTAATTGAAGTCAGGCAAAACGGTGACTTGATTATCAAAGGCAGTCGAACGATCGGAATTTCCAAAGATAAAGAAACAATGACCCTTACGGGAGTTGTTCGCCAGAAAGATATTTCGCCGGATAATACGATTGACTCATATTTGATTGCTGACGCTGAAATTTCCTATACCGGATCGGGCATGGCCAGTGCGGCATCCCGTCCCGGAATAATTATGCGATTCTTGAATTGGCTATTTTAGGAGGGGAAATGCGAAATTTATTATGCTCATATTTGTCATTTCCGATGATTCTTATAACGATACTGATCCTATTGGCTCCTCACTTGGCTCCGACTGCCGAGGCCTCAAACAGAATCAAGGATATTGCCAAAATTCATACTGAAAACGAGGCTGACCTAATCGGTTATGGCCTGGTGATTGGACTGGACGGCACCGGCGACGGAAAAGGCGCCCCTTTCACAATGCAATCGCTTTCCAATATGATGGAACGGATGGGACTGACTATTGATGCCACCCAGTTAAAAGTTAAAAATGTGGCCGCAGTAATGGTAACCTCCCGATTATCATCGCATAATCGTCCGGGAGACCGGATTGACGTAACGGTATCTTCCGTTGGCGATGCCTCTTCTCTTCAGGGAGGAACCCTGATTATGACTCCGCTTTCAACCGTAAACGGAGTTGTCTATGCGACTGCTCAGGGACCGGTTTCAATCGGTGGATTTAATGTCCAGGTCGATGACGCCAATAAAATTATCAATAATTATACTGTTGTCGGTCGGGTGCCTAATGGCGGAAATGTAACCAATCGTCTTGAAGGATTGAATGACCGCGATGATATTATTATATCGCTTCAATCTCCGGATTATTATACGGCCCGTCAAATTTCTCAAAAGATTAATTTAAAGTATGGACTAACGGCCTATACCGAAGATGACGCTACGGTCAGGATAACGCTTCCCGATTCCCTCTCTTTTACCAATTACCGGGCTGATTTTATTGCGGATATTGGAAGAATGACGGTTCAGACCGATCAAGTTGCCCGAGTCGTTATTAATGAGAAGACCGGAACAATTGTTGCCGGTGAACATGTTACAATCGCCCCGGTAGCAATTGCTCATGGAAATATAACGGTTAATATCAAATCATATCCATCGGTTTCGCAGCCAGACCCGTTTTCCTCCGGTGAAACGGTCGTTACTAACGAATATCAAATGGGCGTCGAAAGTGAATTGGCTCATGTTGTAAAAATTGACGAGGTGGTATCTCTGGCCGATGTGGCTGGTGCCCTCAATGCTATCGGAGCCACTCCCCGGGATATCATTGCCATTTTATCGGCTCTTAAACAGGCCGGAGCGCTGAGAGCGGAATTGGTAGTACTCTAAAATGACAACCATTAATTCCATAGGGTCTTTGGTTAAGGAATCCAACAAATCGATTTCTATAAAACAACAAGAGAGCCTCGAAGCCGAGAAAAAACGGTTGATGAAATCGGCCAAGGAAATGGAATCACTTTTTCTGAATCAATTATTAAAAACAATGCGGGCCACTATCCCGAAATCGGATGATGAGAGTGCAGGTTTGGGAGGAGATATGGGGAAGGATATTTATACGCAGATGTTTGATCAGGAGATAGCCACCAAAATGGCCGGAATAAACGATCGTTCGATTGCATCGATGATTTATCGCTCGATGGAAAAAAATCTGGCAATCCGACACGGCGTTGAAAATAAGGAAACTCTGGTCAAAGATATTTTGCCGACTCAAAATTATTTAAAGATAAACAATGTTCTTTCTAATGCGCAGGTCAAAAGTAGCACGAGGAAGATGGACGGCCGAGGGGACCGTCTTTCTTCCCGCTACGATAATATTATTTCAAAGGTTGCTGAAAAATATAAGGTCAATCCGAATTTGGTTAAGGCTATTATTAAGACAGAATCGAATTTTGATAAAAATGCGATTTCGCCCGCAGGAGCCAAAGGTTTGATGCAATTAGTCGATTCCACCGCCGCCGATATGAAAGTGAATAATGTATTTAATCCGGCTCAGAATATTGAGGGCGGCACCAAATATCTTAGGACTATGATCAATAAGTTTGGAGATATAAAAGAGGCTCTGGCGGCTTACAATGCCGGTCCGGGGACAGTTATGAGATATGGCGGTATTCCTCCATTTAAGGAAACGCAGGAATATGTGGATAAGGTTTTGAGTGTCATTGGCGATGAACCGCTTGATTACCAGGAATAAACCTATTAAAGAGAAAAATAAAAATGCCGAATGAATTAGTAGAAAATAGTTCAAATTCTGAACTAGTACTGGAGTTGATTGGGGTACTAAACAAAGAAACGTCTCTGTTTGAAACATTTCTGGAGTTGCTTGAACTGCAACAAAAAGCTTTGGTCGAGAATGATCTAAAGTCCCTCAATCAGATAACCGAGCGTCAACGAGAAAAGACCATCGAGAGTAACATCCTCGCTCGCAAACGGGAAAATGTTATTGGAAAACTGGCATTGGAGCAAAAATTGACCGGTGATTTAACCATCAGTAATCTGATTGAAACCGTTCAATCAAATCAGGCGGGAATTCTATCGCAGCTTCGCGATACCATTCTTGGTCTTAATGAAAAAATTGGTACAATTAGATCGCAGAATACGGTTCTTATCAATCGATCCCGCGACAACATCATGAAAACTATGGAACTCCTGGGACGTTTTAAATTGCCAGCCAATAATTATAAGCAAAAAGGCACCTTGGATCAACCTAATACCAATGTTGTTTTGGATCGGAGGGCCTAATGTCCGGATTATTTGATGGATTAGAATTGGGGAAAAAAGCGCTGGCAACGCATCAATTATGGTTAAATACGATTGGCCATAATATTGCCAATGTCAACACACCGGGCTACTCCCGGCAAAGAGTTTCGATACAAGCATCACAACCGTATGAAAACGCGCTTGGTCCGATCGGAACCGGAGTTGAGGCATTTCGGATTTCAAATATTCGAGATTTATTTTTAAATCAGCAATATCGCGATGATAATCAATCATTGGGACAATGGACCGCCGCCGAAAAGACAATAACTCAAATTGAAGAGGTTTTCTCCGAGCCAAGTGACGGCTCGCTTAGCAATCTGTTGAATCAATTCTGGTCAAGCTGGTCTGACCTGGCTAATAATCAGGATGCCGATCTGAATACGCTAAAAAATAATCTGAAGGTAAATGCCAATTTACTGACCAGTGCCATGCATAGAATCCATAGTCAATTATCGGCTATAAGCGATAATGTTGACAAAGATATTGAGCTGACGGTACAGAAAGTTAATGTTATTACCACCGAGATCGCCTCGCTTAATATGAAGATTTCCAATATTGAATTGGGCGATGAAAGAGCTAATGATTTGCGGGATCAAAGGGATTATCTTCTCGATGAACTTTCCGAGTATGTTGATTCCAATGCGGTCGAACAGAGCAACGGTACGGTCACCGTGCTCATTGGCGCCATGACGCTGGTCGATCAGAATCGTTCGTTTGATCTGGAGACATATAAAGCCCGCGGCAATTCTTCAGCAGTAACGGAAATAGTTTGGCAGGGAACTAAAGTTAACATCAATATTGTTAACGGAACAATAAAAGGTTTAACAGAAACCAGGGATGAAGTGATTCCCAAATATTTGCAGGCTCTTGACGATATCGCGGCAGCGTTGGTGACCAATGTCAATAGTTTGCATCTGACCGGTTATAATAGTAGTGGTACAACCGGGACTAATTTCTTCGACCCCAATAATCGGTCGGCGGCTAATATTAAGCTAACAGACGATATTCTTAATGAGTCTTCAAATATTGCGTCAGCTTCGACACCCGATTCGCCGGGAGATCGCACTATTGCGTTGGCCATAAGCGATTTAAGTACGTCAAAAGTATTGGTCGGAGGGACTTCAACAATTAATGATTTTTACCAGTCATTAATCGGTAACATTGGCTCGGAATCGGCCAAGGCCCAAAATTTAAAGTCGACTCTGGAACTGGTTGTCGCGCAACTCGAAAATTCGCGACAATCGGTGCAAGGGGTTTCTCTCGATGAAGAAATGACGCAGATGATTAAGTTCCAGCATGCTTATGACGCGGCTGCGAGAGTAATCACAACAATGGATGAAGCATTGAACACGGTTATTAACAACATGGGACTTGTAGGCAGATAGTATATAAAAGGCATTAAATAACATTAATATTACCACGGAGGGTAAATTGTTAATATTAACAAGGAAGTTGGGCGAATCAATCACAATTGGTGATGATATAAAAGTCACCGTATTGGGAGTCTTCGGCCGTCAGGTACGAATCGGTATTGACGCGCCGTCGAATGTCGTCGTCCATAGAGAGGAAATTTATGTCAAGATTCAGCAGGAAAATCGTAAGGCCGCCAAATCGGTTAAGCAGGACTTGGCCAGCGTTATGAAACTGTTGAAAGATAAAATTTCCGGGGAGTCCGGCAACAGTAAAAAGGCGCCGGATATAAAATTTAAAAAAACATCTAAGCGGCCCGGACACGGTCGAGAATAAAAGGGAGCCATTAGGATAATGTTTTGGCAAAAGAAAAAGGAAAAAGATACGATTAAAGATCCGGCCGTTGAATACAGTAAAATTATAAATAACAACGGGGCAGATAAGTCCGGCAAAAAGCCGAATAAGGGATGGGTCAAATCGTCATCAAATGATGGGTATGATCAAGGATTTGTTTATTACGAAGAGTAGAATTTATGAGAGTAGCAAATAGCATGATTACCGATCTGGTGACCCGCAATCTGGAGCGGTCACTGGAGAAATTTATGAATCTTCAGGGCCAGATGTCTACCGGAAGAAAGCTCAATCGGCCTTCTGATGACCCGGTCGGAGCGCAGAAAGATTTAAAATATCGGGAAATACTGACCCAAATCAGTCAGTTTCAGAAAAATATTGCCAGCTCGAAATCGCTTCTTGACGGTTACGAATCATCTCTTTCGGAAATACAGAATCTGCTTTCGGAAACCTATCAACAGGCGGTGGCCTCAGCTAACGACGATAACGATACATCATCACGGATCGCCGCGGCTCATGTTATTGAATCCAATTATGAATCATTGCTTAGCCTTGGAAATTCACAGGTTAGCGGGCGATATATATATTCCGGTTTTCGAACCAGCAATCCGGCCTTTATTGCCAATGGAAGCGGCGTTCGGTATGTCGGTGATCGCGGGAGTATTAATGTCGAAATCGAATCATCAAGTCGTTTGGGAGTCAACCTGATTGGCGCCGATATTCTTCTTTCGGAAATACTTGTTCTTGGAGAAAACAGCAATTTACAGTCGGGAATATCAACAAATACGTTATTGGCCGACCTGAATCTTGGCGAAGGAATTGATTTAAGCACCGGTACCTTTACCGTGGCCGATAATAATAGCGGCATATCGGTAACGGTTGATATTAGTACCGCGGTTACTATTGGTGACCTAATCGCGCTGGTCAATACACAACTGGCTCTTGGCGGAATAACCAATCTGGGTTTGGATCTCGGTCAGGAGAATAATAATTTAAGCTGGACAACATTGGATACCGGACTGGTTACGGCGAATACGCCCCTTAAAAATTTAAATAGTGGAAGTGGCGTCAATCTGGATAGCGGGGGCATCCGCATTCATGATGAAGCCCTTACGATTAGCGTGGATATTGATCTTAGTTCAGCCTTGACTCTCGGTGATGCCATAAACTCTATTAATTCTCAATTAGCCACTGCCGGTATAAATAACGTTACTGCCGCTATTAATGTTGCCGGGACTGGGATCGATATTGTCGATACTAATGCCATATCTCTTAATCTGTCAATCAGCGAATTGGGGGAAGGCGCCACGACCGCCTCCGATTTAGGAATTTTGGGTGATATTGATCCGGTTCTGAATGGAGCTGATTTGTATCCGGAACTTGATTTTTCAGTGACGGAATCCGGAACCGGCGAGACTCTGGCCGCCGAATTGGGATTGGCCGGCAATTTCTCCTTGGCCAAAGCGGGGGATCCTCTGGAACCGATTTTAAAATTAGACACTCCTTTGGCTTTACTTAAAAATGGATTGGGTATGTCAACAGGGGAAATAAAAATATCGCAGGGAACGCGGCAGGTTATCTTTGATCTGGATAATCCCGCATATATTACGATCGATGACCTGTTAAACGGCTTTAATTCGCTCGGTTTGGATATAACCGCATCGATAAATGACAGTCAAACCGGTATACAAATAATATCCGACAATAATGCCGAATCATTAAAAATAGAAGAGGTCGGAGACGGGCGGACCGCTCATGATTTTGGAATATACGGCTCTCCCGATATTATGGGATCAATGCAGCTTTTAATTGACGCTTTGAAAAATGATGACGGCGAATCAATTTCGCAATTGATTGGTAATTTTGAAAAAGGCGGACAGTCAATCGGGACCTTTCGCGGCAATGTCGGATCGATGTACCGTCGATTGGAAAACACTGAATCGCGTCTTACCGATCAAGATTATTCGTTTACCAAACTTCTTAGCGATGTGGAAGATGCCGATCTGACGAAACTTGTCACCGATTTGGCGATGCAGGAAAACAGTTATCAGGCGGCCTTAATCGCCACCGCAAAAATTATACAGCCTTCTTTGCTGAATTTTTTGGATTAAGAATATTTTGACAGAGGAAGTATAAATGAAAATAACAACGCTCAAATTCGGGGAACTAGAGATACCCGACGACAAAATCATAACAATGCCTAAGCCGGTTCTTGGTTTTGAATCGCTTTCGAAATATTGCATTGTCGAACGCGATGATTGCCGACCGTTCTTATGGTACCAATCGATCGAAAAACCGGAAGTGACATTCATTATCTGCAACCCGATGATCTTTTCTCCGGAATACCGGATTGAAGTCAATCCTAAAGAATTGGAAGAATTGGGGATTGAAGAAGTCGAGGCGGTTGAAATATATTCGATTGTGACCGTTCCTGAAAATCCGGAAGAGATGTCGATAAATCTGCAAGGACCGATTGTTATCAATACCCGAAATCGTTTAGCTAAACAGCTTGTACTGGTAAATTCCAATTATAAGGTTAAACATTACCTGATGGATTTGCCATTGATGAAAGAAGGCAATCTAATTGAACGTGAAGAAGAATCCGTATTAGCGGTTTAGGAATTATGGCAGGTAAAAAGAAATACGCATCCGGGGATA
>JBDRRI010000038.1:0-10422 GCA_043825815.1 Candidatus Zixiibacteriota bacterium
CCCATGACAACATATTGTTTCTTTGGAAGCAGTTTGTTGAGTCTTTTAATTAATTTGTTCACGGATGTAATATTTTGTTTATCAGCTCTATCGCGATATTGAAGAGGATCGATATATACGATATATTTTATTTCAGGCAAGATTCCATTTACAATAAAGCGGTCGGCCGAGAATATAATCTGATCGTCCGGAATATCTTTTGGAATTGACACCGATAGATTTTGATTTAAGTAATTATAAGAGCGGCATTGAAGAATATATAAATCGGTTCCGTCATACGCGAACTCAATATCAACGGGAAGATCCAATTTGCCTTTCAACAGTTTTAAAATTGAATCAATTTGTTTTTGAATTGGACTATTGATTAATAAACGTTTATAGGCAATTCGTGAGTCTCCCGATTTATAATTATCGTTCGATATCTCCGCATAACCGTTATCATAAACAGGCGGATTGGTATTCATAAATCTCTGCAAATCGGAACTGTGTTCCTTAATGAATTTTTCTGCGTCAATCGTTTCAACGCCGCCGGTTTCAGTATTTATAGCAATTATTTTGGAGGGTATATAATTTTGTGAATTTTTTATATTGGTAAATTCCGGTTGTCCGGGAATAACCAGAACCGGAAATTCAATTTTATTATGATTTTCGGGACGAATTCGAAGTCCGGGAGAAATACAAATCAATCCGTCTTCCTGTTTGATTGTTTTTGTCCATCGGAACATATTATCGCTATAGGCAATCCCGGAGCAGAGCGGTAAATAATATTTGCCGATCCTGGTTCCAACTACCTCCTGTATCATAATACCCATTTCTTCACCAATATCAAGCAAGTCATTGTTTTGACGATATTCAATCGGGTCAGGAGAAAACGTTGAGGCATATACTTCAGCGATGGCACTCATAAGAGCGCCAAGACGCTCTCGCTTGTTTCCCTTATTAGCAATAATAATACTTTTATATTTGCCAAAAAAAGTTGAGCCAATCTGGTTTTCAAGCAAACTGGAACTTCGTACAATAAGCGGTTTTTCATTCAAATCATCAAGGGCAACTGAAAGCCTTTTAATAATGTCTTCAGGGAACTGTCCGTTTATAAAAGACTGGACTATTTGAGGATATTCGAGCCTGATCTGATCGCTATCTTTGTACTTCTGCTCCACAACATCATCAAAATTATTATAGTGCATAAAATGATAGACAACATCGGAACTAATAAACCATGTTTTGGGTATTTTAACGTTATCAAGGAGTTGATTGCTTTTTTGCTCTTTTTTCAGAATCTGATCAATCAAAAACAAGATGGCACTTTTACCTCCCAGTTTCCCGCGGCTTTCGGCGCTGTATACCATATTTTTTAATAATGAATCAAAATCTTTGATATCGACAATAGGTTTCGCCGTATTAACATACTGAGATTGTTCGGAAAGAAATCTTCTTATCAGTGAAACCTGGATTCCCCATTTGCTGGCAAACCGGAGATCTTGATCGGCAGGAGCCATTTCGTAATATCGCCTGATAGAATCAGCAACCTCCTCGATAGAAAGGTTTCGATTGATAACCTGCGACAGATATCCCAGCTTCTCCTCCTGCAACCATCTTTGAATATGTTGCAGCATTATATCATCGCTGATATATGTCCGGGCCATTTCAATAATGGCCTGACTGACATCGGACGGCAGCTCGCAGACATTATTATCAAACGAGTAATAATTACCCCTCTCAAAACCGACTCTGAGCATATTCAGGTTTGAGTTAATACTTTTCAGCAATTTATTTGCCTCTTCATTGCCGCGCCAATTGAGGACATTAAGTATTTTGCGACAGATTCGGTAATATAACTCTCGATTGGTATATTTTAACATATCCAATAGGGCCGGCCATTCCTGAAGATTATTTTGGCTTTCCCTACTACTGCGGTCATTGATCCCTATAACCATTTTTTTAATATTCAATGATACAAGATATTGTCCCAACAGGCCGGCAATTGTATCTATCAATTTTATTTCTTCTTTAAAAAATGGTCCGGAATCAGCGACTGGATGTTCTTTCGTATAGTAAACGGCTATGCTTCCTAAAGTACTATCGTGACAGGCGATCTCTTTGCTATAATTCCAGATTGTTTCCTGAAATCCCCTGGTCGTATAAATGCTTTTATCTATAATTATCTTGATCTGACAGTCCTCAGGATGCATCATACTTGGTGGGATAATGCGTGCAATTTCAGAGCCTATCTCTTTTGTTGATTTGTTATCAGTCCTAAGAATATCTTTGATCCGGTACAGACAATTGAGTTCATCCGCTCTTTTTTGAAGCCAGTCCAGATCCTGGAATCGTCCATCGGCATGTTCTGTCACTTTAAAATTACTCCCCGTCTGGAGCGACCGTCAACTTTTATGGTTAAAGGCTTTGACAAATGAATATGTTTAACGAATTGATGATTATTTTCGATTTTCTGGCTCTTTAGCCAGTCCCATTCAATCGTATAATTACCATTATAATGAATCGCAAAATAATAAATTTGAAAACTTGTCATATTATGAAAAAAGTGAGCGCCCTGGCTCAATTCAACATCCATCCCCGGCAGAGTGGCCTCAACCAAAGCTTTGGCGCCGGATATCTGTCCCCAGCTGACGGGGATTCCCAGCCATGGATCGGAACTACCCCACCTGCCAAAACCTATCAAAAGATAATGATTTCCCTGCTCCAGCATATAGCGATTTAGATCAGCCAGTTCCGATGCAATTTTTTTCGTGTTCTTTGCGTCAAATTTATCCGGGTCCACATAAATAATATCTTCGATAGTTTCAATAATTCCATTCCCCAAAGATCGATCCGATGCCGCCAAAACATCATCGCCCTGTAATTCTTCCGGCTGTAAATCTATAATGGAATCCGATACGACCATCTGGCGTACCTGTAAAAATCCAAACTGAGCCGAAAGTTCCCCTTCCGAGTTTATGGTCATTGCAAATTCAATTTCCACATTACTTTTCAGAGCCTGTTCACATATTTTAAGAAGTTTATTTAACAGGTCGTTCAAGGGCAACTGGTTGGCAACCAGAATCGGTGCAAAAGTAAGAATGCGAGGTCCCGCGGGCCCGGTTCCGAGAACGATACGATCATCATGGGGACGATAGGTTGAAGCCACATAGCGAAGCGTACCATGCTGTTCAGCATCGGACAATGTTCCCTGCTGTAAATATTCAGTTTCCCCAAATGATTTGCTTACCGGCAGGTTGCCCATATCGACTGCCCAGAAATCGCTTTGCGAAAGCTTGAGCAGTTCGCGAGGTGATGATGCCGGAGGATTCACACGGGGAAATTTTGGAGAATAACTCCAGACAATGCCACCATCAACAATAGTTTTTCCCAAACCAAGGGCCAGTGAAACTATCCCATCCTCCGGCTGGGCAGCACCGGATGGATAAAAATTATATGACCGTGCTACTCCCGAGATGTGCGGATAAAACAGGTTATCCACGTTCTGGCCGACAATTTCCTGGACAATAACCGCCATTTTTTCCTCTTCGGTTGTCCGATCAATGGCGCGGTGATAGCTTTTGGCATTGCTGAAAAAAGATGAGGCATATACAAATTTAATGGCTTCGCCCAGCTTCTCGGTCCGAATATCAGAATTACTCTGATTATTCGGAATCATTTTGGTAGCGTAAACGCCAGCAAACGGTTCAAACATGGAGTCTTCAAGCAGACTTGAGGATCGTATGGCCAGGGGAACGTTGGTTGAGTCAATAATAATTCGAAGATTTTCAATAAGTTCGGATGGAAGTTTACCGTTTAAAAACATATTTAATATATAATCGTCGGACATATCCGAAAAAGCCGTCTCACGTAAATTATTATCTATAATAAACTGGTCAAAATAATTTGTCGCGATAACGACCATTTTGGGTATCCCAATTTTTATTTCGGAAAAAGCATGACCATTAAAATGACTGGCCAGGGTCTCCTCAATAAACGCGAGACCGGAGGCCTTACCGCCAATCGAACCGGAACCGATACATGCAATCTTTTGACCAGACCTGAAGAAATCCTTATCAAATGGTGCCAGATTTTTCGACGGAATACTTATTCTTTCGGCTGACATATCATAATCCCTTTTAATAGAAAAAGTAACGCAAAACCTGCAGACCATCAATTAAATCTCTGATTTCGCTTGTAATTAAATTTTTAAATATGCCTTTTATTACTCCATATTTAAGAATGTGAAAATCAAAATTGTTAAGAGCAGGTTCTATAATTCAGGAAACGGGATATTCAAATCCCGTTTCCATTTGATTAAACAATACTATCCATTCAAAATCTTTTCAGATTCTTCCTTGTCAACATCCATCACATATTTAAGACCGGTAACACTGGCGGCTTCGGGAGTCAGAGAAACCAAGTCATCACGAGTCATATGCTCCAGAGCAAATTTTCGACTGCCAGCCATCAGCTGTCTGAGACCTTGGGCCAGGCGTTCATAATAGGTGTAAAGTCCGAGAGCTCCAGTCGGTAATTTTTCAAATTCGACATCGCCAAGTTCTTTTCGCAATTCGGCCGATGTTACAAAAACTTCGTCCTTGGTCTGTCCAAAACGTTCGACATATACCGGCACTTGATGTTCATCAATGGTGCGTCCGATTGTTTTGCCAACCATGGCGGCAGCGATTGGACCGCGAGCCATGCCGATTAATTTGACATATGGCGCTCCAAGAGCGAGGCCCTTGAACATTTGATCCTCAAAAGTAAAACCGCCGGCCGGGATGATAGCGGGTAGATGTTCACCTTTGTCGGCCAGCTTCTTGGCATACTGGTATAATAATGAGTGAAGCTCAACCGGTGGAATTCCCCATTCATTCATCATCCGCCACGGACTCATACCGGTACCGCCGCCGGCACCGTCAACCGTGAGGACATCAAGTTTATATTTCGATGCATATTTGAGAGCCATTGCTAATGCGACCGGACGATAGGCACCGGTTTTCAAGGAAACATATTTGGCTCCGGCCTTTCTTAATTCATCAATTCTTTTCGCGAATGATTCTTCATCCACCATACCAACTCTTGAATGTCGCTCGAATTCTTTAAACGAACCGCGTTTAAAAGCTTCAATTACGTGAGGATCGGTAGGGTTAGGGAGAACGACATATCCGCGTTCATATAGCAACTGAGCCTTTTTAAGATCCCTGATTTTCACTTCACCGCCAATATTTTTGGCTCCCTGTCCCCATTTCAATTCGACCCATTCAACGCCAAGTTTTTCAATCGCATATTCTTGAACTCCAAGGCGGGTATCTTCAATATTGGCCTGAACAATGGTCGCACCATAGCCATCGCGCTGGTGATTTTTGAAAAGGTTAACGCGGCGTTTCAGATCAACGGTATCAACCACCCGGCCATTTTTAATCACGGCTTCGGTATCCATACCAACCACGTTTTCGCCGATAGTCAAACCGGTTCCGGCTAAAGCCGTACCAATTGCCAGACCTTCCCAGTTATTTTTGGCGACGTCGGTTGACCCTATTCCGGGGATCATAATCGGAAGACGGAACTTGATGCCCTTGTCATGTCCAAAGTGAACTTCGAGATTCACGTTCGGAAATATCGCTTTATCGCTATCGGCCTCGATGCCTTTGGCACCGACAATACCGCCGACAATATTCAGGTGAGAGTAATCAATCGGGTATGATTTTTCCGAAGCTGTTGTAATAACGCCGAATGGCTGGGGATAAATCACCTCGTGTCCGCGGTAGGCCGATTTGCCGATCTCGCACATTCCGATACAACCATCAACACATGTAACGCACATTCCGGAGAGACGGGTTATTGAATCCTCAGTCCGATTCTTCGTCAGTGTCGCTGCTGAGGCATTTACTTTGGTTAATGACATTCTAATTTCCTCCTTTTCCTTGCTTGTCCTTGACAATTTCGCAGGCTACGCAAGGATTCATATAACACATCATATCATCAAATTTTTCTTTTTCCAGACAGGGAGCGCTAATATTAACGCATCCGCCGCAAATTGCTTTATCGGGGTCATTATAGGTACATCGAAGCTGACAGGCGGGACAGACATAAATACATCCTCCGCACAGCCGACAGACTTCGGACTTGACATCAAATGGGGTTCCAATTGATCGATTTTCACCTCTACCGCGAAAACCGATGGCTTTGGCCATCATCTGCTCTTCACACATTCTGACACATAAACCGCACAGAATGCAATCATCATGTTCCTGTTTAAATCGTTGCTGATGGACATCGTATTTCGAAGCCAAATCCTGAATCACCTTGGACTGAGGGCATGACGCCAACAGCAGTTCGATAATCATCTTTCTGGCTTTCTGGACCCGCTTGGTCGTTGTCCTTACTTTTAACCCTTCTTCGGCCGGGTAAGTACAGGATGTAACAAGCTTGGAACTCCCCGGTTCGCCAATTTCAACTACGCATAGGCGACAAGCTCCATAGGGAGACAAGCCTTCCATATGACAAAGTGTCGGAATAGGAAGACCGAGAAATCTGGCCGCTTCAAGAACTGTCGTCCCTTTCTCCACCTTCACTTCAATACCATTTATACTCAGAGTAATCATTTTGCTTTTACTCCCACCGTTATATTCTCTTCCTGTTCATCCTTTGGTTGAGTGAACTCTAAATCACATCTCAGGCATCTTCTGGATTCACACAATGCTTCATCCACCGAAAGAGACACTTCAACTTCGGCGAAATTTCGTTTGCGCCATTCGGCCGGAGCTCGTTGTAATTCGACTCTTTCTGACGAAAGGTTTTCGATTTGAATGGTTTCAACAGGTGCTACATATTTTTCGGGTAGCCGAGGTTCCTGTTTCAGTGTCATTTCTTCACCTCGAATATAATGATCAATCATTATCGCCGCGTTTTTTCCATCTGCGATAGCATCAATGACGGTATTAGGTCCCCGGACAACGTCGCCGCAAGCGAAAACGCCCGGCCGGTTAGTTAAAAACGTCTTTTCATCAATCTTGATTGTGTTCCACTTTGTTGTTTCAATCTGACTCATCCGCGCCGGAGCAACAGTATCAATACCGGTATCCTCGCCAATGGCTACAATCAGCGTATCAATGTCGATAACAAACTCACTCTTATCGATTGGGACCGGTCGACGGCGACCGCTGGAATCTATTTCACCCAACTCATTTTTAATCAATGTAAGTGAAGATATATGCCCATCAGTAGTCATAACATTAGTTGGCGTTACCAGAGTTACTATCTTGATGCCTTCCTGTTCAGCCGCCTCGATTTCTTCGGCAAAGGCCGGCATTTCATCCTTTGTCCGACGATACAAAATAGTGACATTACTGACGTCTTTCTGACGAAGGGCCATACGAGCCGCATCAATAGCCGAGTTGCCTCCGCCAATGACACCGACTCTTCCTTTGGCAAGTTGCTCACCCCTGATATTACAGGATTTGAGAAACTTAATCGACGGATAAATGCCTTCAACATCTTCGTTTTCAAGCATGAGGGGTTTACTCTTATGAGCCCCAAGAGCAACCAGGACTGCCTGATAGCCCTCTTCAATTAACTGGTCGACGGTGATATCGCGACCGAGCGCGGCACCACATTTAAGAGTTATATTGTCATCGAGAAGGGCATCTATTTCCTTCTTGATTACTTCTTTGGGCAGACGATAGGACGGAATGGCGCAGTAAAGCATACCGCCCGGCTTATCCTCGGCCTCAAAAATAGTAATGTTATATCCTTTAAGAGATAAATAATGGGCCGTCGTTAATCCGGCGGGACCGGAACCAATAATCGCCACCCGAGGAGGTTCACCATTGGTCCATTTCACTCTTTCCGGTTTATAACTGGATGGCTCTATGCGATCAGTGATAAATCTTTTCAATGATCTAATTGCGATTGGATCGCTTCCCGACGAACCAGCGCGGCATCGGGTTTCACAGGGATGATGACAGACCCGGGCGCACACTGACGGGAACGGATTTGCTTCGCGCATAACTTGATAGGCCTTATCATATTCCCCATTGGCAATGTGGGCGACATACTGCCACGCTTGCGTCCCGACCGGACAAGCCGTTTGGCATGGAGCTCCGACCAATTCCTTGCAAACAAAGGCATCACATTTCTTATCAATAATATGCCGTTCGAATTCCTTGCGGAAATAACGCAATGTACTTAAGACTGGATTGGCGGCCGATTGTCCCAGTCCGCACATGGTTGTATCTTTTATCACATAGGCCAGTTCTTCAAGAAGATCCAGATCTTCCATGGTCGCAGTGCCCTTGGAGATATCATCCAATATCTCGTACATGCGCTGTGTTCCCTTGCGGCAGGTAAAACATTTGCCGCATGATTCATCTTTTAAAAACGACATAAAATACTTGGCGACATCGACCATGCATGTATTTTCATCCATCACGATCATACCGCCGGACCCCATAATCGAGCCGGCCTTGGCCAGACTATCATAATCAATTGACATGTCGAACATACTGGCCGGAATACATCCGCCCGATGGACCGCCAGTTTGAACTGCCTTTATTTTTGCCTTACCGACTGGACCGCCGCCAATATCATAAACGACCTCGCTTAGTTTAGTCCCCAGGGGAACCTCCACCAAACCGGTATTCCTGATTTTACCCACCAATGAAAATATTTTTGTTCCGGTATTTCCCGGAATACCTACCTTGGCGTATTCGGCTCCCCCTTTATCAATTATCACATGAATATTGGCCAGTGTTTCGACATTATTGATACAGGTAGGATGACCCCATAAGCCTTTTCCAATCGGATATGGCGGCCGTTGTCGCGGTTCGCCCATCTGATCTTCCATTGATTTAATTAAGGCTGTTTCCTCGCCACAGACAAACGCTCCGGCTCCGCGGAATATCTCAATATCAAAATTCAGACCGGTTCCAAAAATATTCTCTCCCAGTAAACCAAGTTCACGGGCCTGTCTCAGAGCTATTAATGCATGCTTAATCGCCAGTGGGTATTCGTTACGGCAATAAATGATTCCTTTGGTCGCCCCAATGGCAATCCCGCCGATAAGCATACCTTCGATTATAGCATGAGGATTTCCCTCAAGTACGGCTCGGTCCATATATGCGCCCGGATCACCCTCATCGGCGTTACAAATAATATATTTCTGTTCGCCATCACGCCCGGAAGCCGCCGCCAATTCCCATTTTTTTCCGGTCGGGAATCCGGCTCCGCCGCGTCCTCTGATACCGGATTTTTTGACCTCGTTAATAATCCAGTTTGGGTCAGGCTTGGTGAGGATTTTTTCGACTGCCGAATATCCGCCCTGCTCAATATAATTCATGATCCGAATCGGATCTATATTCTCATTATATCCCAGAATCGTCCGCGTCTGCCTTTTAAAAAATGGGATATCTTTCTGGTTTTTATACATCTTGTTTTCGAGGGAATCATGATAAATCAGACTATCCGCTATATAGCCGGAAATGGTAACATCGATTACCGTAGCAATATCTTCCATCTTGAGCTTAGGATATAAATAACCATGAGGTTGAACAAGAATGAATGGTTCCATCTCGCAGTAACCCTGACATCCGGTTATCCTAATGGAGATTTTCTCCTGCAGGCTTTTTTCAAGAATGTACTTTTTGACGACCCTAATTATATCGTTGGCTCCGCTTGCCTGTCCGCACGTTCCAGCTGATATAATTAAAACCGGCTTTTCATTACGAATTTCTCTTTCACCGACAATTCGATGGCGAAAAAGAATAAATTCGTCAACTGTTGAAAGCTTCTTCATTTATTTCTCCTCATAGCGAACTGCAAACGTAATTAGTCAATTGAAGTACCTCCAATATCCAGCAAATGCCCTTTACACCCGCGCCGGGAACATATCTGTACTACTCCGCCCCCGCGAATAATCATAGGAACCATTGGCGCGCCACAATCACCGCAGGCTGTTCCCCCGATAAGTTCCGCATGACAATGCGGACAAAACATCTGAACAACTGTATCTCCCGGTATCTCGTGCTCCGCAGAAACCGAGGCACTCCCATAAATACTCGACAACGCCAGTCGTCCATGTTTATTACTAAATGAGACCGTGACGCGGATCGATGGATGGCCGTCGATTAAATGCCGTGCATCCATCAGGCTGTGATTACAGCGCGCGCAACTGACATCAAGCGGAAAAACTCGTTGATCAGTATCAATTTCAACAAGATCAAACCCCTTCTGGGCATTTTCCAGTATTCCTTTAACCTGCGATATTTTAACAGTTGAAAAATACTTCCCATCGACAACCATAACCGGACCAAGTGCACAGGCCCCAAGGCAATTCACCGTTTCCAGGGTAAATTCATTATCCTCGGTTGTTTGGCCGGCTTTGATTTTCAGTTGTTTTTGAACTTCCTTCGCTATGGATGGACCCCCGCGAACGTGACA
>JBDRRI010000039.1:0-8633 GCA_043825815.1 Candidatus Zixiibacteriota bacterium
CCTGCCTGATGTCGTTTTTCATATTTTCTTATACCGTAGTAAGTATAATACGTTCAAATTTAATTACCTAAAATAGTATAAATATCTTTATTGTCAATTAATTAAAAAAAAAGAGAATAGCCAACACGCAGGTTGGCTATCAGTTTTTATGATTCAACCTATATAAAGAAATTTAAAATTGAACCAATCAATTAATTCAATTTAAGGCTTCCTATGTCCCACTTCAATTTAAGCAGATCATACTTTCCGCTTAAAATGAGCGAGACCACCTCACCAAATTTCTCCGGACTCAATCCCTGAAGTCCATAAGGATGCCAACAGTCTTTTACTCCGACGTCGGCGAATTGCTCTGCTTCTTTTCTCGGGGGCATTTCGTTTCTCCCTATTAGCCATTCTGGTTACACTACTCTTATAGCATGGTGGGCTAAATGGGGCGATCCAAATAGTTAAAATTTTAAATGCAAAAAGCAATTAGCTCAAACAAACGCAGTAACTACTATTTAATATAAAAAGCGGTGAGGGTATATGGGTATAACTTTTCATTTATTAGTTTTTTAACATACACTTACAAGCCAAGAATCTTTTTTAACCTATTGATAGCACGTTTCTTATAAATAAATACGACCTGTTGCTTAATTCCGAGAATCTGGCCAATCTGCGACTGCCTCTTAACCGCCATTATCAATTTCATAACCTCTTTTTGGCGTTTTGACAGAGAATGATTAATATGCCAGATTAATTTGCTGCGAAATTGGTCGAATTGCTTATCGCGCTCAATATCCGTTATATCTTTATAATAAGCGGATTTCTCGGTAGGGAACGATTCGAGAAATATATGGTCAAAGACTACTTCGGCAAAATCAGATTCTTTCAACCTGCTCATACTTCTTATTTTATTATCTGACTATTTTATCTAATGATTCGGGAGACATATTATATTTCTGCGCCAATTCCAGCTTTACTTCATTATAAGCGACCCGTTTTTCATAATCGGTCAAATCCGATGGAAGTTCGCCAATCATTTTTTTAAATTCGCTTTTTATCGTTTGATTCTTTGAATTCTTATCGCTTGTCGTTTTTTTCTTGTTGGTGGTCGTTTTTTGGGCGGTAGTTTTGACTTCCTGGGCTTTTTTCAACTCGGATTTCAAATCCGCCTCAATATTTGCATAGTATTGATTAAGGCTGTCTATTTGGGTTTGATAAAAGGCATCAAGCGCCATTAAGGAATCAATATAATGGCGGGATGAATCGGCCAACTGGGCCATCTGAATTGAATCCTGTACCCTCGCCCACTCGAAATGAATAGCCTCGGCTTGACCCGCCTCTCTTTTGGCGGATCGGCCCGACTTTATATATGATATACCCGCCAGAACGCCCATCAGGACAATGACCAAAAAAATTTTTAAAATAGTTTTCATTTCATACACCTTATTTAATAATAAATAATCGGGTGTGTCTGTTTGTCAATATTGAAATAAATTTAGTTTGATAAATCAGGTCAGATTTTCAGTTTCTATGCCGGTTTTTTTATTAGTCTCTTTATCCGGCGAAATAATCGTAATGAAGGTGATATCATCAGCCTGCGTCGCCATGCCGCAATAACTGTCAATATCCGCCAGTATTCTTTCCGAAATCAGCTTTGGCGTATCGTACTCATTCTTGGTAAATTCATTTTCGAATAGAGCATGCAGTCTATCCAGGCCATATTTATCGCCGGCTCGATTCATCGATTCCGTAATTCCGTCGGAATAAATAAATAACTTGTCGCCCGGTCTTATGGTAATTGATTTTTGTTGAAGTTTCTTTCCGAAATCGGCGTCATCGGCAAAAGGTAATCCCAGTGGAACGCCCTTGGGATTGATCAATAACGCCTTACCATCCTTTTTACGGAAATGTATCAATGGATTATGGCCGGCCGACACGAAATTCATCTCTCGCGTATCGATATTATACACTCCCAGGAATATCGTAATAAAAATCCCGGCGGGAATATCAGTCTTAATGTAATCATTCACCGAAATAAGCATCTTATGCGAAGAGCTTTCCTCGCGCGCCTGTATTCGAATAACCGTCCGCAAAACCGACATAATCAACGAGGCGGGAATGCCCTTGCCGGAAACGTCGGCAACCAGAAAACAGTAATTTTTGTCATCGACCCGAAAAACATCGTACAAATCGCCGCTAATTCGCGAAGCCGCTCTATAAAAAGTATCGACTTCCAAATTGGGAATGTCGGGGAGTTCACTCGGCAATAAAGTCTTCTGAATTTGACCGGCCACTTCAATTTCTTTAGCCACCCTCTCCCGTTCAATGATGTTGGCCCGGTCGCGCCGCAGTCGGCTCATCATTTCATTTAACGCCTTCGTAATCTCGAAAAATTCCTCGACTCCTTCAAGCGGTAATTCAGTTTCGATATCGCCCGATGAAAACTTCCTCACTCGTTCAACAATTCGGACAATCGGGCTAACGAAATAATTGGAAAGAAGATAGATGCAACCGATACCAAAAGCCAATCCGATTATGGTCAGAAATATAATTTTCTGCCGCTCCGCATTAATCATATCCGCTATATAATTATCGGTGTAGGCTATATGCACCGCGCCGATTGTCCGCGTCCCGCTTTGAATCGCATTAATCAGATATATCAAGCGCTCATTATTGCTTTTATATCTTTGCGGCTCGCCAATTAATTCCGCGTTAACGCCCTCCGGCGGATTGTAGGTCCGATGAAGGTTGCGAATATCGCGCGTGTCAGCCAGGATTTCGCCATCGTTGCTGGTCAACACAATCATTTCTAGTTCTTGATTGGCACGAACATAACTTCCCACTAATTCCAGGAATTCGACATCGGCGCGCCGGTTCAAAATATAGCCATTGGCCTGATCGGCAACTGTCTTGGATAGTGAGGATACTTTATCATGCAAATGCTGATTTATGGAGCGCGAGGTTCGACTATCAATAAACAGGTACGCCCCGGCAATAATCGTCAGCATGATGGCAAAGGTATAAATCGAAAATTTAACCCGGAGAGAAAACATTCGACCCATCATCAACCGCGCCACCTCCGGCCCCCGGGTAATCAGCTTGGTCATCCGCAATTCGTTGAATCCTGGCGTCGATAAATATTCGACCGAATCCATTATTTTACTGATCATGTAGAACCCGAGACCGCCCTTGCGGCCGGATTCGGCCAGTTTTTTTAGATCGAGTTTATTTTCCGTTTCCGGCTGGAAAGATCGTCCGTTATCGATCAGCGAAAAAACAATCCGTCGATTATAAACAACAATCCTGATTCTAACGACGCCGTCTTCATACAGATAGGCGTGACGGATAATATTGGTTACGCCCTCCTCGATGGAAAGAATAACGGCACTGACATCTTTTCGGGAAAAACCGGCATTGATGCAGGTCTCACGAACCAGATTTTGTATCGCCGGCAACGATGACTCGTGCGAGCGATATTCAGCATTAATTTCTCTGACCGGTCTTCTAAACATTTAAGAAAGGTATATGAAGTAATTAAGTTTATCAACAAAAACCGAACGGCGTCGAATGTAATGACTAATCGGATTGAAGCCGCAAACGCGCTTGCTTTATATTCTCGATTGTCTTTTCATTTCCGGGATAAGCTTTCAGGACTTCTTCCCAAAGATCGATCGCCCTTTGATATTCGCCATTCTGGTAATACTCAAGGGCATTGAGATATTTCTGCCATACGACGCTATCGTTTTCAAGGTCTTTTTGTTCAGTTGCCGTCTTTTTTGCCGATTCCATCTGCAACAGGAATTCCTCGGCTATAATATTGCCGCGGTCGATTTGCTGAACCGAGCGAAATATACCGGCCGCTTTATCAAATTCATCTTTATAAAAAGCCTCTGCCCCCTCGCTAATCAAACGCGCCAACTTTATTGCCGTTCCGATCCGACTAACCAGCCTCTGCACGGTCTCGTCGCCCGGCGAAAAATCCAAAATTTTATTATAATTAATAACCGCTTCGGTAAAGCGACCATCCTTTTCCGCCGCTCTGGCGCTATCCAGAAACATCGCAATTTTATCTTCAATAGCGCGGTTATTCTTATCCCTTAGGTTAATGAATCGATAATCGGCAGGATTAATATTCAAGGCGGTTTCTATCACGCCCAGCGAACTGGTGAATAAAGCATCATTATAAAATCTTTCCGCCTGAGTATAATAGCCGTTGAGAAGAACCGCTTTTAACTCATCGGCGGATGTTTTTTCCTGCAATTTGGCTATTTCCACCATCCTAATTTGATTAATTGTATCAATTTTATTAGTTACCTCTTCATCGTCCTGACGATAAGCCAGGGCCCTTTGATAGTAAGCAAAAGCGGAATCGAGATTGTTGGCCTTATAATAATTGTCAGCGATATCCCGATAATTTTCAAACTGTTTGCGGCGGTCATCTAAAATTAAATAAGAACCTCGGGCGCTTTCAAGTTCAATTTCACGCCGAATCCTGGCTGAGATTGAACTGCCAATATAGAATGAAAAACCAAAACGATGAGAATCGGTGAGACCGTCCATAAGACGGTAAGTATAATTAAATTTAATATTCTTATGGGTTACACCGAAGCCGAAGGCAAAATTATCCCGATCATATCCCATGCGGATATCCAACCAATCCCGATAACTGGCTTCAATTCCAGTATGGATTTTGGCTGATCGTTCTTCGGGCACTTCAATTGCAAAATTAAACCGCGATGAAATACTTTCTACTATTTCAATATTTTTCAATCCCATTCCTATTAATACATTATATGGAGTCGCTTCCAATTCTTCATCAAGTTTAAGTCTGGCCGGGATAATATCCTGGAACATTAAACCAAAAGAAAGACGGTTATTTATCGGTTTATAAAATGAGATGTCGGCTCCCACCCCATAAGTCGAATTGCGATCCATCGATTGATTGACAAGCTTTAAGGCGCCCCCGAGATAAAATCCACCCTCCACCTTGCGTCCATAACCAACGATAAATTGCTGAATGGCATAATCGAATTTATCATCATAAAGCCAGTCGGTCCGTCGAATAATGTCTCCGGTTCCCAGGCGCATAAATGTTATTCCAAAACTTCCAGCTCGCGCCGTTGGATAGATGTAACTGGCGACATCATATATCGAGCTTTCAAACAGGGTTGAATGCATTAAATTTACTTCTTGATAATCAAGTGTCGCCAGCGCCGCCTGATTATAAAATATATTCGAAGCACCATCGGCCAAACCAACCAATCCCCCGCCTAATGCCGATGATCGCACCGTCGGACCAATTGAAAAGGGCGATTCACGACCGGCATCCCCGGCCATTAAACCAGCCGCCGATAACGTCATAATCATAACGATAGCCAATATTTTGCTGTACCGTTTGATCATTTCATCACCGCAATTTTTAATTTGTATGTTTTATCGGTATTATGTGGAGCAATAACCGCCACATAAACGCCGTTCAAAACCATTCTATCTTCGTCGTTTTCACCCGTCCAGGTTACTATATTTATTCCCATAGAGCCACCATTGCCACCCGCCCGAAAAGACGTTTCATATACTTTTTCGCCGGTCAAAGTATAAATAGTCAGATCAACACCGGTGTTCTCGTTCAATTCATAAGCTATTTCAGCCGGGCCATCATACGGATTAAATGGATTATTCTTTATCATTAATGATTTTTCAAGACCGGATTTAATAATCACCAGATCGGCCTCAAGAAGTAATATTCCCGAAGAATCACCAACCACTGGAATCGTCTGATTATTATACTGCCCGGCAATAAACATAGTATGAATATCGCGGCTGTCTAATGAAATATTGAATCCCTCCAATAATATTTCATCTTTAAGTAAAACCTTGAAAACAAAAGTTGAAACCATATTATTGGGTAGCACAAAATTATTCAATCTCAGACGCAACCGGTCATCTAAAATATCCGACTGCGTAACCAGGTTGTTATTGAAATAGATTCCCGATTCTTCCAATACAAGAATATCATCGGGCGAAACAATATTGTCGTATCTGTCCCGTACAGTAATTATGGCTGATTGAAAACCTGCAATATCTTCGGTTCCGGTAACGGGATTAGTGAGACTAAATACAAACGGCTCTACGGTTGTTCCCTCTTTGACCAGTGGATCGGGCAATTCATCGCCAATAATATAAATCTCAGCGTCGCTCGGATCGACATCTGTTTTCCGGTCAACCATAATCGTCTCGTCACCAAACAAAATTGTATCAGTTCGGGATGTTCCAAATTCATTGCCCGCCAATATCAACCTTGGCGACAACTCTTTTCCGATTAGCATTGATGGGATATAAATCTGACTGGTCGCAATTGTATTTTCACCCGATGTCATATTATAATAATCGCCCATATAACCGGCCAGCAAACCGCCTTCAAAATGCAGTTCCAGACGCGAGGCAAACGGATCCAAAGAATAAGTTGTATTGCCCAATAGATTTATTTTGACTTCAAATGAATATGCGGTATCATTGAAAACCGTTCTCGGCGCCAGCGAACCTTCGACATATTCTATATCGGACTGGAACCCGACATATAACGAATCGAATTTATCGAGTTCTGTTTGGTAACGTAATCCATTTTCGAAATAAATGCTGGTTTTAAACATTAGTGACTTATATCCGGCCTGCAAATTAGGAACCTGTTCAAGACGACTGAATGAAGTTTCAAAATAAGAAAGATCCACTACATTTCCAGTAAGCTCTAAACTGTAAGTTTTCATGTCTAATATTTGAGGATAGTTGTATGATTCATCTGGGTAGACGTACAATTTGGAAACTGAAACATGAATAATATTCCCGAAACTACTATTAGCGTTTATTTCGAATTGAAGCGAGATAGTATCCATAAAAGCCGGCAGAATGATGCTGTCCAAGGAAAGAGAATTTTCAATATACTGCAGTACCGGAACATCGTAAATCCTTACCGGAGCCTTTAATTCAATATTAATAGGAATTGAATCTTCATCAAATTGATAATATCCGGTTAATGCTACTTGAAGAGAATCGGTAAGACCGGAAATCGCCGAATCGGTTGGCAAAGCTAAATCAACAGAAATAATCTCATTGAGCATACCTGGCGTATATAGCCATGATTGAAAACAGGAAGAGCATGAGGCAAGCTGACCTTGCGCCAGGATACCATTCGTCGGAAGAATATTGCCAAGAGGCCTAAAAAGTACTGAAAATCTTAAATAGTCTCCTTTGAAAATAATAGTGTCGGCCTGAAAATAATCAATAGCCAATCCATTATAAAACATATTAATAGTATTGGATACGATCTTATCGCCGGAAAGATTTACAGCCTCGACATACAATTCTATTTCACCCGGCCCGCCGTCATACATTATATTCTTGTCCGACAGATCACATACACCATCGACAAAATCGGTATTGCTAAGTACATTCGGACTGAAACTTCCGCTATCGGCAACAAGATTAAATGTGATCGTCGACATTTCAGAAATATTCCTAAAAATATTCCCATATTGATCAAAAGCGGTTATAGTTGATTTTTCCCTTAGAGGATAACCGGCAAATTGAGTTTCATCGATAATTAGCGAAAGCGAATCAAGGAAGCTCGGCTCACCGGCAACCGTAATAAGGCCTGATTCCACTGTCAATAATCCCGATTCGGCGATAACTTTTCCTGTCCCCGGTCTATTGGCGTATAAAAAACCGTCGGTTAAAATGCCGATATTGTCATAATCTTCAGAGAGCGACCAAACAATATCCATATCGTTTATTACATTGCCAAACTGATCAACCCCGTACGCCCTAAATAATATTGATTCTCCAAGGTTAATCATAGAGTCATTCGATGGTTCGATTTCCAAAGATACCGGGGTTCCCGGATGAATTTCAAAGAACTCAGACGAAGTCGGACCGGCGGCAATCTTGAAATACCGCTTGAAAATCAGAGCCGATATTTGATATGATCCCGCCGTCAATGGATTGCCGATCGAACGGATCGTTATCGTTACCTCGGTTCCCTCGGGCGGAGAATCGCTCGGCTCAAAGAAAATTAAAATCTGTTGATTGAATATAAAGGCAACCCATAATTCCGGATCAGCGCCGGAATAATTGTCCGCATATTCAATATCATATATTGAATCAAGGTTGAATTGCGATGGAAACCGGAATGAAAATCCACCCGGATTAGGAATACCGGTGGATGGTAAATCGAACATGATATCAAACGACTCCGTTAAACCCATATCTCCTGTCTCTGGCCTAACAACCAGATTGGGTATCTCAATATATGGATTTTCCGGCGGACAGGTTACTTTTCCGACTCCATCCCAATGATTCAGTTCGCTCAATGAATCGGGAAGACTGAATTCTAACTCAACTGAATATGAGGCAACCGGAATTAATAAGAAAAATAAAAGGGATGTAAATAGTAGTTTCAAAATACGCATTTCTATAGCCTAATTTAATATAAATCAAATGAGCAATTCCAATGCCCTAATCATCTTTATTTGAGGATTCTTTTCTGAAAATTATACATCAAGCATCACATTATTATTGCACAGTAACACATTGTTATGCAACACGATAAATAATACAATGATAATTGGTACAAAATTTATTACATGTTTGTTAGA
>JBDRRI010000040.1:0-8754 GCA_043825815.1 Candidatus Zixiibacteriota bacterium
TCATCCGAAGCTTCCAACAAACGAACCGCCGATAACTTAAATGACCGATCAAAACTACGACGTTTTACCATAATGGACACCTCCTCTAAATGTAATTTAATACAACCTTCTAAATGTGTCCACTATTTCAGGGGAACATCAAACCCGACATACTCTCTTTCTTTTACAGAGTAACTTACAAAAATAGCTTAATAATTCATTTTCCAAAAAACAAGGGGCTTGGGAGCCCCTTGCCATTTTTTAATTGTCAACCACCTCAAAATCGGCGTCGACTGTTTGCTCCCGAGAGCTTTCATCAGATTTGCCCTCTCCCGGTTGAGGACTGGTACCGGGCCGAGGTCCGGTCCCTCCTGATCCATTCCCGCCGGCCGCATTTTGATACATCACCGATGAGGCCGCCTGCCAAATCTGGTTGAGCGCTTCAACCGATGATTCCATCTCAGTCAGATCGTCTTTATCAACGGCGGCTTTCACTCGCTCCGCGGCGGCATTGATTTTCGATTTGGTGTCATCATCAAGCTTATCGCCATACTCTTTCAGATTTTTCTCGGACTGGAACAGGGCCGCTTCAGCGCCGTTTTTGACGTCGACTTTTTTACGCTTCTCTTTGTCTTCCGATTCATGAGCCTTGGCATCGTTGACCATCTTCTCTATTTCCTTATCATTTAAACCGGACGAGGCCTGGATCTTCACATTCTGTGATTTTCCGGTCGCCATATCTTTCGCGGTCACCTCAAGGATGCCATCGGCATTGATATCAAAAGTTACTTCGACTTGCGGAATACCGCGCGGTGCCGGCGGAATACCATCAAGAACAAAACGACCGATCGTTTTATTATCAATTGCCATCTCGCGCTCGCCCTGCAGGACGTGGATATCGACCTGCGTTTGGCTATCGGCCGCGGTTGAGAATATCTGCGATTTCTTAGTCGGAATGGTCATGTTGCGCTCAATCAGCTTAGTCGTCACACCGCCCAGCGTTTCAATGCCAAGCGAAAGCGGAGTGACATCGAGCAGTACAACATCGTTGACATCGCCGGCCAGAACGCCGCCCTGAATCGCGGCGCCAATCGCAACAACTTCATCCGGATTAACCGACCGGTTGGCTTCCTTACCGAACAGTTTCTTAACCAGTTCGCTGACTTTCGGCATCCGGGTCATTCCGCCCACGAGAACAATCTCATCTATTTCATTAAAGCTCAGTTTGGAATCGATGACAGCTTTTCGACACGGTTCGATAGTCCGTTCCAACAAATCATCAACCAGCTGTTCATACTTGGCCCGCGATAAGGTCAAATTAAGATGCTTGGGGCCGTTGTTATCGGCGGTGATAAACGGCAAATTAATACCGGTTTCAACCGAGGATGATAATTCGATTTTTGCTTTTTCCGCTGATTCTTTCAGACGTTGTAACGCCATGGAATCTTTGGAAAGATCAATACCATCGGACTTTTTAAATTCAGCGACCAGCCAGTCGATAATGCGCTTATCGAAATCATCACCGCCCAGATGGGTATCGCCATTGGTGGAGAGAACCTCGAAAACGCCATCGGATAACTCGAGAACGGAAATATCAAAAGTTCCGCCACCCAAGTCGTAGATAGCAATCTTGCCGGCTTTTTTCTTGTCGAGACCATAGGCCAGAGCGGCCGCGGTCGGTTCGTTGATGATCCGGCGGACATTCAAACCGGCAATCTTGCCGGCATCCTTGGTCGCCTGACGTTGACGGTCATTGAAGTAGGCCGGGACAGTAATGACCGCTTCGGTCACTTTCTGACCAAGATAGTCTTCGGCAGTCTTTTTCATTTTGGACAATATCATAGCTGAAATTTCCGGGGGCGTATAATCCTTGCCACTCATTTCGACAACAGCATCGCCTTTTGAATCGGCTTTTACTTTGTACGGATAATTTTTAACCTCTTGTTTTACTTCATCAAATTTACGTCCCATAAAACGCTTGATGGAAAAGAGGGTGTTTTCCGGATTAGTGACCGCCTGGCGCTTGGCCACCTGGCCGACCAGTCGTTCTTTGTTTTTATCGATCGAGACAACTGACGGTGTCGTCCGACCGCCTTCGGCGTTGGTGATTACGACCGGGTCCTTGCCTTCAATAACCGCCACGACCGAATTGGTCGTTCCTAAATCTATTCCAATAATTTTACTCATATTAAGCTCCTTTCATTCCTAAAAAAGGGCGGGCTGTCGCCAACCCGCCCATTGCTATGCCGACTGTACCTCACTCAAATATTAGTCGACATTGACCGAAATCTCTTTGGGCTTGGCCTTCTCCACTTTTGGCAAAGTAATTTGGAGCACGCCATTTTTATAGTCGGCCTTGATTTTTTCGGCATCGACATATTCGGGAAGGTTAAAAGCCCTTGAGAATTTACCCCGCATTAACTCACGTCTGACATATTCCGTTTTTTCATCTTCGAAATACGATTTTTTCTCGCCGGAAATGGTTAAGACATTATCTTCGACCACGATTTTGATTTCATTCTTTTCAAGTCCAGGAATCTCCGCCGCCATAATGACATTGTCAACATTTTCGATTACGTCTACGCGTGGGCTGAAATCACAGCATTCTTTCTTATTAAAAGTTGGAACGCCATTAAGAATTGAATCGATCATTCCATCAAAATCTCTGTTGGCTCTGGCAAGGGCCATATTCGGGTTAAATCTTACGAGTGTCATTTTGTTTCTCCTTTTTATTTTTTCATTTTGTTTTTTTCATCTTCTGCAGGTTATATAATCACATAGCGTGCCAAAACCGATAACACGTAGATAGTCAATGAGATAGGTATTAAAACAAAAAACGACAAAAACAAAAGTGCCATAACGGCACAACCTTGTGCGCCATTATGGCATCAACATTGCCCTGATGGCAGTATGGTCTGTATTTTTGGCAGTTTTACTTTTTCTGGCTCAAAATCTGTTCGGCCGCTTTGCCAACTTTTGAATTTCCGAATATTTTTTTCGAGGATTGTGATAATTCCCGAAGTTTTTCAATTGACTGAATATCGCCGATTCTTCCCAAGGCTTTGACAATTGCCAGTTTCATATCTTCCCGGGAAAACCTGGCAGTGGCCAGATCCGATTGCCGGTCCCGATCGGATAAAAGATCAAGCAGAAACTCGCGAGAATATTTGCCGCCCAGTTTGCCGAGCGAGGTAATGATCGTTTTAAGATTGGTCGGATGTTTGCGAGCCAGGTCTATCAATTCCGGACTATTATCGCTGTTTCCAATGATACCAATGGCAATAATGGCGGCCTCGCGAATTTCATCATCGGAATCATCGGCCATAACCAGAAGCAGATCAGCGGCGGCCTCGCCGCCAATTTTTTCCAATGCAAAAACGATTTCACGACGGACTCGCGTATCGCTATCATTTAGATGTAGCCGAAGCGCCAGACAACCATCGGCATCTTTCAAAGAGCCGAGTACAAAAATCGCATTGCGGATGATATACCATTTATCATCAGACAGCTCTCGCCGTCCGTCTTCCCTTTCAAATAGCTGGTCATTGCGCATAATATCGACAAATACTTTCAAGGATGATTTACCCATCTCACCAAGTATTTTTAGAACATTTTGGCGAATTTGCCTTGATTCGTGCGAAATAATTCCGGAGAGCGCCCGCGCGGTCTCTTCCGAACCGATTGTAACAAGAATATCTCGGATATTGTGAATAACAGCCTGAGTCCCAATCATCATATTATTAATCAATTTTTCAATAATTTCCTGACGATTCAATTCTTCGACCGTTTTCTTGACGGCGAATGAATCATAATTCCAGATACCATTAACTTGTTCGCGGTATTTTAAAAGAATGGTACATATTTCGGCTAATAAATCATACTTACCCAGAGACAGGGTTGCTCTGGCAGTTTCCCAGAGCAGATCAGAGAATTCGAAGGTTTCCGCTTTATGGGTGAGATATTCATCGACTTTTTCAGCAATATACTTTATTTGAAAGTTACCGGTTTCGCCGACATTGATGGACAGCGCCATCCGAAAACATTCCAATGCTTTCTGACGAATGTCCAGATCCGGTCCGGCCAGATGATGCATTAGTATATTTATGACCGCGCGCGCCTTGCCGTGCTGACCGGTACGAATTATTCGGCCATAGATATCATTAAAATATTCAAGATTGTAACCGGGCAAAGCCTCGTTGAATGTCGCATATAGAAAATCATCAATTTTTTCCGAAGTTTCAACTTTTATAGCCGCTGTCTGCGGTAAAACTGCCGAGTAGAAATTTTTATCAAGCCCTTTTTGAATCATCAGATTGCCGATGCTATCAATTATTTCTTCTCTTTGCGAATGGTAATTCAAGGCCAAGATTAGATTTTTTATATCATCCGACTGGGTTGAATCAATTTTATTGTCGGCACTGGATTCAAGAGCCAGGGTGATTTTGTCATAGATATAGTTAATGAAATGCTCATACTTGACAGAAGCAATCTTTTCGGGAATCAGGTAGTTGACTAATTCGGGGAAATAATCAAGATTGAATTCTTCATGATAGCGAGCCGGGGGCCAGTTTTCCGCCGTCAACATTTTAGCCAAACAGGAGAAATCATCGCCGATCAGACCTCCGACAATATGCCTGACCGTAAAATCGCCGACCAAATCGCCCTGAAATCGAGCCGAATTCTTAAACAGATTTTCTCCAAATTCGCTATTTACGGTTATGCTTTCGATTTTCTTTTCGACCAGATAACTGGCCATAACATTTTTGTATTCGTTATTGGGCATTCTCTTGACGAGGCGATCAAGAAACAATTCCAGATTATGCTTGGTCATGCTTCTTTCAAAAAGAATATTATCGAGATCAAGCTGTTGCATATATTCAAGAATCTGATCGGCAAAAACCGATGGTCTGATTTTAATATTGAGAGCATATAGATGGCCGGTATGAATATTAAAATTCAGATAGTGCTTGTATCGGAAAACTTTCTCCATCTGAAAGAAAGCCCGTCCGATAGCCTTGAATGATAACGGATGCTTGCCGGAATAGACCGATACTTTTTTGGCGGCCAGAAATAGTTCACGAATAGTTTCGTGAGCCAATTCATTCAGATTTACATTTAAATCATTTTCGGTATAAATATTTTGGGACATAATCAGTCTCCGAAGCAGAACAAACCGCCGCCGCGAATGGCAATATAGATCGAAGTGCCATCGCTGATCGGCGGAAATTCCGCTTCCCGATCAAATTTATATTTTGATGCCAGGGCTCCGGAACTTTTATCGAGGCAGTATAGCACTTTGTCAAGCGCCGAAAAGACGACATAATTCCCGACAACAATCGGCGAGGCCAGTATTACGGCATCGCAGTTGTACGTCCAGAGAATCTGTCCGTCGTTTTCGCTGACGGCGATTAAGTTCCCGGCATTATCACCAAAATATATTTTCCCCTGATCGAGCGCGGGAGATGTCCAGATCGGATTCTGATAATTTTTTCTCCAAACAACCGCACCGGAATTTCTGTCAACGGCAAACATAGATCCGTCCACTGAAGAGATATAGATTCTGTCTCCAATTACGGCTTTTGAAACCAGCGGCTCACCCAAATTGATCGAATAGTGAAGATCGCCAGAGTTTGCATTATAGCAATTCAAAAGACCGTTATCTAATGGAAACACAATCATTTCTCCCTGACCGCTCGGCCCGGATAAACATTTATATCCGACCGAATCGCGCCAAATAATGTCTCCGGTCAGGCGATCAAGACTGAAAAGTTCGCCCAACGCCGATGAGAAAAATATATTCTTTTGTAATATTATCGGCGTTCCCGTAACATCCTTGACTTCTAAATCCCAGACTGTATTGCGGTTATATAAATTTTTACACATAAAAGTATTTTGCTTATTACTCAGACTAAAATAACCGAGGGAATCCTCAACCAAAAATCCGGTTTGGGCCGCCCGCTTAAAGCGATACCGCCCCAAGTAATTGCCGTCATTCGGGTTATAAAAGCATATCCGGCCGTTCTTCCCGACCATAATTAGCTTGCCGGCTCCGAAAGCCAACGGTCCGATAGGACTGTCGGGGCTTTTCTTCTTCCATTTGAGATTCAGTTGCCCTCCAAATTCGGATTCAATGCGGGCGGTGCTTTCGGTGTTGGACCGCGGATATTTCCAATCATTGGCCAAAATTTCATCCTGTCTTTTCAGGTCGAATTTTTTGGCGCATCCGACTGTCAGCAGAATGGCAAAAATGAGCGATATAATTAATATTTTATTAATCTTCATTAGAAATTCCATCCAAAAAAGAAATCAAACATGGTTCCGGAACTAAAGCTTTTAAAATCATCGGTGGTACGGCTGAAATCGAACCTCAGCATTACCATTCTTCCAAGTGCAACGCGGAAACCGGCGCCGACCGTTCCGGTCAACTCATCGAAAAATTGTTTATCAAGAAAATGAAAATCGGCATCGGTTAAATATCCGGCGTCAAAAAAGATGGCGCCCCGAATTGCGCTAAAGCCAATAGCGCCTACCGGGAAATTAACGATGAGGTCATCTATTAGTGGAAATCTGAGTTCGTTTGAAAGAAATACAATATTTCGATTATAGAAATCCTGACGATGATGCCCGCGGAATGACCAGCTTCCACCAAAATAAATTCTCTGCGGCTCGCGGCCGCTTGAGGAGTACATAAAATAGCGAACGGCGTAGGCGGAATACATTCCAAGACGAACATATTGGCGGAGATCGGCCAATCCGATTCCATTATAGTGCAATCCTTTATCGAGACGGGTGGTAATACCGGCGGTAATATTATAACGGTGTCCCTCAATCGGTCCGGAAATATCCCAAATTGTATTATCCGATATAAAAGATAAATAGTTGCTCAATAAAGCCGCTTTGCGCCGGAATCTGAACTGCCACAGGTCGCGATCGGAATATCTCATGTACGAGGTTGTTTCAAGCCGATTAAATTTGGAGATCGGGTAATTGATATATAGCAGTCCACCTAATTGACGTTCGTTAAAATAGCCATCATAATCGTTATAGTACTCCCCATAAAAATGATATAATCCCAGACCCCAGTTGATTCTGTTTTTTCGATTGATATAGGTCGCCGCGAAATTAAAACTGGTTAATATTTCATCATTTGACTCGGCGGTGTTGGCCAGCAGTAAATAGATTGATTGATCGCCGAGCATATCGGAAATGGCCGCCTGCAATCCTCCCAGGGAGCCATAAACCGGATCGAAGGAAAAGGCCGACTGAGCAATATCAAACGAATAGTCGGTCTTATAGCGAACTTTGGCCTTGGCGTACTTATTTACAATTTTGGACGGTTGCCAGAAAAGTTTCCCGGCTGGTGGTGTTTCAACGGCGACTGTAATTGTGTCAATTAAATCAATATTATAGATATGGTAGCCGAAATCCTGATAACCGGTAAAAACAATGCTTTTCTTATCGACTGATAATCTCGGATCAAAGGCTCCCGTTAGAAGCGAGGTTATTTTATTAATGGAACCATCGCTATTGAGACGATAAATATTGAACGAGCCGTCACGGTCGGAACTGAAATAAATGCCGCGCTCATCAATATCGGCCGGAATATCCCGCCAACTGCCATAGGTTAACGGCTCGGGTGTTCCTCCAGCCAAAGTGATTCTATAGATATTCAGGGCATGGTTGTTGCCATCGGGACATCGGTCCGAGGCGAAGATAATTTTGGCCCCATCTTCGGAAAAAATCGGAGAAATGTCATAATAGATATCATCGGTCAACCGTTTTAAATCGGCCGTCCGCAGATTCAATAAATAAATATTGCTGATTCCAGCAAAAGATGTTCCGCCGAAAACAGCAAATTGGCCATCGGGTGAAAATCTGGGCGAGCTGATCAAACTTAAATCGGAAAACTGGTATTTATTCGTCACCTTATCTTTATTTATATCATAAATATAAAGAACATCATTTTCCTCGGAGCGCGAGGCAAACAAAATCCGGCCATCATCGCGGGCATCTATCCCGCTCTGAAGGAGATGCAAGGATTCGAATTGGGCCGAGCGCTCACCCTTGATTAGCATGCGCAGTTCTCTTTTTTCCCCGGAGGGCGGCATCATATAGAGACCGGAATAACCCCGCTTATTGGCCTTAAAAACAATCCAGTCTCCCGCTCTTTTCCCATCGGCAATATGAATGGGAATGCCCTTGAGGGAATATCCGCTTCGAGTTAACTGGCGCGCCTCCTGTTTTGTCAGTCCCATTTCGGATATTTCGGGGAAATATTTTTTCTTGAGATGATATTCCCATTTTTGAGAAAGTTCTTTAAGAGTGACTCCCAGGGTCAGTTTGACGACTTCGGCAAATGATTTGCACTTCCACCAATTTTCGAATAAAAGCACTAACTTATCGGAACCGTATTCTTCATTGATAAACTGACAAATCGATTGTCCCAATTTATACATAAAAAAAGTGCCGGAAATCTGGTACAGATTCGGTATAGTGAAAAGTCTTCCCGACAGAACCATATCTTTGACAATCATATCGGCTTCGCTGTCCCATTCGGTCGACCAGAATTCGGCGATCCCCTCAATAAACCAGAGCGGCGGGGGGCTCATATTGGCGAGACGCTGAAACGAGAGGACCTTTCTTAATTTATCGTAGGTGAAAACATGGACCATCTCGTGACGAATAACATGTGCAAAATCGGCGTAGGAGCCATGATAGGGCACAACGACGCGGCCTTTTAGAAATTCGGTAAAACCGGCCACCGATTCGGGTAAA
>JBDRRI010000041.1:0-14520 GCA_043825815.1 Candidatus Zixiibacteriota bacterium
GGAATAGGGAGGAATCATGAAAAATCAATTCCAGATTTTTTTTTCATTTTTGGTCATATTGATTGTGAACGTATTTTCGCCATTAATGGCACAAACCGATCAGAATTCCATCGGGCCGATCCATTTCGCCATCATTGGCGATAGAACCGGTACGGCCCAAGAGGGAATATATGAACAGGTCGTCCGGGAGATCGAACGACTTAAACCGGATTTTGTTTTTGCCGTCGGTGATATGATAGAGGGACCAACCTCCGATAGCACCGATTATATCAATAAATGGAATGAATATTTCAATATCGTTTCGGCTTTTTCCATGCCGTTGTACTATACTCCCGGAAATAACGATATCGAATCCGATTTCGAGGAAAAAATGTATAAGCAGGTAATTGGCGACCGATTCTATTCCAAAGATATTCAGGGTGTCCATTTTATAGTTCTCGATAACGCCCGATGGCAAAACAGTAATGACCTCATCGCGAATGATCCCGACCAGATTAAATGGCTTATAAATGATCTCGAATCCAATAAAGAGACTCCGTATATATTGGTGTTCTATCATTGCCCAAACTGGTACCAAACCATTGCCGACAGCCAGCCGGATACTCTCCACAATATCTTTGTCAACTATGGTGTCGACGCTGTTTTTAACGGCCACTTTCATACCTATTTCTCCGGAGTTTTCGACGGAATTAAATACACCACCATTGGCTCTTCCGGTGGCGCGGCCAACCCCGATCCAACCGGCCTCTTATATCACTTTGGGTGGGTCACTATCGACAGCAATGGCATCCATATTGCCCCCATAAAATTCAATGCGGTGTTGCCCTGGGATCACTATACGATACAACAAAAACGACAGCACGAAACAATCAGCCGCAAAGGTTTGAGCTTCAAAGAACCGCTACAATTTATACCGATAAGAGGAGATGGTATCCACCAGATTTCTACCCTAATCGTAGACAATAGCATATCCGAATACCCAATTGATGATACTCTTAAATGGGAAATGGAAGATCATTGGAATGTGGATAACAATGCACTTCCAATTCAGGTTCCGGCCGGTGAAATTAAAGAGTTCGAATTTGATTTCACCTCTCATGATAAATGCTTCCCCCTCCCCACCGCCAGTCTCAATTTCGGCTTTTCGGATAAAGAGAAATTCAATGTTGCAACAACCCTGAATGTCGCCCAGATGGCATCGGCGCACAAAGCCAAAGGTAAAATCAATATCGATGGCCACATCGATGAAAAATTCTGGTCCGATCCGGTGGAACGCCTTTTCAACTGGGATGGTTCCGATATGACCGTCGAACCGGTCCAATACTATTTTGCTTATGATAAGAAAAATCTGTACATAGCAGTACATTGCGAAGATTCACAAATCGACAGCCTCGTCGCCAATGTTACCGGACATGATGTCCCGGTTTACGGCGAGGATTGCGTCGGTTTCTTTATCGAACCGGTTTTCGAATCCGATACTATCTATCAGATATATTTCAATCCGCTCGGAGCTATTTACGATGCTAAATGGTGGCCCGGCTCCGATGGTTATCAGCAGGGTGGTAATGATTGGGATGGCCAATACAATGTTGCCACAACGCGCGGCGATAATTACTGGTCGATCGAAATCGGCATCCCGATGGACCAATTCGGTGCAACCATTAAAACAGGCGATAAAATGCGGATCAACTTCCGGCGAAAACATAAGCGACTTAACGCCGCCGCCGATTGGCAGGTCCCGCTGGAATATAATGCGGCAACATACGGACAACTATGGTTTATTAAATAGCGACAACAGGTCTATGCTTACACTAAATCAGTCATTATTAATTGGCCGGGGAAAATTCCGAGCCTGCTATGTTCATCCGAACGATCGAAATAAATGTATTAAAGTATTTGTGGCTGAGCCGTCCGATATGTTACATCGAGATCAGAGGGAGTACAATCATCTTATCAAGAAAAAGAAATCAACGGCGATGATCGCACGACATTTCAGTATCGAAATGACCAATATGGGCGAGGGATTAGTATGCGAACTAATTCGGGATTTTAACGGCGAGATTTCCAAAAGCCTCGCCGATTATTTAAAAGACGATTTTAATGAAGAAATGGCATCGCAGATAAGGAAAGCATATTTTGAATTTAAAAAATATGTTTTTGGAGAATTAGTATTACTAAGGGATTTAAATGCCTCCAATCTGCTATATAAACGGATGACCAGTGCTGAGGGTACACTTATTGTAATCGACGGCCTCGGTAACAACGACTTTATTCCGATTGCCAATTATTTGAGAATCTGGGCGGGATTGAAGGTGAAACGTAAATGGCAACGGTTTGAATGGTTTCTTTATAAGCATTTCGGTCAAACCAAGACGCTTCAATATATCCTCGACGGTTTGGTCAATTAAATTCTCGTATCTGACAATATTTTTGGTAATTCCGATACCATAACTTTATGAAATATAGATAGTTGTGCACAATCTTGGAAATGGGATATAATTAATCTTATATTTATTGGAACTTCAAAGTGATAATAAATGTTTATATGACATAATAAATGAATGGAATATGAGGAAAGAGTCTATTTTACAACTATTTATTTCAGAATTTGCGTATAACAATTAGGAATCATTTAATGAAATCATTTTTGGGAGAATCAAAATGAAAACACTTCAAAACATGCTTGCAGTTTTAATTCTACTTCTTGTCGGTTCCACTTCGTTTGCCGGCGACGTCCAGAAATTTTATGTCGATGATCCGGTGGGTCGTAATTCAGTAACTTTCAAGAGCGAAGCACCACTGGAAGATATCGTCGGGACGACCAGCAAAATAACTGGATATATCGATTTTAATCCGGATGACCCAATGAACAGCGGAATGGCCGAGTTCAGTGTTCCGGTGAAATCCATGACGACCGGCATTCCCGTACGCGATGAACATATGCAGTCAGCCGGATGGCTTAATGCCGAAACCTATCCCGAGATTAAAATTAAGCTTATGAGTGTTAAGAAGGCGGATCTGGTTAAGGAGATGGATGGCACCAAAACTTTTGATTTGACAGTAGCCGGTGAGTTTACTCTTCACGTTATTACGAAACCAGTGGAAATTGTGGCTCGGGCTACTTATATGGACGACAACGAAATGACCAAGATGAGACTTCCGGGTAATATTCTGGCAATCCGAACCGATTTTGCCATTAACCTGAGCGACTACGGAATTACCGGTCCTCAGGGAATGAATGTAATTGGAGCCAAACTTGCCGAGCAGATTGGTATTGAGGTTAGTCTGTTTTCCAGTACAGTTAAAGCGGAAATGCCTCAAAAAGGGAAATAATTATCCGGGGACAGCAAGTCATAAATAGGAACCCCGCTTTTTAAAGCGGGGTTTTTGATTCTTGCGAGTTAATTATGATAAACAAAAAGAAAAATATATTAATTATTGCATCGATATTTACTTTGATGGTTTTGATTATCTGGCAGGCTACCGGAGGCGATTATTATACCAAGTATGAAGTGGTCAAGGAGGTCGAAGAAGAGCTCGATAGTTCTGATCCTCTGGTTGCGGCCGGATTTTATGAGAATAGTACTATCACCAAAACTGTGACTCTGAACGAATTTCGATTTGGTCTTTTGCCAACGCCGCAGGGTTTATTTGATAAACATATTATTTCAGTCGTTACGATTTTAATCCCAATTTGGGGCATTACAATTTTATATCTATGGTTTACTCGCCGGCGGAAAATCCGCATATAAACATCAATTCAATAGAATATCGATTCTTATAATCTTGCCGTAAAAAATAAGAAGGCAGGATCGCAATCATATTAAAAATATAATTTGATCCTGCCTAAGGCGGACGGGATTTATTGGATATCCTTCTTAATTTTCTTTTCTGTTTTTAACCGATCGCGATCTTTGACCCTCGCCGTGGCCGCATCCCTGGCCATATCCGGCGCCGCGTCCCTGTAAACCGGCCCCTGCGCTCATGTGGACGTGCTGGCCATGTCCCTGACAGGCTTTGGCCGGATCGATTTCGCTTAGCTTCCCGCTTTTCAATTGCTCAATCGTCTCTCGGACCGCTTTTGATTCCGCCATATAAATTTTGACCCCCTCGGCATTGAGCGCCTCGATTGCCCGACGGCCCATGCCCCCACAAATGACACAATCAATTTTGTATTTTACAAGTTGATTCATCGGATGGCAGGTTCCATGGTCATGATGAGCGTTTCGATTCTCCAAGACAGTAATTTTATCTTCATTACTGTCGTATAGAGTAAAAAATGGGGCCGAGCCAAAATGTCCGTAAACGGTATCTTCGAATCTGGAATTACCTTCGGTCGGTATGCATGCTAACATTCAATTTTCTCCTTGTCTATATTCTTGAGATTGATAATAATGGCTTGCTTATCGATAATGGCATTGACTATTTGACGCCGGGCGTTGTAGAGAAGCCGCTGAATGGTCCCTCGCGATACGCCCATTTTTTCACCGGCTTCCACCTGGCTCAGTCCAAGGGCATCGCAAAGCCGCATTGCTTCAAACTGATCCAAACTGATATTGACCGATTCAATTTCTTTCATAGGTATGCCTTGAGGCTTATAAACGCGATCGGCCCTATAGCGTCGACAAAATCTATGTTTTTTGGGTCTAACCATTATCATACCGCCATTCTACATATTGTGCATATGCACATAATATAATTTGGACCAGTTTGTCAACCCCTATTTTTTTATTTACAAAAAATAAAAAAATATTAAATTACTTTTACATAAAAGAGAAACCTACCTGAATAGTTGCATCTTAAGGCCAAACAATATTTACTTTTTGCTCAGAAAGGAGGGTTGCCAGACTTTTTGATTCACTTTTCTTGTTCTATAACCACAATTTAGAGGAGAACATCATGCAGAGAGTTCTATTTGTTCTTTTCGCGACTCTTTTACTCGTCTTAACTTTCGGTTGTTCAGAATCCCCTCGGATAACCGATTCCAATTCAGAAATTCAAATTCCGACATACAATGGTAAACCCGCCACATTGGTTCAAAGACCGGAGTTTGTCGACAATCGCCCCGAGACCGTGATTTTAAGTTCAATATTAATGCCGCAGATTGGCGTTGATAAAAAGCCCCCGCAACCGCCTCCTGATACCGGCGGTACCGGCGAAGATCCCAATCCGAATCCGGCTCATAAATATGCTTACGTTGTCGGTATCTCTAACTACGAAGGAACCGCCAATGATTTGCAGTATTGCGATGATGACGCCCGCGAGATGAAGGCTTATTTTCAATCTCAGGGTTTCACCGTTCAATCCGATCTTGATTTGAGTGCGACAGCCGACAATATTATCGCCGGTCTGAATTGGCTGGCGTCGGTTGCCCAGCCGGGCGATGAAATCGCTTTTTCATATTCCGGCCATGGCGCCAAATACTCAAATTACGGTTCTTGTCTGATATCGACTGATTTATATTATATCACTCACTCTCTGGTAATGGATATTTTCAATTCCGCCAATTGCAGCAAGAAACTGGTCGCGATTGATGCCTGCGAGATTGGCTCATTTCTATCCGACGGCCAGACCGGATCGCTGGTGGCAACCGCCTCCAATACAACCTACTCCTATGATGCGCCCGATCTTAATAATGGCGCCTGGACCTATTATTTTCTGGAAGGCACCGAAAGTTTGACCTTTGGTGAAGATATAGCCTCTTACGCCGAAGCCGGAATGAAGGCTTGGGCCAGGATTTATCATCTTCGCGTTAGTCCTTCCCATACCGATAAATATACCGGAATGTTCGATATTTAGTATTTTATTGTTATTAATATATGGGCTCGTCGAGGGGACGAGCCCTTTTTTTATTTATTCATATCCCGGTATCCTTGAGATAGTTAAGAAAATAAATAATTCTCCGATAAAATATTCAGTATGGATAACGATTTCTTATTACAGGAATTTCAGCAAACCGAAGTTAAAAAAACGGTTCGACGCCCGGTTCACAAGAAGAGGAAGCCGATTTGGCGTGAATATGTTGAAGTAATATTCATCTCTTTAGCGGCGGCGATTGTTTTGCGGCTATTTGTTGTGTCGGCCTATCGAGTTGACTCGGTTTCAATGGAAGATACTCTGGTTGACGGCGATTATATTTTTGTCAACCGACTGGCCTACGATTTTGGCAAACCGCAGATCGGGGATATAATCATATTCACTTCGCCGGTTGATCGAACCAAAGATTATATCAAGCGAGTCGTCGCTTTGCCGGGACAAACCGTTGAAATTTATGATAAGATTTTGTATGTTGATGATGATCTGGCCCCAATTTATACCACTTCCAAGAATATCGATCATAAAATTCTGGCCGCCCAGCTTTCAATGCGGGATAATTTTGGTCCGGTCCAGGTGCCCGAGGGAGGGTATTTTGTGCTGGGCGATAACCGCGATGTCAGTCAGGACAGCCGTTTTTGGGGTTTCGTGCCGGAGATAAATATTAAGGGCAAGGCGGTCATGGTCTATTGGTCGTGGGAGCCCGATGAAACCGCACCGGAATGGTCATTTCCATATATCCAGTCTGTTTTTCAAATCGGCTGGTATTTCATGAGCAACGTTTTTACCTCGACAAGATGGGACAGATTGCTTATATCTTTATGATATGGCGATTTCACTTTACATTCACTTTCCATTCTGCTCTAATCTCTGCGATTATTGTGATTTTTATAAAATTTCATTTAAATCCGAACAGGAAAATAAATATTATTTAGCTCTTCAAACCGAACTTGATCTGGCCGTAAAATCACTTAAACCGGAACAGAGAAAACTATCGACCATATATATCGGCGGCGGAACACCATCTTTGACGAATCTTAATTATCTGGATAATTTTATTAACCGGGTACAGAAGAATTTTAAATTAATGAACGATTTGGAGTTCTCATTTGAAATCAATCCGGAATCAATCAATAAAGAAAATCTTAAACAGCTTAAAGAACTGGGAGTAAACCGGCCGATTTTTGGAATGCAAAGTTTTAATCGCCCGATCCTCAAGATTCTCAATCGAAAGCACAAACTTGACGATTCTTTTCGGGCTGTTTATCTGGCCCGCTCACTTGGTTTTAATAATTTTGGAATTGATATGATTTTTGGTCTACCTCGGCAAACCGGGCGGAAATTATCCGAAGATCTCAATCAATTGATAGAGTTGGCGCCGCCGCATATATCTTACTATCAATTAACGGTCGAGGAAAAGACGCCTTTGGCAAGAAAAGTCGAACAAGGCAAAATAAAAACGCCGGATAATGAGTTGTCCTCCGCGATGTATCGGGCGATCAATCTGGAACTTATGAAATACAACTATTTCCGCTATGAAATATCTTCCTGGTCAAAGGCCGGGTATGAATGCCGCCATAATATCAATTACTGGTCGGGAGGCGATTATCTCGGATTGGGTCCCTCGGCGCACAGTTTTATCGATAATCGAAGATTCGCCAACAGCCCCGATTTAAAGCTGTATCTCGAAAAACTAAGCTGCAATCAACGTCCGCTTGTTTTTGACGATGACAGTCCTCAGGCGCGGATGACCGAGGCGATCATGCTCGGTTTGCGAACGTCCGACGGTATCAACCGATCTCAGTTCCGAAAGCGATTCGGGATGGCGCTTGGCGAAGCACTGAACGGCGACAGCCTGCATATTTTAAAAACGGCCGGACTTGTCGAGGTTGGCCGAACCGCCATCAAATTAAGCGAATCCGGTTTTCCGTTAGCCGATGAAATCGTCCGCCGTTTGGTCAAATAAAATCCTTTTTTGCAACCTCGCTAATATTTTTCCGTCTAATAGTTTGAAAAATATACTTAATGAAGGAGTATCTATGAAAACTTTATCTCTTGCAATAGGTTTGATTCTGCTTGCTTCAACCCGCGTCCTTGCCGATTATAGTGAAATCAAGAAGATGGAAATATCGACCGATCAAATTAGACTGTTCAAGGTTGACTGCGGTGCCGGTTCTCTTGAAATCGAGGGTGTCGAGGGGATGGATAAGATTGAGGTTAAGGCGGAAATCTATATTGACAATATGAATGATCGCGAAGCGCGAGAATATATGGACGATCATATGACCTTGGATATCAAAGAGCGGGGCAAGGTCGCCTCTTTGAAAAGTACGTTTGAAAATAATAATTTCTCTTTTGGATTTTTTTCGAATTCAATTTCGGCGGAGATAAATCTTAAAATTAAAATGCCAAAAAATATTGAACTTGAAATTGACGACGGTTCCGGGTTTATAGATATTAAAAATATCGACGCTGATTTGGAAATCGACGATGGCTCCGGCGATCTGTATCTGGAAAATATTACCGGACGGGTGATTATCAACGATGGTTCCGGCGAGGTGGAGATGGTTCATATTGTCGGCCCGGTTGATATCGATGACGGTTCCGGCGAAATTACAGCCGAGGATATTTCCGGCGATATGGTTATTGAGGATGGTTCCGGCGAAATTCGGATTTCCGCAGTTATCGGTAATGTTGATATCAATGATGGTTCCGGTTCGATTCGAGTCGAGAATGTCGATGGTTCAGTGGCGGTCGATGACGGTTCCGGTAATATTCGGATTAATGATATTACCCATGATGTTGATATTATCAATGATACCTCGGGGCGTGTCAGTATCGCCAATGTCGATGGTGACGTTTACCGCTAATTATAGATACTCTTCGTAACATAAAAACCGGCCATTTAGGCCGGTTTTTTTTGTTGTTATAAATAAATCCTTTCGCTCGACGCCATTAAATGACGTAATAGTTTGTAATAGATAGAAATAAAATTGACAAACGGGAAAAGCTTTATATATTGGAATTAAGTTAAACCGCATAAAATTACTGCTGTTTTAATTATACTGCATTGTATAAGGGGGCAAGGAAGAGATGAGATTAAGGGAATCGTTTATATTATTAATTGGATTGCTTTCTGCATCCTCCAGCTTGATGGCTCAGGTCGAGACCTTTCCGACCGGGTATAATATTCAGATTGAGCATGAGCTGAGCCGAACCGAGATTCATGCCGGCGATACTATGTCCATAAATCGGATTCTGGTCAACCATGAAAGTTTTTCGCTTTTAGATCTCTATTTCTCGGAAAATCTGCCGCCCGAACCTGCCTTCGAGGTTCTTAGTTATGAACTTAAGTTGAACGGAAGTAATATCAACTGTCTCTATCAGATGGAGACCGATAATCCGGTTTGTCCCGGATACAGTACATACTATTGGGTAATCGATTCACCCCTGGAATACGAAAACCTTAACAATGATATCAATCCGGGGGATAGTATTTATTTTTCGGTTAATTTGGTTATCAACCAGTCCGGCTTTTATCTATTGCCCCGCCATACAACCGTATTCTACGGCAGTAACAGCGGATTCTTTTCGACGACCGATTCGATTTATGTTAATGTTGCCAATCAATGCGGCGATGTCAATGGTTTGCCGCCGATTAACATTCTTGATATAACTTTTCTGATCAGTTATTTATATAAGGGGGGCCCGGCTCCCGTGCCGGAAAGCGCCGGCGATGTCAACGCCAATTCGCTTATTAATATCCTCGATATTACTTATTTAATAGGTTACTTGTACAAAGGCGGTCCTGAGCCACAATGCCTATAGTTTTTTAAAATAATTGATTTTAAGTAATCTTCGGGACTCTTAATATAATATATAATCATTTTCCATATGACAAACTGATCCTAAGATTACGGCCGGGCGAATAAATACCGGAGCTGTGCTCCTTGTAGGATTGGTCGAATATATTTTCCAACGCCAAATTTATCTGGAATCTTTGAATTTTGTACTGCGTACGGAAATTGACGGTTGTCCAACCGGGATTACCGTCATTGTTGATACGACTATCATCGAGATCCCGGGTCGATAACCGGTCCTGTTTTGCCGCCGCTCTTAAATAAATTTCATACCAATTGGCGGGCGTTAGATTGTATTGGAGGCCGAATAATCCCATCAGCGGAGGAATCCGGCTGAGCGGTTCATGGTCAGTTTTATTCTGACCATAGGTATAAAACAGATTAGCCTTCAATTCCCAGGTATTACTTAGAATCAGATGGCCGTCATATTCGAACCCATATATATAAGCCGATGCGACATTTTTCCGTTGATAATAACTTGCTTCGCCATCATCCTGTATGCCATTGTTATTGAGATCATCGAATGCCATCCCTTTATATATCCCAGGGGTACGGTCAATAAGGTTGCTTAAAAGGGTGTAAAAAACAAACATATTCCCGGTGTAGATCGATGTAATTATTTTTGTACCGATTTCAAAATTGTCGCTGTATTCGGGATTGAGGCCAAGCGAGGGAACATCTATGCCCGATGATGAGCTTTTCAATACGGCCACATCGTTAAGGCTCGGGGCCCGGAATCCCCGCGACCAACGCGTAGTCAGATTGACCGATGGTGCAACAAGATAGGTCAGCGCCAACGAACCGGTCAGATCGTCATAAATTTCATCGACCATTCCGTATGGCTCCTCGAGCGGTGATTTAAGTCTGATATTGCTGTATCGAATTCCTGAAATAAATTTAATATGATCATACAATTGCCAGTCATGTTGTACAAATAGACCGGTTTGATAATACTTTGATTTGTCAGGATAGGCCGACCGGGTTTCTTCGCTAATGTCGCCGGTTGTACTTATCGTATGACTTCGTACCATATCATAATAATACTCGCTTCCAACCGCCAGTTTTTGTTTTTTATTAATATTCATGGACATTTGGATATATGAACCGAAGGTTGATAATTTATCAAGCGAATTTTTAATTGTCGAAGAGCCAGTTTTTTGTTCGATCCGTCCCTCTTTTTCAAAACTGTAGGAAATATTGGCTTTAATCTCGCTTATTCGGGAATCCTCCTTATAGTAGCCATACGTTATTGCCATTAAATCCCGGTTTTGGGGATCGTAGATGTACTGTATGTTGTCGCCACTAACATAATTATCATAGCGGGGAACATCATTTTGGCGGACGGCGAGATAATCAAAATTAAGAGAGTTGTTTTCATTTATAATATAGTATATCTTGCCGGTCAGGTCATATTCATTCCATCCGGTCGGTTTTTGGGTTCCGACTTTTCCTCCGGCGCGAAGGTCGTTGATATTTTTGTAGCTAATATTGAAAAAAGCGGCCAATGGATTTTTGCTGCCTATAAAATTAATATTGCTTATAAATCCATTATCGGCCGTGGAATATTCGGTCGATAGTATTGATTGAAGTGACAGTATTTGATTGGTGAACGGATGCAGTTGGGGAATCATATTTATTACGCCGGCAAGCGCATCGGAACCGTACATCACCGATGACGGCCCGCGGACAACCTCGATTCGATTGAGGCTTGAGAGGTCGATGGTATTTAGATACTGATTGCCGCCCATTCGGAAAGTCGGACGATTAAGGCGGATACCGTTATATAATAAGAGAACGTGAGATCCTATCAGTCCCCGAATAATCGGCGCCCCGTGGCCATAGGTTGTTTTTTGCACCAGAATGCCCGGTTCTTCACGAAGCACCTCGGAGGTGGTATTGTTGCTTCGAGCGGCAAACTTCTCGCTCGAGGTAACCGTTATCGACATCGGCGACTCGAACGAATCCTCAGCGAATCGGCTGGCTGTAACATTGATATTTTTAACCGGAATAGCCTCGGAAATCAATTTGATTGTTATATTTGAAAGACTATTGTTATCGGAATTTAATATTTCCATAGCGTTTTGATAACCGATTCGGGAAATTATAAGCGTCACCATTTTGGTTGTGGTATTGTCAATTTCGAAATAGCCATTCCTATCCGAAACGGTACCAATGTTTGTTCCCTTAACGACAATTGAAGCATCACCAATAGGCTCGCCTGTTGTTTTATCCAGGATATATCCGCTGATTAAATTTTCGGCGTTAGCGATTGATATAGTTAAGATCAATGCAACCGCGATTAATAATGAAATTTTGCCGAACATGATTGCGATACCTCCCATTTTGGTTGTCTTGTCCGCATTAATGATGTTTCTTAATTTTATCATAATACCTGATTTTGTCAAGTTTATTCGTTTATTGGAAGAGTTGCCACAATTGGAAATATCTTACATTTGGATATCAATAATTTTGAGTTGCCAGATATCTTTGTTTCTTATATGATTAAAATATCAAATGAAAAAATTAAGGAGATAAAATGCGGGAGTATATTCAAACCAAGCATGCCCCGGCGGCAATCGGACCGTATTCGCAGGGGATTAAATCGGAAATCGGTAAAATCATTTTCTGCTCGGGACAGATTCCGCTTGATCCGGAAAGCGGAAAGATTATCGGGCAGTTAACCGCCGAACAGGCCGAACAGTGTCTCAAAAATATCCAGGCGATATTGGTGGCCGGCGGAGCCGATTTGAAAGATGTTATCAAGGTGACCATATATATAATCAATATGGCCGATTTTCAGAGCGTCAATGAAATCTATGCCAAATATTTCACGACCTTCTTGCCGGCGCGGGCGGTGGTCGAGGTAAGCCGGTTGCCTAAGGATGTCAAGATTATGATTGATGCGACGGCGGTTATCTGATATTGGTTAGACGAAACGCCGCGTTATTCTATTTTCTTGAGGGATTATTGGCGCTGGCGGGCGGGATAATCCTTCCACTCTACATTGTCTATTTCCGTTTGTGGGATATAACGCTATTCGAAATTGCCGTGTTGGCGGTGGTGTTCGAGGGGACAATTATTCTTTTTGAACTGCCGACGGGGATTTTTGCCGATAAGTTTGGCCGGAAATATTCTGTCGTTATCGGTTACGTTCTTTTTACATTATCGGGAGTCATCTTTTTTTATTTCAGGTCGTTTATTGGGTTTTTGATAGCAGAGATTTTGTTCGGGATTGCCGAGACATTTGTTTCCGGGGCGCTCGAAGCTTTAGTTGTCGACTCGATCAATGACAAGAAAAAAGAGGCGGGCCTCTTTGCGAATCGGAGTATGGCGAGAACATCGGGGATGTTAATTGGAATGGTGTCGGTCGGATTCTGGGCAGGAGAGTATATCGAATATCTGTTTGTCCCCGTGGTTCTGATTGGAATAGTGATGGTTATGGCCGGCCTGTTTTTGGTTGAGTATAAAAGTGATGAGGCGAATGAGGGAGAGGTAAAACCAAAGAGATCGACGGGTGAAATAATTTTCGGCAATCGAATAGTACTGGCGCTTTTTGCGGTTGGGTTGATGGCCAATTTTGTTTATGAGGGTCCGGATCAGTACTGGCAGGTTTTGTTCGAGGAGATCAAGAAATTCGACCCGGCGATTTTTGGTTATCTGACGGCCGGAGGTTTGTTGATAGTGACTTTAACCGTGCGGTTTACGAAGAAGTACTATCAGAATCTGACATTGTATTTGTGGACGATATTTGTAATCACCGGAGCGGCATTATTTGGTGCTGTTTATATCTCTTCGATTCCGGCGGTAATCGGGATAATTGTATATTTTGCGGCGAAAGAGTTTATCCGTCCGGCAATATCAACTCATCTGAATAACAATCTGGAATCGAAATCCCGGGCGACCGGTTTGTCGGCTTATAATCTGACCTGTTCGATTGGTGAGGTGACGGCCGGATTGACGGCAGGGGTGATTGCATCAGAGTTGGGGATTGCGGTTGTCTTTTATATATCGGTGGCGATAGCGGTTATGGTGCCGGTGGTGTATCGGGTGGTGAAAAGATAATAATTGCAAAACAAGAGCGGATGGGGTATAATAAGATTGTATTGGATGAAATTGAATTATGAGGTTAAGCATAGAATCGCGAAGCGTTCAAGAGCATAAGGAGATAAATGTGCGTAATTTTATAATATTATTACTGGCACTAATGATAATGTCAATTCATGGCGTTATTGGTTTAGCAGGAGAGTATTCCAAAATTACATTAACTGAGGCAGGAGGCGGTAACAGGTTTTCATGTAATTTAATTATTCCTAATCCAATGGATTATGGCAATGGCATTTATACGAGATTCACTATTCCCGAAAGCTGTCAAGTCACTATTTCCATATTAGATACCCTACTTAACGATATTTATCTGTTTGATCAAGAAAAACTCGGTCCGGGAGAGTATATTGTAAATTGGGACTATAATGATAAGAATAGTAATGACTATAAAGGTCTCTTTTGTTATTTAGAATTGACCGCCGAATCTTGTTCAACGCAAAATAAAAATAGATACTATAGTAGATTTAGATTTGTGAGATTTAAATAGATTAGCAAACAAGTAATACATGAATGTCTATAAAAGGCAATACAACAATAGATTAACATGAGATTTATATTTTTCATTATAACATTAATGTTATTGATAATAAACGCCCAATCCCGTGGAGAGGAAGAGGACGGCTTTGAGAGCATTTCCATTTTAAATCAACAATTATTATTTACCAAAAATCAGGGTCAATGGCATAATTCAGTATTATACAAGGTCAATTTTTGTAATTCTATTTATTGGATAACCACAAAC
>JBDRRI010000042.1:0-3889 GCA_043825815.1 Candidatus Zixiibacteriota bacterium
TTATTTTCTTTTCTTTTGTCTGACAGCGATTTTCAGAGCCTATATGATGACGCTTCCGGTCTCACTGACAGTGACCTTTTTTATTTCGGCTATTTATATTTTTCTTGTATATAACGATATTCAGGTTGACACTGCTATTCCTGTTCTGATAAGAATTGGATTTATCTGGTTTTGCTCTTTTGCCGTTTCTTTCGTATTTAATTATATCAGACGTTCTGAAGAACGATTATTGAAACTGTTTGATACTCTCAATAAAAGGACATCAGAACTGGAAAAATCGCAGGCTCATCTGGAGCTTATTTATGAAAACACCAGAGTTTTAGCCGGGATTTTAAATGTTGATGAGGTTATTGCTGAAGTAATGAAAATTACCGGGAAACTGATGAATTATCCGGCCAGCGGGATTTTGCTCAAAGGTCCCGGCGGCAATTATATTTATCGCGGGCGCGATATTGACGGCAGGACGAATTTTCACCTCAAGGCGGCCGATTTGGAAGCGAACACGCTGATTATGCGAGTTGCCGAGCAGGCGGAGCCGGTAACGGTAAAAGATATCGGCGGGCGTAATGATTATCAACCGCAGCGAAAAAATACTCGGTCGGTTATGATTGTTCCGATGGTGGCACACGGAAAAACGATTGGAATTTTAACGGCTGAATCCTCAAAGCTGGGCGCCTTTGGGGGAAAAGATCAAAATATGATGATGGTAGTGGCCCGCGCAGCCGGTATGTCTCTGGAAAATGCGATGCTTCATCATCAGATGGAAGAATTGACTATTACCGACGAGCTGACCGGAGTGTATAATTATCGCTATTTTGCTGAGAAGCTCAAAGAAGAACAAAGGCGTGCCGCCAGATATGATTTGCCTTTATCTTTGATAATGTTGGATATTGACTGGTTTAAGAAATTTAATGATACTTATGGTCATGAGATCGGCAATATTGTTTTGAAGGGAATAACAGGTGTTATCAAAAAATGTATTCGCGATGTGGATATTCTTTGCAGGTATGGCGGTGAAGAATTTGTGGTTATCCTGCCGCAGACCCCTCAAATTGAAGTTGCTCTGATTGGTGAACGGATTCGTCAGCAGATCTATGAAGCAAGCTTTGGCGGCGGTGCCAATATTCCCGAACTCAAGGTCACCGTTTCGGTCGGAATTTCATCATTCCCCGAAAACGGAAAGCCGCATGAAGAACTACTGGCAGTTACTGATACTGCGATGTATCGGGCCAAGGGCAGCGGTAAAAATAGGGTGTGTGTGATTTAAGATGTTAAATAAAATTGGACAGTTGTTTATTACAGGATTTGATACTCCGGAACCGACGGATGAGTTTCTCAAATTTTACTCATCAGAAAATGTCGGAGGGATTATTCTTTTTGAAAATAACTGTACTCCTCATAATCTGGCCGAAAATTCAATTAAAAGAATAATTGAATTATCATCTGATATAATGCCGCTAATTGGTGTTGATCAGGAGGGCGGACGGGTTTGCAGATTTCGCGGCGCTCCGGCCGAGTACAAGTCAGCAGCGGATTACGGAAAAGACAAGAATATAGAGCTGTTTAAAGAACAATTTTCACGAGCCGCCCATTATATCCATTCGCTTGGGGTCAATTTATTGTTTGGTCCGGTTGCTGATATAGAGATTGAAGACAATGTATGCTTAAAAGGCCGAACCTTTGGAAAGAAAGCCTCTTCGATTATACCGTTTATTGAAAGCAGTATCAGAATAAGTCGTAAAGTCGGTCTCCTTTCCTGTTTGAAACATTTTCCAGGGCTGGGCGCTTCCAAAAATGATCCTCATCAAAAAATAGCTGTGGCCGATTATGAATATCAAACGTTTCTTAATCGCGAAGCGGTGACATTTATGGCCGGTATCGAAACCGGCGTCGATATGGTAATGACTACCCATATGATACTCTCAAGCCTGGACCAGCGCCTTGTCACTGAATCGGAGATAGTAATTGAACAGTTGTTAAGAGATAAACTCAGTTTTGATGGTATTGTCATTACCGATGACCTATTGATGCATGGTGCTGATAGTCTTGGCAGTTATGGCGAGCGGGCGTTGAAAGCATTTAATGCCGGGCATGATATTCTTCTGTTTGGGAAAAATTATCATGCAACCGCGGAAGCAATTAGCTATTTTAAGAAAAAATATCGTCATGGGAAAGTTGATGAAACCAAGCTTAAATCCTCATTGTATCGAATTTCAGGGATTAAATCAAAATTGACGATGCCGGTTCTGTAAGTATTATGTCGTTAACCAGAATAATAAAAAAGAAGAATCTGATTGTTGTCGGATTAAACTCCGGAACCTCCGCTGACGGACTTGATCTGGCCGCTGTGAAAATAAATTTATTTTCAAAAACTCCGGTATTAGAATTTATCCAAGGTATTACCGTTGGTTATCCAAAAAATATTAGTCTCTTAATAAATGACGCTATTGCAAATGAGATAAACTCAATTGATTCAATGATTGACCTTGATCGAAAACTTGGTGCCTTTTATGGGGAGCAGGCCAATAAATTTTGTCAGATACTCGCGAAAAATAAAATATATCCTGATATAATTGCTTCGCACGGTCAAACGATACGACATCTGCCGGGAAAAGTGAAAATCGGACGCAAATTTGAAAGCGGGACATTGCAGCTTGGTCATGCCGAAACTATTGCTAATAAGACCGGCCTATTGACAGTTGCCGATTTTCGGCAGGCCGATATCGCTGCCGGCGGCGAGGGTGCACCTATTACCTGTTGGGCGATGCGGCACCTGTTTGCCGTTAAAAGCGAGAATCGGATGCTGATAAATATTGGCGGGATAGCCAATTATTTCTTTATCCCAAAAAAATCATTGAGACAAAAAATGATTGCCGCCGATTGCGGTCCCGGCAATAGTTTAATCGATATTATCACGTTAAAATATTTTGGGAAACGATTTGATTATGGCGGCCGACTGGCGGCAAAGGGAAAAATCTCTTTTCGCCTATTGACGATTTTGATGGCCGATAAATTTTTGAAGGGGAAGTATGGTCCCTCAACCGGCAAAGAACGATTTGGAGAAAAATTCGCCAAAAAAATAAGCAGCTACGGTTCTAAAATGAAGATGAAAAAACAGGATATTCTCGCTACAACAACAGAATTGACGGCGGTGAGTATCGTTAACTCGATTGAGCAAATAATCAAAAATAATGGTATTGACAAAATCTATCTGCTGGGCGGCGGAACTTCGAATCAATTTTTATTGAAACGGCTGGAGGCAAATTTACCCGGTGTAGGATTCTTTTCTGTTGACAGACTCGGTTTCAATCCTGATTATCTGGAGGCGGTCTGTTATGCGATTATGGGCGCTGGTGCAATTTCTGGTTTACCGACAGTTTTTGGTTATATCACCGGGGCCAGAGAAAACAGCCTGGGCGGTCGGATAGTGCAGCCTTCATGGATTGTTGATTATAGAAAGAAATAAGTTATGTCGATTGGCGTAAGCGGAAAAAATGTTGTTCGATTGACAGTGAAATTATCATCGTTGCTCCTGCTTATTTTAATAATCTGGGGATGCGGCGTTGTTCCTCGTTTGCAGGAAGGAACCGAGTCGAACTATATCCGGCTCCCGTTTGTTCGGGTGCTTCTTGAAAATGGAAAAAAGGAATTTGCAATTGGCGGCGGTAAATCGTTTTCGATTGAATGTACACGTGGTGACAAAAATTTTGTTTATTATTCATCGCAACCAGTTACAATACGTCAGCAAAACGGTAAGATGTCGGTCTGGATGAAGAACAGCAAAATTGATGATAATTTTAACGAAGTTTTAGTTATGCCGAGACATAAAGACGATTTACTCGAAATTGCGGAATCCCGTTATCGCGGTATTTTTAAGGTCATCCCGCAT
>JBDRRI010000043.1:0-3593 GCA_043825815.1 Candidatus Zixiibacteriota bacterium
CCCCAAAATTACTATCAATATGCTATAAAATTACGATCCTGCCCTTTATGTAGGAGATAGTATGTACAATTTAAATTTTATGAAAAATATCCTGTCTGAAATTACAAAATTACCACAATAGAGGTACAATGAAAAAATCTGAAATATGCAAAACAAACCCAAATTGGGAGATGGCTGAGCCTGAAAAACTTAAAATATGAAAAACAATACCAATTCCGGGCAAATATAAGAGCAACATTATGATACAGCGAATTTATTACATATGGTAACCCATCAAAAGATTGGGATATCTGCAATTGGTTACTTAAAGAGCCGGCCGAAGGCCATAAACAGACTGAGCCTGAGACAAAGCCAATTCATGGTAAATGAATGAGGGAAATATGATTGCAAGGAAAAAACAGCCCGACCGATTTGGCAATCAGCCGGGCCATTATCATTTTATGAACAAGATAACATTTTATCTGGAAATGTTAAGATATTATATGCGCGTCACTTACCCCTTAACTTTGACCGTCTCTAATAATTTTTTAACAATTGTCGCGGTATCGACACCATCGGCTTCGGCATTAAACGAGGTCACGATCCGGTGACGCAAAACCGGCAAAGCGGCAAACTTGACATCATCCGGCCCCGGAGTCGGACGACCCTCAAGAATCGCGCGGGTTTTGGCGGCCAGAATCAGGTACTGCGAGGCTCTCGGACCGGCGCCCCAGGAAACCCAGTTCTTGATAAAATCAAGAGAACTTTCATCGGGACGAGTGGCGCGGACAATATCGACTGCATATTCAATCAGGTGATCGGAGACCGGAACCCGGCGAACCAGGTTCTGCAGTTCGATAATATCGTTGGCGTTGAGGACCTTTTCGAGACTGTGGGAACGGTTGACGGTCGTTGTTTTGACTACTTTTTGTTCCTCTTCCCACGAAGGATATTCGACATTGACGTGGAACATAAACCGGTCAAGTTGCGCCTCCGGAAGCGGATAGGTCCCTTCCTGCTCGATCGGATTCTGGGTGGCAAGGACAAAAAACGGCTCTTCGAGCTTAAATGTCTGTCCGGCCGAGGTTACTTCGTGTTCCTGCATCGCCTGAAGAAGCGCCGCCTGCGTTTTTGGCGGAGTACGGTTGATTTCATCTGCCAGAATGACATTAGCAAAGACAGGGCCCTTGACAAATTTGAATTCTCGTTTACCGGAAGAGCGATCTTCTTCGATAATTTCGGTGCCGGTAATATCGGACGGCATCAGATCAGGCGTGAACTGTATTCGGCTGAAATTGAGATGGAGTATTTCCGCTAAAGTCGAGATTAACAACGTCTTAGCAAGTCCCGGAACACCGACCAGGAGGCAGTGCCCGGAGGAAAGAAAGGCAATAAGCAGTTGCTCAATGACTTTATCCTGACCGACAATAATTTTACCGATCTCCGCTTTGATCTTGGCGTGCGCTTGCTTAAGTTGTTCTACTGCTTGAAGATCGTCTTTATTTCCAGTCATTTATATCCTCCGATATTCATTATACACCAGGACCCGCTAAAAGTCGCCGGAAAATTCGGACAGGTGCGCAATAATTGCACAATTATTGGCCTAAGTCCAATAGTTTAAAAAAGTTGTGGAAAAGTGACTAACCAATCCATCAAATATAATACGTAAGCTGTTTTAATATATATAGATATCGGATTATCCACAAAAATGAATAATTATCCACATTATTTCAGGTTTTCACAATCAGCTTACTTTTTAAAGTCGATCTTCTCTTTTTCTTTCTCTTTGTCTTTCAGCAAATTATCGGTTTTGTTGTCCGGAGGCAGGAAATTCTGTATCGGCTTGCCCTCTTTCATATGGCAAGCGCCGCAGAAAATTGCTCCCTGTTCGACAACCAGCGATTTGGTTCGGATATCGCCCTCGATATCGGATTTGGTCTGCAATTCGATTTTCTCTTTGGCGACCAGATTTCCGACCATTTTGCCGGCGACAACCGCAATTTGCGATTCGACATCAGCTTCAACATATCCGCCCGACCCGATTGTCAGGGTATCGGAGCAGATAATTTTTCCCTTAACGGTACCGTCAACTCTCACCCCGCCTTTAACATCCAGGGTGCCGGTAAAAACGGTGTCCTTACCGATTATTGTGTTCATCACACCACCTTCAGGTTTAATTGGACTCTTCATCATCTTCACTTATGTATTTTAAAGGGTTAACCGGTATGTTATTTTCTCTAATTTCGTAGTGCAGATGGGGTGCACTGGAGATACCGGTATTTCCGGAAAGAGCAATCCTACCACCCACCAAAACGTCATTGCCCTTTTCGACCAATAGTTCACTATTATGTCCATAAACTGTTGAAATACTATCATCATGATCTAAAATTATCATCAAGCCGTACGTACTATCCTCGCCGGCGAAAGCAACCTTCCCCGATGCGGTCGCCAGAACCGGCGTGCCGACCGCGGCGGCAATATCGACCCCCGGATGATACTCATCCTCATCGTCGATAAATCCGCGGGTCATATAACCCTGCAAAGGAAGCCCGTCGGGGCATCCCGGAAGGGCCGACACCGAGCGCGTCATAATGGCCGGGATTTGGCTGCTGTCAAGACTGGCAAACAGGACAGAATCGGAGGGAAGTTCGGGTATATCAATATCAACTCCGACCAGGCCGGATATTTTTTTGACAATGGCCCGGGTTTCTTTCATATGTTCTTCCAGTAGGCCGACTTTCAATTTGTACATTTCCAGTTGCTCATTTTCTTTTTCAAGCCGATTAGCTTCCACCGCCCGGCTTAAAATATTTCCATAAAAGGCAAAAAACAGAATCAAGCCGACTATAATTATGACCGCAAAGGCGAGCAGACTTTTAAATAACCATGAGGGCAATCGAATGCCGAGCGGTGATTCGACCCCATCGGGAACGATCATCAAATTATAGTATTTGCCTTTAGCCATATCCTAATAGTTTATCTTTCGGAATAATTCCAAAATTCTTTCGAGGTCTTCTTCGCCGTAATATTCAATTTCAACTTTACCGCGTTTCAATCCGGTATTGATTTTTACCGATGTTCCCAGCAACTGTTTCAAATAATTTTCCGCTTCGGTGATAGCATTGCTTTTCTTTTTGGGCACTAGTTTGCGCCGTTTGGTCCGGCGCGCGGTTTCTTCGGCGGATCTTACCGAGAGATTCTCCGAAACAATGCGTTCCGCCAAACGGACCTGGGACAGGCTATCGTCGACCGCCAGGATGGCACGGGCGTGGCCTTCGGTTATTTTTCCGGCGGAGATAAACGATTTAACTTTATCGGGCAGGGAGAGAAGGCGAACGCTATTGGCGACCGCGGCGCGGCTTTTGCCGACTTTAGCGGCCAATTGATTTTGGGTCATGGCACCGTCATCCAGAAGCTTGCGGAAAGCTTCGGCAGTTTCCAACGGATTGAGATCTTCACGCTGAAGATTTTCTACCAGAGCCATTTGAAGCATGGCGCCTTCATCAGCATTCTCGAGAATCACGGCGGGAAGGGTTTCCAATCCGGCAATCTGGGCGGCGCGGTATCTTCGTTCTCCGGCGATCAAGATGAATCCATTATCTTTTGATTTTACC
>JBDRRI010000044.1:0-4086 GCA_043825815.1 Candidatus Zixiibacteriota bacterium
ATGCTGTCATTAGAATAAAGGCGCTAGAAAAATTAAAAGAGCTGACATCCTAACTAAGAATATAAGTTAAACACAAACCGGAGGGATGATTATTCCTCCGGTTTTTGTTTTATGACATCTGTTTTTTTATCGTATCGAGTAGAGTGCCGTCGCGCCATTCAATCACATGGACCACATCATCGGTAGTTTCGGTAATGACCGGTAAGGTTCCAAATTCTTCGGCCTTGGCAATTGATTTCTCATGCAATTCTTCGATAGAAACCAATTTAACATTGAAGTCTTTGGCCCGCTCTATAACGGCCTCTTTGTAACTACTTTGGCTTTGGGGATTAACGGCGGCATATTCTTCAGTCACGACAACATCAATAACCTCTCCGGGTGTGGTGCGGGTATAGACCTTATCGACAACCTTGGGAAAACCCTTGCCATTCTTTCCGGTCGCCAGCGGCATAAATATAATAGTCAGATCCGCTCCGGCGGCGACATCCTGCCCCCCTCCAATTCCGCCAATGATGCGGCCGTTGGCGCAAACAGTATTGAGATTGAAATAAAGGTCGACTTCCAAAGTTGATAGAACCGCGAGATCAAGAAGATTAACCGCTGATTCTTTGTTGGCCACGGAGGCGTAATAGGGCGTTGTAATTTCATGATGATGGTAATTGGTCAGGAGCGATTCGAACATCCGTTCGCTTGGTTCGAAAAGTTGGCCGTGCATTAATTGATAAAGAGTTCCCTCATCAAGCATATCAACATGCAAAGAGGTGACGCCGCCAATCGCGAAATTAGCTCTTATTTTTTCATCTTTTAACATTTGCCGGATATTTTCCAGAATCAATAATCCGGCGCCGCTTCCAACTTGAAAGCCAAAATCATCTTTGACCACGCCCGAAGCGCGAATCACATTGGAAACGTTTTCAGCCACCTGCACATTAAAAGGATTAGAACGGGCCTTATCCATATCAAGCGTTCCGGAACCAATACCGGAATTCAATCCAGGGTCATCGACTTTAACCACAAAATCAACCTGCTCCATTGAGATTGGCGTCGGCATCACGACCGTCTCGCTGATCGTTCCGGCCAGAAGACAAACATATTCGGCATATTCGGCGTCGGCGGTAAACAGCCCTATTGGACCGCACTTATGTTCCGCCTTGCCCAGCAGGCCATTGGCATTTCCATAATGATCGGCTATAGGAACCGGCCCGAAAGCAACTTTTACATTAACCTCGCCGGTCTGCAGTTTGCGGACCCGGTTGCCGTGTGAAAACCCAACCGAAACCCAGGGCAGGAATTCGCCTGCGACAACACTCTCGCCCAATTTACGATAGACATTGCCGTACAAGCCGCCAATTATACCATCGCGGACAGCTTCTGCCAACCAGGGATCGACATGATCAAAAAAGGCATTGCCATAAATTTTGATATCATGTTTACCGGATTTTCGAAGATATTCGACCACCAGCTGGAGCCCCTTATCCCCGGTCCGGTAATAGTGAGGATAGGAAATAACATTACCGTCTTTTAAGAATTCCATCACCATGTCGAGCGAGACGACTTTACTTTGCCGATGCGGAATTTTCGTGGCGATTCGCCTGCCAACCATCCGGCCGGAATAGGTTTTATCGTTAAATGCGGAACTGAACAGTTCGTATTCCTTGCCGTTAAAATTCATATATCTCTCCTCAATTTTATTCAAGCCTTAGCCTGATTATATAATTATTGGACAGATTGTCAAGACTGGCATATTTTTTAAAATAAAGCCAAGCTTTTTTATGAATCTTAATTTATAATAAATTGTTTGATATTTGTATGAAGGTTTTTACATTGAATATTAGGAATCTTCAAAATCGAGGGAAAATGATTTTTGCAAAGTTAAAAACACTGGCTCTGGCGTTAATATTAATATTTGTTGCGGCGTGCGATGAATCGGTTACCAATAGCGGTGACAATGAGATTATGCCGCTGGATTTTAATAATGAGTGGTTTGGATCATTGGTTACCTATTCGTTCGATGGAACCATAATTGATTCAGCCGATTTCAATTATCGTATTTTCGATTCGATTATAATCAATGGGGCGAAGTGGTTTGGGTTGGAGTATATTTTTGACAATACTGATACCACTGATTCAAAAATATTACTTCAGGCCGGAAGCGGCGGTCTCTGGTCGCGCCGGAATTGCGCACCGTCAACCTGCCCGGCCTATTTTTATGCCAAATATCCGGCTATAAAAAATGATACATTCTACACGGCCGATACAGTTTATTCCTTTGCGCGGGTTGTATCGGTGGATACGGCGATAACGGTCCCAGCCGGTACTTTTACATGCAATGCCTATATATGGTACATTAATAATTTTTTTGAAGATTATAAAATATATTACCTGGCACCCAACATTGGTTATGTAAAAATCGAGACCTATGGTATCGATCCTGTCGATGCCCCTTATGTTGAGCAAGTCTGGTATCTGGAACATTATCGAGTCAAATAATTAAAATAACCGGAGGTACTGAAAATGCAGATTAAATCTCAGACTCAAAAGATTCTAAAGACTGTATCACTGCTTCTTTTAGCGACATTACTGCTGGCGGCCTGCGCCACCGTTCCGATAACCGGAAGAAAATCGCTCAATCTGATACCGGCTTCGACGATCAACTCAATGTCATTCCAGGAATATGACACTTTTCTCAAATCAAACAAGCTGAGTAATAATGCCACTCAAACCGCCATGGTAAAACGGGTCGGCGGGAAAATTCAGAAAGCGGTTGAGCAATATATGGCGGCTAATAATCTTTCGAATATTTTAAACGGCTATGAATGGGATTTTAATCTGGTCGAGGACTCGCAGGTTAATGCCTGGTGCATGCCGGGTGGAAAGGTGGTCGTTTATACAGGACTCCTTCCGGTCGCTCAAAATGAAGCTGGCCTAGCGGTAGTGATGGGCCATGAAATTGCCCATGCGATTGCCAACCATGGGAACGAGCGAATGACACAGGGTTTACTGGTACAATTCGGCGGAATGGCTATTGAAAAAGCTTTGGAGCAAAAGCCGCAGGAAACACGCAACCTGTTTATGACCGCTTTTGGCGTCGGGACCAGTCTTGGCGTTTTATTGCCGTACAGCCGGATGCATGAATCGGAAGCGGACCATCTGGGCTTGATCTTTATGGCCATGGCCGGGTATGACCCGCAGACAGCGGTAAATTTCTGGGAGCGAATGGCCGCCTCAGGGGGCGGAGAACCAATGGAATTTCTTTCGACCCATCCTTCGAATGAGACGAGAATCAATGATATAAGGAGACTTATACCGGAAGCGCAGGGATATTACAAAAAGTAAAGAGGAAACTATGAGTAAGAATCAGCCATGCCAGAATATTGAAATAAAATTATTAATTCAATTATTTCTTCTGTTTTCAATAGTACTATCTCAATCGGCTCTGGGATGGTGGGAAACAAAATATGATACGGTCAAAACCAATTGGCCCAATGGAAATTTAAAAGAATATTATACGCGAGCCTGGTTGACCGGTAACGAAAGGGGCCTTCAGCCGCACGGGCAGTACAATTCATATTACGAATCGGGTAATCTTAAAGAAACCGGCAAATTCGAATGGGATAAACGAATTGGCGTCTGGATAAAAATGTACGATAGTCAATTCAGAATGGAAGAGGGACATTATATTGATGACGTAAGACATGGAGTTTATCGTGAGTGGCACGCCAATAATACTCTTAAAACTCTGGGGCATTATAATATGGGCAAGAAACATGGACTATGGGTGCTGCATAAGCCAGAAACGGATTTAGCCAATCCCGATCTTCTGATAGATTCAATATATTTTTGTTACAATGGCGAATTTCTTGTCGCCCTTGAAAAAAATAACGGCTGGCCGATTAATGAATCCAAAGTCTATTATAACCAAAACCTTGATTTATGGGCAGAATGGGAGCGAACAAACAGTCTTGATTGGTTGAAAAATTATAAATGGTTTGATATTGGCAAGAAAAAAAATGGGGAAAAAGACGGAAAATGGGAAAGACTAAATCATCGGGGCGAGATTATAGATATTAAATATTATAAAGATGG
>JBDRRI010000045.1:0-2194 GCA_043825815.1 Candidatus Zixiibacteriota bacterium
GGTTAGAAGAACGCTGTCCGCCGTAAGTCCTCCGGTGAAATCAGCATTGAATACCCTATAAAAGGGCGTATTGGTGATAAATTGGGCATCGACGAATAAATCAATGAAAGGAAATTGATCGGGATCGGAATCATCATCGATTGAATGCCATTTCAACGGCCCATACTCCCACGACCCTATCCGCGTCCTGACTAGCATCGCCGCCGTAAATTTTCCGTCGGTCGGACCATTGTCGGTATGAACCCACGATCCGCCCATCATAAAACGATAGTACGAATACTTGTTGAACTGAGGCTCATCAGTTCCGTCGGCAAGAATCAGATTCGGCATTGCTAAAAGGCAGATAATGACCATCAGCAGGCCCACCGCGTAATTAATGCCGGAGTGTTTGTTCTTGAAATAATACATCGTTACTCCTAATATTTATATATGAGGTTTAGATATATTTTCAAATTCTGAATAGAACGACACACCTATCAATTATTGAGTCGAAAGTGGCCCGATTGTTCTATTAATCAAATATTAATTAACCGGGTGCATTATGTCAAGATTTTATTTTGGCGCTATAATCTGAATAATTGCGGCCCCGAACATTACCGGACCTCCCTGAAGACGGCTGGATTGAGCGGCCTGGGGCCGATAAGATATAGATAGTAATGGAGGCTGGCCAATGTCAGGGCGGTGCCGACCGTGAGATAGATAAAAACTTTTAATTCCGGCGGAAGCGGGAACTGCCGTAAAAAATGACCCATCAGCATCATAAAAAGCATCAGGTAGTACGATTTCTTATTCTGGAAAGCAAAAACGCAGACTTTATCTTTGCCGGGAGCAAAACTGTATATGCGGTTAATATTCTTCCGGACGACTTTGGAAAACATGAATTTGTATTTGAGAAAACCGAGAACAACCGCGCCGAGAATCAGGAGCCACGAATAACTGCCGTGCAATATCCAGTACGCCGCCGCCGTCAGCATCGTCAGACCGACCCCGCTCCAGAGAATACCGGCCAGGATCGTCAAAGTTTTTCTTTTGGCGCTCGGTGTTTTCATATTGTCCAATTTATTACTTTTTCAAATTTTACGCTACATATCTTCATCCTGTTTGTTTTTGGCGTTCTCGATCACCTCGCTGAACTTGTCATCGATATGCGAAATAAACCATTCGTCGATTATCCCCTTGCGGAACCGCCACTCCTTGCCGATTTTCGCCGCCGGAATCTTTTTCTCCTGCGCCCAGGTGTAGATTGTCTGAGGCTTGAGTTTCAGATAGGCCGCGACTTCCTCCAGCGTCATGATATCAGTTTTCAAACGGACTCTCCTCGTCGTTGTAGAGATTCAAAAGCGAATCCTGCGTGGAACTGTCCTCATGGAACCCGGTTGCTTTTTTGCCATCGTCGATATCATTTTTGATAAGCTGGTTGACCGAGTATATCAGCGCCGCATAGAAATTCCCCTCATAGTGCCGGAACAGCTCAAACGGCCGTCCCCGGTCGCCGAGAAACGGACGGAAATTCCAGGCCAGCTGGATTCCGACAAAAGCGAGAATGATGACCCAGAACCGGAACACGACCACCCCGATCTGCGGGTAGACATTTTTCTTCTCGCAGGAAAATTTGAGCGCATCGATAATCGTTTTCATTCCGAATATCCCGGAGAGTATAAAAATCGCAATATGGAGCAACTGCAAAAAATAATAATTTGAGCCGGTCAGAAGGAAGATTATAATGATCGGGGCGAACGAGACCATAATTGCGGTGGTCAAAACAAATCCGGAGAGAATGATTGAAACCATCTGGAACAGCCGAAGGCGCGAGCCGAGAATATACTGGATGATGAAGAAGGCGGGGAAGCAGATCAAGAGCGCCAGCGTAAACAGTACCGTTACTTTGGCGCCGGCCGCAATCGCCTGAGCGAAACCGTGGTAGGCGCCCATAACAATACCGTAGATAAAGGTGAAAATGACAAACAGAAAATATTGATTGGCAATCCGCCGTCCGGCCTTTTCCGGGGCGGTTATTTTCTGGAAAAATTCCTCGCTGTTGGAGAGCGACGGAAAAAACTCGAATGACAGCAGACGATCACTATTTTTGCTCATAACTTACTCCTTACAACATGGTTACCCCAAAAATAGCGATATATTATTAAATGTCAAGGTATATTATTGTTTGTTACTGTTTGTTTATATTTCATTGTTA
>JBDRRI010000046.1:0-23370 GCA_043825815.1 Candidatus Zixiibacteriota bacterium
GTGCCACCAGTTTAAATTAATTATGCCGTCAATGGCATTTCCGCCATTACCGCCACAACCGGTAATGATGCCAATCATAAAGGCCGCAATAAGGGCCATGCCGAGGGTTCTTTTTATTTTATTCATAGCCCGACAATATAAACCTTCAACCGGATTGTCAAGATAAACTTTTTGTTGATTTGTGATTGAAGAAGATTCATTTGTAAGATATGCTTTGTAAGAAATGTAAAATAGGAATGAAAGAGGAAAAAAGATCATTCCATAAACGCCGGAAATGGATCTGTCCCAAATGCGGTAAGGTTAAATTTCAGGAATTGAAAATAAAAAAAGAGCGCGAAGATTGAATAATATAATTTTAACTCGGTATATTTAGTTATTATGGAAATAAAAATAGGTACATCAGGATATAGTTTCGATGATTGGGTCGGACCGTTCTATCCGGAAAAAACGAAAAAAGGGAAGATGCTTGACTATTATATTAAGCATTTCAACACGGTCGAAATAAATTCGACTTACTACCGGATTCCCCATCCGGCCATTATGGCCAATATCGAAAAGAAAACGCCGGATAATTTTGAATTCATCATTAAAGCCCCCGGCACGCTTACGCATAAAAGATATAAAATCGAAAAAGATATCATAGATTTTAAAGAATGCATAGAGCCGATTACCAACTCGGGAAAACTCAAAGGGGTTCTGGCGCAATTTCCATTTTCATTCAAGCATAACGAAAAAAATCTGGATTATGTCTATTATTGCAACCATCTCCTTCAAGATTATAGTCTTTTTGTTGAATTCCGCCATGATAGTTGGGTCAATCGGGAGATGTACGATATGTTTAAAAAGAGCAAGATCGGATATGTCTCTGTCGATGAGCCGGATCTTCCCGGACTAATAAAACCCGAGTTGTTTAATACCATCGATACCGGCTATATTCGATTGCACGGTCGCAATGCCAAACAGTGGTGGAACGGCGGCGCGCTTCGATATGACTATGATTATTCTGAGGCTGAATTGAACGAGTGGCGGGAGAAGATCAAAAAACTCGAAAATAAGGCCAAAAAACTTTATATCTTTTTTAACAATTGTCATCTTGGTCAAGCCGTTAAAAACGCCAAAGAGCTTACTGAAAGATTAAATCTCTAATTTTTTTGTTGATATAGGTTTAACAGAATTTTAGATTCTCAAATTATAGAGGTAGTATGAGCGAATATTTAAAACTGGATAATATAACCAAGGCTTACGACGCCAAGTTTGCTGTTGATGGACTTTCGCTATCTGTGCCGAAAGGTTCCATTTATGGCATAATCGGTCCCAATGGAGCCGGGAAGACCACAACGATTCGGATGATAATGGATATTATCGCACCCGACTCAGGCTCGATTATGGTCGATGGCCAAAGGGCGACTCCCGAATTTAAGGACCGAGTCGGATATCTTCCGGAAGAACGCGGTTTGTATAAAAAAATGACTCTGGAAGAGGTCATTAAATTTTTTGCTGAAATTAAGGGATATCCAAAATCAAAAACCTTAGCCGATATGGACGGTTGGCTGGAGAAAATGTCGCTCTCCGATTATAAAAAGAAAAACGTCGAGGAACTATCCAAAGGAATGCAGCAGAAATTACAATTTATTACGACTCTCATTCATAAACCCGATTTAATCATTCTCGATGAACTTTTCTCCGGACTTGATCCGATAAATATTGAACTTATAAAAGATATCGTCCTCGATGAAAAACGGCGGGGGACAACCATATTATTTTCCACGCACGTTATGGAGCAGGCCGAAAAACTGTGCGATTTTATCTGTCTGATAAATAAGGGCCGTAAAGTACTCGATGGAAAACTTTCCGATATTAAAAAGCAATTCGGGGCCAATTCGCTTCAGATTGATATTGAGGGCGATGGTGCTTTTATCCGCACCATTCCCGGAGTTACCGATTTCACCGAATTTAACAATTATATTGAATTACGATTGAATGCCGATGCCGACACCCGGAAAATATTCGCTCAAATAAATGAACAGGTTGAAGTCCGACGATTTGAAATTATGGAACCGTCGCTTTATGATATATTTATTAAGGTGGCCAAGGTTGACCCGCAAACAGTAAAAATGGGGGAGGCGGGTAATGAATAAATTATGGACTTTAATCAAGCGCGAATATGCCCAGGTCGTCAAGAAAAAATCTTTCTTCATCGGGATATTGTTAACTCCCGTTTTTATGGTTGCCATTATTGTCTTGCCGTCGCTTCTCGCCCGCGAGGGTTCCAGCGATACTGAAAAAGTGGCTATTATTGATCTCGGTCAGCAGGGAATCGGCCAAAAACTGGCCGACAAATTAAAAGAATACAAAATTGATGATGACCGGCCTACGTACGAGATTACCAAAGTATATGATATACCGTACGATGATTCTGTCCAAATCATCGCCGCTCGAGCCGAGCTTGATTCGATGATTTTGAATAAGAAACTTCGCTACTATCTCTTAATTGATAAAGATATTTTAACAAATGATTCCTGCTTTATGATTGCCAAATCATTCGGATTTGAGTCACGTTCGCAATTCAACTATTCGCTGACGAATATCCTGTCGGCGATGAGATTGGAGCGTTCAGAGATCAATATTCCGACCGATTCGGTTTTACAGCTTACTCGTCGGGTCAGTTTTGAACATCAAACATTGTCGGGCGAATCGCGCGATTTTATGTCGATGTATCTGGGCGGGATAATTTTTGTTATGATTATTTTCGGCTCGGTGATTAATTTTGGACAGGTCCTCATGCGCTCGGTTATCGAGGAGAAAAACTCGCGTATTGTTGAGGTTATCGCCTCATCGGTAACGCCGTTCCAAATGATGACAGGAAAAATTATCGGTCTCGGTTTGGCCAGTTTGACTCAGATATTAATCTGGTTTGTTATGGGTTTTGTTCTTTACTCAATGCGGGGTTCTTTCGATGTCCCCGCTGAAATTATGGGAACCCTCTTTAACCCGGTCTTTATCTTTTTCTTTATTTCATACATGATTGTCGGTTATTTGCTCTTTTCCAGCTTGTTTGCTTTAATCGGTTCCATCGTCAATAGCGACAAAGAGGCCCAGGGATTTATGATGCCGATTACAATGACGTTGTTATCACCGATGTTTGTTGCTATCCACGTGGTTCAGAATCCGGATTCAGTACTATCGACGGTAATGTCCTTTATTCCCTTCATTACGCCGACAATGATGGTCCTTCGCCTCAACTTTGCCGGGGTTGACAGCTTTGATTTCGCTAATCCGATGATTGTTCAGGCCTTCCTTGGATTGATTTTAACCATTGTCACTCTTTTTGCTGTCATTTGGATCGTGTCTAAAATATTTAGGGTGGGAATTTTAATGTATGGCAAACGGCCAACTTTGCCGGAAATTATAAAATGGATGAGATATAAATAATGGAAGTAGAATCAGGGACGAAAATAAAATTGGGACTTCTGTCCGCTTTTGGATTTATGGTGATCGTGTTTTTGGGATGGAACACGGTTATGCTCGAGGTTGAATCAAAGCCGCTTTTCACCTCGGATTCATTGGAAGAATTGGATTATTTTGAAATTGAAATTCCCGACACTAATATCAGCCGGGAGCTGTATCTTAATCTTAAGGCGGCGGTCGCCATTGATAACAAAACGGGGAATATTCTCTACAGCCATAATGCCAATGAAGCCCGGCCGATTGCTTCAATAACCAAATTATTAACGGCTATGGTCGTGCTTGATTCTTATAATCCCGATTCTATCATTGAAATAACCCGGCAGGACGCACGGCGCTCTTCAAAATCATTATTTAGAATCGGCACAAAAGTCAAAGCCAAGGATCTTCTCCATGCCGCTCTCCTTCAATCGGATAACCGCGCCGCCCGGGCGCTGGCTCGGACTGTGGGCGGCTCTTATGAAAAATTCGCTGAGATGATGAATAGCAAAGCCAGGGAAATCGGATTGGAACATACCCAAATGTGCGAGCCGACCGGATTGAATGAGAAAAATTGCGCCACCGCCGGGGATGTCGCTCGTCTGATAGTCAATGCCATGCTGTACTATCCTGAGATAGCCCGGATAACCAGTCTGAAAAAATATGAATTCCGACCGATTAATAAAAACCGGACGATTCGATTAATTAATACCAATAAAATGGTTTTTTCCAAGTATAAAGTCAAAGCGGGAAAGACCGGCTATATTATTAAATCCGATTATTGTCTCGCCACCGTACTTCAAAACAGTCTTGGCAAAGAGATAACGGTGGTTGTATTGGGATCACCGGGAGCCAATACCCGTTTCCGAGAAGCGCGCCGTCTGGCCAACTATGCCTTTAATAAGATTTGATGATTTTATTATTCCCGCAATGGTTGACATTTTGATACTTTTATATTAGGTTCGCTAATAATATTATTATCTTTCGAGAATGTGCGTATGATAAAGCGAATTGTTTTTATTTTAAGTATTCTTTTTATTCTGGTCTCCGGTGCCAATGGCAATAATGTTAATCGCGGGACTATCGTTACCAAAGACAGAGAACGAATCGAAAATGTAGAATATCTTATTGATAACTCATTTATGGTGATTATAATTAAATCTGAAAAACGAAATATTAGCTTTCATAATATTGATTCTATTTATAATGAAAACGGAAATGAAATTTGGGAAATTAGTATTAAATCGAACGATCCCGATATCAGGGTTGTGAGAAAACCCTGGAAATTAGGACTATCACTCGGTATAAATACCAGTTTTTCCATGGGAAGCACTTATAATGATTTTTTTAAAATAGACACCGTGAAAAACGAAACCATTAACTCAATTGTAGGATTCGATGCTATTGTCATGGCCTATCTGGGCAAAGGAGTGAGCCTTCGGGGCGCAATTTCAAAATCGGGTTTGGATTACTTGAATAATAATTTGGACGTTTGGAAATATCAGCTTTCACTACAGTACATGCCGGTCGGTACCTTCAGTAGACGATTTCCGGTATCGGCCTTTTCATATATAGGAATCGGATTAATTGATAATAAATTTGAAATCAATAATAATATTGAATCGAAAATGGAACCATCGTTACACTTTGGTGGAGGCGGTGAGTATTCTTTTTCCCGTTTATTAAATATATATATGTCGGGCGAATTGAATCTTTTTAAGATGAATGTTTCTAATGAGGGTAATGAATTAACTTTTATCCTCGATATAAAATTTGGATTATCATTCTTTTATTAGGAAATAAGGTTCTGGGATGACGAAAATAAAATCATACAAATTGATATTCGTCTTAATAATCTTAACTGCCACATTTTTATTGTTGAACTGTCAAAAACCGTTTATTATTACTATTCCACTGAATGAGAATTTATTAGGCAGTTTTTGCAGTATCGGTGAAATAGTCGATGATCTTCCGGATGACATCCGACCGTATGATAAGCCTACCGGAGAAAATATAGAATATTTTCGCAATCAATTGGGAAGTTATCTCGCAGAAACGAAGATTTTTAAGTCAGTTAAACTGGATAATCCTATCGCGGACTACAAAGTGAGTTGTTATTTGCTTCGATATAATCAATCGGATTCATTTGAAGAATTTAAAACAACGGCCCTGGTCAATACCGCTCTAATCACAGTTGGCATAGAATTGATTAATATAAGGACGAATAAAATCGTTTTCGGCCTTAACCTTAAAGAGGATGTGAGTTATTGGGCGTCATTAAAGGGGAAATTGTTCGAATATACCGCCGGACATTTCGCCGCCGCGCTTAAAAAAGAGATGAAAAAATACAGGTAACAGGATCAATAGGAGAGATCAATGAGGCGGTCATATTTAATTCCAATGATACTTTTTCTGATAATATTTGGAACTAGTAATTTGACTGCCCAAATGTGTGAAATCGGCGATAAGGTAATGATCCGTAATACCGCCGGCCAGAAATTTACGGGTTGTTTTACCGAATTAAAACCGAATGCCATCGTCATTTTCAATCAAATGGGTGATTTGGAATTCAACCGTAATAATATCGATGGCCTGTACGTTTATAAAGGGGGACAATCCGTAAAAATCAAGAACGGAGCTTTTATCGGAGGGGCGATTGGGGGCAGTATTTTCTTTTACAACTTTTTTAAGGAATCAGACAGATTCGGGTCGGAGGACAATCGGGATAAAACTGAATTCAAGTATTGGAACAATCTGGGAGTAGTCGTTTTAACCACTATTATCGGTGCCCTGATAGGTTCCCTGATTGTTGATCCAATTCCCGTTGATAAAAACGACCTGTTCAAAATCGAATCCGGGTTAAAGCAATTCCCGAGTGAAAAACCGTCCTATCTATGTCTAAGACTTTCGTATAATTTTTAGCTTTCGTGCTTGATTCTTAAATTCCCGCAAATTAATCTATCTCAAAATTTAACCGATACGTATAATAATATTATGGTATTTAAACGAATTATAGAGGATGTTAAGGCGATTTACCGCAATGACCCGGCGGCCAAAAACCTCGAGGTATTTCTATACCCCGGTTTCCATGCGACGCTAATTCATCGGTTGATCCACCCCTTTTACAATCTTGGCGTTCCGTTTTTCCCAAGACTGATCTCCCAAATTGCCCGGTTTCTGACCGGAGTGGAGATTCATCCGGGAGCCAAAATCGGTTCTGGTTTCTTTATCGATCACGGCGCTGGAATCGTCATCGGTGAAACCGCCCAAATAGGTGATAACTGCGTCTTGTTCCACAATGTCACTCTCGGCGGGACGGGGCATCACACCGGCAAACGTCATCCTACGATTGGCAACAATGTCTTAATTGGCACCGGCGCAACAATTCTGGGACCGCTTACAATTGGCAACAATGTTAGAATCGGCGCCAATACTTTCCTTTACATGGTCGATATCCCCAGCGATTGTACTGTTGTCGGCACTCCGGGCGTTATTACCCGGCTCAACGGCCAGTCGGTCAACATCAAACCGAATAAGACCATGGCCCCGATTTCGGCCTGATTTTCTCTCTTTAAATTCCTCAAAACTTTTTGATTGACATTGGGATATAAACCTGTATTATACCTGATTAACTTTTCCTTGTAATCTAATTTGAAAGGTTAGTTTGAAATGCGTTGGACGCAAACATATATACCGACTTTACGCGAGGTTCCCAGCGAGGCGGAACTGATTTCGCATAAACTTCTGCTCCGCGGCGGATTTATTCGCAAGCTGGCGGCTGGCGTTTATATCTATTTGCCCTTGATGCAGAGAGTGATTGAAAAATTCGCCCGAATCGTCCGTGAAGAGATGAATAAAAAAGGAGCCATTGAGATAACTATGCCGGTTCTCCAGCCGGCCGAAACCTGGCGCGAATCGAACCGCTATGACACCGCCGGCAAAGAACTTATGAAACTGAAAGACCGCCATGAACATGAAATGTGCCTCGGTCCGACCCATGAGGAAGTTGTCACAACTCTGTTGCGGGGCGAACTGAAAAGCTACAAACAGCTTCCGCTGAATTTGTACCAGATTCAGGTTAAATTTCGCGATGAAATCCGGCCTCGATTCGGCCTGATGCGGGGTCGTGAATTTTTAATGAAAGATGCCTATTCTTTCGATGCCACCGAAGAGTCGTTTGCAGAGTCATATAAAAAAATGGCCGACGCTTATTTTGCCATATTCAAGCGGGCCGGTCTTGATACCCGGATGGTTGAATCCGATACCGGCGCCATGGGCGGCAAGGCGGCTCATGAATTTATGCTGATTGTTGACACCTCGGGCGGGGAAGAGGTTATCATGTTTTGCGACAAATGTGATTATGCCGCCAATATCGAAAAAGCAACTTTCCGCGAAAAACAGCCTAAGCCGCAGGATACGGAATTGAAGGAAATTGAGGAAGTCGATACGCCCAATGCCTCGACCATCGAACAGGTAACCGGATTTCTGAAAGTTGATGCCTCTCAATTGGCCAAAACGCTGATCTATATCGCCGACAATAAACCGGCGGTGGCGATGATTCGTGGCGACCGCGAACTTAATGAAATAAAGCTTAAAAATATTCTTGGCTGTATTGACCTTGATAGTGCTCCCGAATCTCTGGTTGAATATGTCACCAAGGCGCCGGTTGGATATGCCGGCCCGGTCGGGATTTTAAAAGATGTTCCTTTGATTGTTGACCCCGAGGTGGCTCGTATAAAAAATATGATTGTCGGAGCCAACAAAAAAGACAAACATCTTCTAAATGTTAATTATGAGCGCGATTTCAAAGCGACTCAAATAGCCGATATTTGTAATGCCCCGGAAGGCGAGATGTGTCCCAAATGTGATGGCACTTTAACATCCAAAAAGGGAATCGAGATCGGCAACATCTTTATGCTGGGAACTAAATATTCCGAATCAATGGGCGGCAAGTTTCTCGATGAGGAAGGCAAAGAGAAACCGTTTATTATGGGCTCCTATGGGATTGGCATAACGCGCACGCCCCAGGCCGCCATCGAAAGATACCATGACGACAACGGAATCGTTTGGCCCAAAAATATTGCGCCCTATACGGTCGAGATTATTCCCCTGAATTATACTCAGGAAAATATAAAAGAGGCCGCCGATAAGGTATACGATGAGCTTAATTTAAATGGCATCGACTGCCTTCTCGATGACCGCTCCGACCGAGCCGGAGTCAAATTCAATGACGCCGATTTAATCGGTATTCCGATTAGAATCGTAATCGGGGACAAATCGCTGAAACAGGGAAAAATCGAGCTTAAGGCGCGCACCGAGGAATCGGCCAATCTTATTGATATTCAACATGTTGTTGAGGAAGTGAAATCTCTGTTGGAACGGATTAATTAGGAATAAATGATTTGCGTATCGAAACCATTTATGTTATTTTGATTAGTTATGCTAATGCCGTTTAGGCAATAGTGGTGAATATAATTATGGCTTTAAAGGATGATATTATTGAGTTGGTAACGCCGCTTTTGGAGAGCGAGAATTTTGATCTGGTTGAGATTAAACTTTCGCAATATAAGCGGAACAGTCGGGTCCAGTTGTTTGTTGACTCTGATAAAGGAGTTTCAATAGAAGACTGTATTCGTCTGACCAAATTACTGGAACCTCATCTTGAAGCGAGTAATTTTTTTGAATACGGATATATAGTTGAAATATCCTCGCCGGGATTGGATCGGCCGCTTAAAACGGCCCGTGATTTTAAACGGCGAGTCGGGGAGAAAATTAGGCTTCTATTTGTCGATGATATGTTTCCGGCCATTGAAGGCGAATTGACCGATTCCGATGAATCGAGCATTGAATTGACAATAGAAGATAAAAAGGAAAGATTTAATATAAATCAAATCCAGAGTGGGAAAATAATATTTTAGCGGAGATATATTAATGGCATACCAGATTGTAGAGGCCCTGGCCCTGATTGCCCGAGAAAAGAATATAGACTTAGATACGGTTATTTCCAAGGTGGAAGAATCTTTACTGGCCGCGGCAAAAAAACGGTATCCGGAGGCGGAGAACTTCACTTTTAAACTGAACCGGTCAACCGGCGAAATTACCATGATTGCTGTTAAGAAAGTCGTTGAAAAGGTGGAAGAGGATATCTTTGAAATTTCATTGGATGATGCCAAAGAGCTTGATGAAACCGCCGAGCTTGGCGATGAAATGGAAATCTTTTTGGAAGTCGATGAAGAATTCGGACGAAATGCAATTATTACCGCCAAACAGGTTTTAATACAGAAAGTGCGCGAGGCGGAGCGCGATAAAATCTACGATGAATATATCACCCGAGTGGGGCAGTTGGTTTCCGGATCGGTCCAGCAGATCGACAAAGGCAACTTGATTGTCAATCTCGGCAAAGCCGAGGGAATTCTGCCCATTAAGGAACAGATTCCGCGCGAAAAATACCGTCAGGGTGATAGAATAAGAGCTTATATTCTTGATGTTCAAAAAATGACGGCCGGACCGCAGGTTATTTTATCGCGGGTTAGTGATGAATTCTTGAGAAGACTTTTTGAACTTGAAGTCCCCGAAATTTTTGAACGCGTTATTGAGATAAAAGAAATAGCCCGCGAACCAGGTGAAAGATCTAAAATTGCCGTTTATTCGGCTGATGATCGGATCGACCCGGTTGGAGCCTGCGTTGGTATCAAAGGCGTCCGGGTTCAATCGGTGGTTCGGGAGTTGAATAACGAACGAATCGATATTATTCCCTACAGCGGCAATCCGGAAATATTCGTGACCCGCTCACTATCTCCGGCCAAAGTGGTCCATATTGATGTTTTCGATGATGAATCGTCCATGACGGTGGCGGTTGAAGATGACAAGTTATCACTGGCAATCGGCAAGGCCGGGCAGAATGCCCGATTGGCTTCGAAGTTGACCGGCTGGAGAATAAACATTATGTCTGAAACCGATTACAATGCCATGAAAAAGCAGGAAGCTGAAGAGATGGTACCGGTTGGACATATGGAGGGTATTGGTTCAAAAATCGAAGAGCGTTTGGTCGAAGCTGATATTAATACGGTGCAACAATTGGCCAAAGTCAGTGTGGAGATGATGACTAAGATCGAAGGAATCGGAGATAAAACCGCAGAAACCCTAATTGAAAAAGCCCAGGCCTTTGTGGCGGAATTAGAAGCCAAAAGAAATGAAAAGGAACGGGAACGAAAGGCTGAAAAAAAGGCTGCAGTTCAAAAGGAAAAAGCGGATAAAGCCAAAAAAGAAGACTCTTCAAACGAGGCGTCGGGCGGAGATGAAGCAACCGATGCCGTTTCCGAGGAAGCAAATAATAAGTAAAGTTCCGGGAGGATTCAAATAATGGCCAAAAAAAGATTATATGAAGTTGCTAAAGATTTTAAAATATCATCAAATGCCCTTTTGAAAATGCTCAAGGAACTTGATTTTAAGCCAAAATCGCATATGTCGGTTGCCACCGATGAAATGATCGAAGCGATTGAAATTAAATTCAGAGCCGAAAAGGCCGCCGCCAAAAAGGAAATTGATCTTAAGGCAAAGAAAACAAAAGAGTCAAAGAGACTCTCCGATAGAACCGGCCACAAGGGCAAAGAGGATAAAAGTCAGCCGGTTGATATGGAAAAGAAAATTGCCAAGTTATCCGGTGTTTTAGGCAAAACCGATAAGGGTAAAAAGAAACGTTTCGATAAAAAGAAAAAGGGTCACGGACATAGGGTTGATAAAGAAGCGGTTCAGAAAAGTTTCCGAGCCACGATGGCAACCATGGGCTCCGGGAAGAAATCAAAAAAATATAAACGGCGCGAAAAGGGAGACGGCGAGGGGTTTGAAGGCGATAGCCACATGCTGGAAGTGGTTGAATACATGACCGTGGCCGAATTGGCCAATGCCATGGAAATCAAACCGGCCGAATTGATCGCTGTTTGTTTTAAATTGGGAATGATGGCCTCAATCAACCAGCGCCTGGATATGGAAACAATCGAAACCCTGGCCCTGGAATGTAATTTTGAAATTAAAGAAAAAGAAGAAATCGGCGTTGAGGCCAGAGAAGAAGAATCGGATGAGAATCTTCTGCCGCGCTCCCCGGTCGTGACCGTTATGGGGCACGTTGACCACGGCAAAACTTCATTGCTTGATTATATCCGCAAAACCGATGTCGTAGGCGGCGAGGCTGGCGCCATTACCCAGCATATCGGAGCGTACGAAGTCCAGGCACCGAGCGGGAAAATTGTATTTATCGATACCCCGGGTCATGAGGCCTTTACCGCCATGCGCGCTCGCGGCGCTCAAATTACTGATATTGTTATTCTGGTGGTTGCCGCCGATGACGGCGTTATGCCCCAGACCGTTGAAGCCATTGATCACGCTCGCGCCGCCGAAGTACCGATTATCGTGGCCATAAATAAAATTGACAAGCCGGCGGCTAATCCCGACATGATTCGCCAGGAGCTGGCCAAAAGAAATCTTAATCCCGAAGAATGGGGCGGTAAAACGATTATGGTGGAAGTGTCCGCCAAAACCGGACAAGGCATAGATACTCTTTTAGAAATGATCCATCTTCAGGCCGAAATGCTTGATCTTAGGGCTGATCCCGATATTCGCGGACAGGGCGTTGTTATTGAAGCGAAACTGGAAAAGGGACGCGGTCCGATAAGTACCGTTATTATCCAAAAGGGAAATGTCCAAACCGGCGATCCGATCGTTGCCGGAACGTTCAGTGGCCATGTCAGAGTAATGTTAAGCGATCGTGATGAGTTGTTGGAAGAAGTCGGACCAGCGACACCGGTCCGCATTACCGGTTTGAACGGCGTCCCGCAGGCGGGCGATACTTTTATCGTTGTCAGCGATGAGCGTGAAGCGCGCGACATTTCACAGAGACGGACCCAACTTAAACGGGAACAGGATATTCGCCGCGGTTATGGTCATGCCACGCTCGAAAATATATATGCCCAAATTAAAGATGGGCAGATAAAAGAATTAAGGTTGGTAATTAAAGCTGACGTCGACGGATCCGCGGAAGTGCTTGCGGAAACTCTTGGCAAAATTGCTACCGAAGAGGTTCGTACTTCAATTCTCCGAAAAGGTGTTGGTGCTGTCAATGAATCCGACGTGCTTCTGGCGGTCGCGTCCAACGCCATTATTATCGCCTTTAATGTCACGCCCGACGGGCGGGCGCGAGCTGCCGCGGTTCGCGAAAAGGTTGAGATTAAGCAATACAATATTATTTATGATGTTGAAAATGATGTTAGAAAAGCTCTGGAAGGCATGTTATCGCCGGAGCTTACTGAAGAATTCGCCGGTCTGGCCGAAATTCGCCAGATCTTCAAAGTGCCGCGTATTGGGACCATTGCCGGTTGCTTCGTCAAGGAAGGAACCATTACTAAAAGCGATGTTGCCCATGTCGTTCGCGAAGGACGAATAATTCATACCGGAAAACTATCATCTTTGAAAAGATTTAAAGACGATGCCCGAGAAGTGCAAAATGGATATGAATGCGGAATCGGAATTGAGAATTTCAACGATGTGAAAGTCGGTGATAATATTGAAATGTACAAAATTATTGAACATGCCAAAAAACTTGATCTTAAGGAAAATAATTGATTATCGGAACCGTAGTTGTTGATTTACATCTTCCGGGCGTTGATTCATTGAAAGAAAAGCGGAGAATTATTAAATCCTTGATGGCCAGAATTATGAATAAATATAATATTTCGATTGCGGAAATCGGACTAAACGACAGCCATCGCTCTTCGCAAATCGGCGCCGCCGTGGTCGGTAATGAAAACAAGTTTGTTGATCAGGTTCTGGCCAAAGTGGTCAGTAATATTGAAAATAATCCGGACGTCAATTTGATTGATTATCGGATTGAGATTTTATAGGATAGCTATGAAACAGTTTAAAAGAGCCGACCGGATGCGCCAGCAAATGCTCCGCGATGTACGGGAAATGCTGGACCCGGAATGTCTTCAGAATTTGACATCTTTGGTAACTTTTACCGATGTTGAAATGACTAATGACATGCGCTATGCCATCATTTATTATTCGGTTCTTGGTGACGAGCTGCAGAAAGAAAAAACCGCGTCTTATCTTCAAAGAGTAACGAATAGAGTTCAGGCGAAAATCGGACGATTGCTGGCCGTTAAATATATTCCGGAAATTTCTTTCAAATTTGATCCCTCAATTGAAAGAGGGATGAGGATACAATCATTGCTAAACGAAATATCTACCGATGAGCAAAATGACGATGAATAATAAATTTGCTGATATAAAACACATGATTTCCGAGGCTCATACGATACTGATAACGTCGCATGTGGATCCCGATGGTGATTCTCTTGGTTCTCTTTCGGCATTATACCGTTACCTAACCGATTTGGGCAAAGAAGTCGTGGCACTCAATGACGGTGAAATACCGAAGAAATATGAGTTCCTTCCCGAACTCGATAAGATTATCAATGTTGAAAAATATCACGACAATCAATCCTTCGACTTGAATATTATTTTGGAATGCCCGACTCGCGACCGGTGCGGTCGTGTTGAAAATTATTTATCAAGTAAGGCTCCAATTATTAATATTGATCATCATCCTGATAATGTCGGATATGGTGAAATTGATTTGATTGATGAAACCGCTTCGGCTGTCGGGGAAATATTGACCGATTACTTTATTGAAACCGGTTATAAAATCTCAGAGGATACGGCCACGGTTCTCTATGCGGCCATTTTGACCGACACCGGGCGCTTCCGGTTTAACTCAACAACTTCCAAAACCATGTTGCTGGCCGGCAAATTAATTGATTTTGGAGCTAATCCGAGACGCATAAACGATCGAATTTATTATTCGATTCCTGCCAATGTCTTAAAACTAACAGGGAAATTGCTATCCGAACTTAAGACCTTTAATGACGGTCAGATATGCATGATATCTCTTGAAAAATATATGTTGAATGGATGCAAATATAACCCATCGGACACCGAGGGCATGGCCGAATTCGTGATGTATGACCAAAATGTAAAAGTTGGCGGATTTTTTAGAGAATTGGATACAAAGAAGACAAAAGTCTCATTGCGTTCCAATAGTCCCTATGATATTTCTCGTATCGCTCACAAGTATGGGGGCGGCGGACATTTGCATGCGGCCGGATTTACGATTGAATTGCCGATTGTCAAGGCTCGTGAACAACTACTAACCGAATTACAGGAGTTAATTAATGCCGCAGTTTGATGGGTTGCTCCTGTGCGATAAGCCATATCGTTTGTCCAGCCATGATGTCATTAATAATCTGCGCCGGACTATCCAGCAGAAGAAGATCGGCCATACCGGAACGCTTGATCCGCGCGCAACCGGCTTGCTTATTACCTGTCTCGGACGAGCCACCAAATTATCTCAGTTTTTGGGTGACGCGGATAAAACCTATCTGGCAGAAATTACTCTGGGTAAAAAATCATCAACCTATGACTCCGAGGGTATCCTTGAAAATTCCGAGTCTCCTGTTCCTCGGATAACCAGAAAACAACTTGATGAAATTCTGGATAATTTCCGGGGTAAAATTAAACAGAAAGTCCCCGCCTTTTCAGCGGTTAAAGTCGACGGTAAAAGATTATATAAGCTCGCTCGCTCCGGTAAAGAAGTCGAGACTCCAATTAGGGATATTGAGATTAAAGAACTGGTCATTGAAGATTTGGATTTACCAGTTATACGATGTCGGGTAACCTGCACCAAAGGAACCTATATAAGATCTCTGGCCAATGATATTGGCGAGACGCTTGGATGCGGCGGATACCTTTCCAATTTAAGGCGAACAAAAGTCGGTAATTTTGATATTAGTAATGCTTTAACATTGGATGAAATCAAAAATCTGCACGCCGCCAGGGAATTGGAAAGACATATTGTTCCAATTGAATCGGCCCTGACATATCCCTCTATTATGGTCACCAAAGAGTTTACGGAACATGTTATTACCGGACGCACTCCCCAGTTTACCGATTTGATTGCTATTGAGGGAGAATTCAATGTCGATCAGGTTGTATCATTGAAAGATTACCAGGGCAAGATTATGGCCATTGGGCGAGCCCAGAAAAATTCTGATGAAATAAATGAAAATGAAACCAATATATTTTTTAAGTATGTCAGGGTATTAAATTGAGTTTGAACGTAATATACGGTATTGATAATTTTATCTTGGATGGCTCCGCCACGGTTGTGACGATCGGAACCTTTGACGGTTTGCATCTGGGGCACCAGGCCATCTTACATAAACTGATGGATTCCGCCAAAAAGAAGGGCGTTCATGCCCTGGCCATAACTTTCGAACCCCATCCAAGAATGCTTGTCACGCCTGACTCGCCACCGCCTTTGCTGACCGTCCTTAATGAAAAGATCAAATTGATGAAGAATTATGTCGATGGTTCACTTTTGGTCCTTAATTTCAACGAACAACTAATGAATATGAATGCTCGAACTTTCACGGAGAAATATCTCGTGGAAAAGATTAAGTTGGCCAAATTAATTGTCGGCTATGACCATGCTTTCGGAAAAGACCGAAGCGGGACCATCAATGATTTAATGGCTTTAAGCAAAGAGCACAATTTTGAACTGGAAATAGTCAATCCGGTTCTGGTCGATGGCAAACCAATATCATCGACCCGTATTAGGAATCTTATCTCCGATAAGAATTTCAAAGCCGCCAAAGAGCTCTTTGGGCATCCGTACCCGCTCAGTGGCAAAATTATCCGCGGCATCGGCCTCGGAAAAAAGATTGGTTTTCCAACGGCCAATATTGATGTTAACAGCCGTAAACTTCTTCCCAAAGATGGTGTTTATTCCTGCAGTCTCGAGCAGGCTGGCAGAAATTTACGCGGAATGATGTTTATCGGCAAAAACCATTTTAATCCCGAAGAGGGAAAATCAATTGAGGTAAACATCTTCGATTTTGACGAGGATATTTATGATCAGGAACTGTTCTGTTATCCGGAACAATTCGTAAGAGAAAATATGAAATTTGATGATACCAGCCAGTTGGTCGAACAACTCAAACTGGATAAAAAGAATATAATGCGATTAATTAAATAAAGGAGATCAGTTTAATGGCATTAACGAAAGAAAGAATTGAAGAGATAATTACTGAATACCGGCTTCATGAAAAAGATACTGGTTCGCCGGAAGTCCAGGTTGCTCTTCTGACCGAAGACATTAACGGTTTAACCGGTCATCTGCAAATGCACAAGAAGGATTTTCACAGCCGCCGCGGTCTGTTGAAAAAAGTCGGACAGCGTCGTCGTCTGCTCGACTATCTTAAAGATCGCGATATTGAAAGTTATCGCCATCTTATCGCCAAACTAAATATCAGACGGTAAATTGGGAGATTATTAATGGTTCAAAGTGTTGAATTAGATTTAGGTACAAAGAAACTAACTATTGAAACGGGTAAGATGGCGAAGCAGGCCAATGGTTCGGTTACTGTCAGACTCGGCGATACGATGATTATTTCTGCGGTTGTTTGCGATGATAAACCGACGCTTGGAAGAGATTTCTTTCCGCTTTCGGTCGACTATCGCGAAAAAACTTATGCCGCCGGTAAAATTCCGGGCGGTTTTTTCAAAAGAGAGGGTCGGCCGTCCGAAAAAGAGATTCTCGCCATGCGAGTTATTGATCGTCCGATCAGACCTCTTTTTCCCGATGGATTCTTAAATGAAGTCCAGTGCTTTAATATTGTACTATCAGCCGATTTGGAAAATGATGCCGATATTCTCGCCCTGATCGGCACCGGTGCCGCTCTGGTTATTTCCGATATTCCCTTTACAAAATCTATCGCCGGGGTTCGCGTCGGTCGCGTCAATGGTGAATTTGTGATATTTCCGACCTTTGCCGAACTTGAAGAGTCCGATATAAATCTGACCGTGGCCGGTTCGGCCGGATCAATCACTATGGTTGAAGGCGGTGGACGGGAAATTTCCGAAACGGATATGATCAACGCTTTGGAATTTGGTCATAGCTATATCAAGAAAATTGTCGCCTTGATTGACGAGCTTAAAAATGCCTGCGGAAAACCGAAGTTGGAATTCGAAGCCCCGGTCATGGATGAGGTTTTGAAATCGAAGGTCGTCGAAATGGTCAAAGATCGTTTGACTGAGGCCAATCATATCGCCGACAAAGACGAACGCAAGAAAAGCAAAAAGGCTATCAAAGAGGACGTCCAGGCAGTACTTAAAGAGGAACGTGCCAAACATATACAAACTCTTGATGACGAGGAGCTGACTGCTTACGAAGAGGAATTTCCGGAACCGGAAGGCACGATTGCCAGCATTATTCATGATATCGATTCGGAAATTATGCGCTCCATGATCGTTAATGAGAATATTCGTATTGACGGCCGCAAACCCGATGAAATCAGAGAAATTACGTGCGAAGTTGGCGTGTTGCCGCGCGTTCACGGTTCCGCCTTATTTACCCGTGGACAAACTCAGGCACTCGTTACAATGACTCTGGGAACCAAGGTCGACGAGCAGAGAATCGATGATCTTGAGGGTGAAACAACCAAAAGCTATATGCTTCATTACAACTTCCCATCCTTCTCGGTTGGCGAAGTTCGCCCGATCCGCGGTGTCAGCCGTCGTGAGGTAGGACACGGCGCCCTGGCCGAAAGAGCCCTTCAGCCGGTAATTCCGGTCGAAGATCGTTTCCCATATACCGTCAGAATCGTTTCCGATATTATGGAATCAAATGGTTCCTCCTCAATGGCCTCTGTATGCGGTGGTTCGCTCTGCATGATGGACGGCGGCGTCCCCATTAAATCGGCCGTGGCCGGGGTCGCGATGGGATTAATCAAAGAAGGCGACAAGGTTGTTGTTCTGACTGATATCCTGGGCGATGAAGACCATTTCGGGGATATGGATTTCAAGGTCACCGGAACCGCCCAGGGCGTTACCGCTTTTCAAATGGATATCAAGATTGACGGCCTTGATCTTAAGACCATGGCTGACGCGCTTGAAAAAGCCAAAGCCGGACGGCTTTACATTCTTGATAAAATGAATGCCTGCATTAGCCAGAGCCGCGAGCATCTATCTGATTATGCTCCTCGTATTATCACTATCAAGATAAGGGTCGAGAAAATCGGCGAGGTAATCGGTCCTGGCGGTAAAATGATTCGCTCGATTATTGAAGCTTCCGGAGCCAAAATTGATATCAGCGATGACGGCACCGTCTTAATCGCCTCGGTTGACGGCGAAGCGGGTCGCAAGGCCAAAGAGATGATTGAAGCGATTGTCGAAGAGGCCGAGGTTAACAAGGTCTATATGGGAACCGTACGGCGGATCACCAATTTCGGCGCCTTCCTGGAAATCCTTCCCGGCACCGATGGACTTCTCCATATTTCCGAGATTGATAATCATCGCATCGAAAGAGTCGAAGATGTCATGAAAGTCGGCGATAAATTCGAAGTCAAAGTGATCGGCATTGATCCCGAAGGCAAGATTAGATTATCCCGCAAAGCGCTTCTGGATAAAAGCCGCGCCTAGTTGTTTCAAATAATATAGATAGACTGGATAACACATTGAGAAGCAACGCAACTTATAAGAAGACCGTTTTAAAAAACGGTCTTCGTGTTATTACCGAAAAAGTACAGGATGTTCGCTCGATTGCCATTGGGATTTGGGTGGATGTCGGTTCGCGCGATGAACTGCCGGATGAAAGCGGCCTGTCACATTTTATTGAGCATATGGTTTTCAAGGGAACCAAAAGCCGCTCCCCGCAAAAAATAGCCTCATCTCTGGAATCATTGGGCGGTTCACTTAATGCCTTCACCTCGCGAGAACAAACCTGCTTTCATGCTCTGGTACTCGATGAACATCTCGGTCAAGCGGTCGATGTTTTGAGCGATATCCTGACCAACTCAACGATTACTCCGCTGAATATTATCAAGGAAAAACAGGTTGTGATGGAGGAAATCAATGAGGTTTACAGCACGCCCTCCGACCATATCCACGATCTCTTTTCCAATTGCTTCTGGCGCGGCCAGCCTTTAGGATGGTCAATTCTCGGCAATGAAGCGACTGTTAATTCATTTAAACGACGCGACGTTATCAACTATATTAAGAAGCATTACCATTCGGGAAGAATCGTTGTTTCGGCGGCCGGGAATATATCTCATAATAAATTGGTTGATATGATCGAAGCCAAATTAAATATATCTGAGGGAGCCGATGGCAGGGGAGGGCCGGCGCAATCGCCAACCGATTTCAAACTGGAAGTGCATAAAAATGGCATCAATCAAACGCATGTCTGTATCGGTTTTCCCGGCGTAGGTTATTCTGATATGGATAAATACGCTCTTCTCGTCCTGCATTATTATCTCGGTGGCGGCATGTCCTCGAAACTGTTTCAAAAAATTCGCGAACAAAAAGGCCTCGTCTATACCATTTTCACCTTTCCCGATTATTACCGCGACAATGGTGTTTTCGGCGCTTATTTTGCCACCGATAAAAAATCGGTTCAACCGGCCTTAGAATTAATGTTGAAAGAGTTTTCCCGACTAAAACGAACCAAACTGACCAAAGAGCAAATGATTAATATTAAGGACCAATGCAAAGGTCATCTTTTACTCGGTATGGAGTCAACCACCAGTCGGATGAACCGTCTCGCCCGGCAGGAGATTATGTCAGCGGAATATAAAACCCATCTGGAAACAATTGATCGAATCAATTCCGTTAAGTCTAAAGATGTAATTGAAATCGCCCGGAAAATATTTAATCCGGAGGGCATGACGATAACAACCTTGGGTAACACTACTCGCAAGAATTTCGCCAATATTGATTGGAGCATTTAACGTGTATTAGAATCGGAAGTTATGTCTATACTGACTTTTCATTCCGTCGAAAATAAATTTCACCCGGGAATAAATAATTATTCACCTCATAGATTTGAAAACATGCTAAAAAACCTCAAGGCAGAAGGTTTTTGTTTTCGGTCTCTTTCAGATTATTTAAACAACAGTCATCCCGATAATATCGCGGTTACTTTCGATGATGGATATGAATCATTCGCCCTTAATGTTATACCTGTATTACAGGAATTAAATATTCCCGCGTCGCTCTTCATCCCGTTTAATTATATGGGCCGAAAGGCCGACTGGGATTTTGCCTCAAAAATATTCAACAATAATCATCTCTCCCGAGAACAGCTAATTGAAATTGCCTCACATAATATTGAAATCGGCTCGCATGGTCTATCTCATACCAGTCTTACCGATTTGAGCCCGCGCATGCTGGAGATTGAATTGCGGCACTCAAAAACCGGCCTCGAGGATATTATTGGCCGGCCGGTTAAATATATCAGCTATCCGTTCGGAAGATATAATGCTGAAATTGAAAATCGCTGCGCCGATTCGGGCTACCAAAATGGTTTTAGTCTCTCTTATTTGACGAGAACTAAATATAATTTTACGCATCCCCGTTTTGCCGTATACGCCACCGATACCACTTACTCCGTCATTAAAAAAATAAAAGCCGGGCTACTGCAAAATATCGAGAAATTAAAGGGTGCCGTAATTAACTCTTACGCCGGCGGCACTATAATTCTTAATCGGCTGCGGCGTCAAGATAATCCGTAATTATTCCGATTACCAAAAGTGCTTGATATAATTTATATATTTATATAAATTCGTATCTTTAACGGCATAACTGAAAGGGCGGTTAATACCGGCTGAAGGAATAGTAAAATGAAATACGATTTTAAAACTATCGAAAATAAATGGCAACAAGTCTGGGACAAAACGGAACTCTATAAAGCTCCCGATATGCCCGGCAAAGATAAATTTTATATGCTGGTTATGTTTGCATATCCGTCAGGCGACATTCATATGGGGCATTTCCGTAATTATATTCTCGGTGATGCGGTCGCGCGCTATCAAATGATGAAAGGCAAGGATGTTTTGCATCCGTTTGGATGGGATGCTTTCGGTCTTCCGGCCGAACGGGCCGCTATTAAAAGAAACCTCAATCCCAATGACTGGACCGTAAAAAATATCGAGGTATCGCGAAATACTCTCAGGAAAACCGGTATCTCATTCGACTGGTCCCGCGAAATTAACTCATCATCGGCGGATTATTATAAATGGACCCAGTGGATATTTATCCGGATGTTTAATAAGGGCCTGGCCTATCGAAAATCGGCCTGGATTAACTGGTGTCCCGAGGACAAAACGGTTCTGGCCAATGAGCAGGTTGTCAATGGCGAGTGTGAGCGATGCGGAACCAAGGTGGAAAAGAAAGAGCTGACCGGATGGTACTTCAAAATCACCGATTATGCTGATCGCCTGATTGATGACCTCGACAAGCTTCCCAAATGGCCGGATAATGTCAAAACCATGCAAAAAGAATGGATCGGACGCTCTCACGGCCTCGAGGTTGACTTTGTTATTGAAGAAACAGGGGAGAAGCTGCCGATTTACACCACCCGCCCCGACACTATTTACGGCGTAACTTTTATGGCTATCGCGCCCGAATCGCCCTTATTGCAGAGCCTTCGGCTTGAAGGCGAGGCCGAATTACTGGTTAATAAATACCGCAAAGACGTTCAAATGCGGTCGGAAATCGAAAGAACAGCAACCGGCGATAAAGACGGTGTTTTCACCGGTAAATATGCCATTAATCCGTTTAATGGCGATAAAATCCAACTCTGGGTAGCCGATTATGTTCTTGCCGGCTATGGAACCGGCGCCGTGATGGCTGTCCCCGCTCATGACAGCCGGGATTTTATGTTTGCCAAAAAATATGACATTCCGATAAAAATTGTTATCCATCCGGATAAAAATATAAAACTTGATCTTGAAAAAATGGACGATGCCTTTACCGATTATGGAGTTATGGTTAATTCGGATATGTTCGATGGCTTGGTGGGTAAGGACGCTATAGATAAAGTCAGTGATTATGCGGAAGAAAAGCAGATTGGACGCAAGAAAGTTAATTTCAAGCTGCGCGATTGGTCAATCTCCCGTCAAAGATACTGGGGTTGTCCGATTCCTATAATCCATTGCAAAAAATGCGGTCAGGTCCCGGTTCCCGAGACAGAACTGCCGGTCAAACTTCCCAAAGTTGAAAATTATCTACCCAAAGGACGCTCGCCGCTGGCTGATGTACCCGAGTATATGAATGTCAAATGTCCTCAATGCGGAGGCAATGCCGAGCGGGATCCCGACACTATGGATACTTTTATCTGTTCATCATGGTATTATCTGAGATATATCGACCCCAAAAACGATATGGAACCATATAATAAGGATAAAATGAAAGCATGGATGCCGATTGATAAATATATCGGCGGTATAACTCATGCCACTGGTCACCTTATCTATTTTCGATTTTTCCAAAAATTTCTCTGTGATATCGGCTGGGCCACCGATCAGGAACCGGCTCTGGAACTTTTTAATCATGGCATGGTCGCCGATGCCAATGGCGAGGTTATGTCTAAATCCAAAGGCAATGTCGTTTCTCCGATTGATTTGATGGAAAACCGCGGAATCGATATCAGTCGTCTGGGAATGTTTTTTACCGCTCCGGCGGAAAAAGAGGTTCTCTGGTCTGAGGATGTTCTAACCGGTATTGAGAAATTCGTTATTAATAGATTTTTCCCGTTGACCAGCAGTTATTCCGGAAGCAACCCTGACTTAAAGTGTTACTTTAATCTTGACGATTTGTCGGAATATGAACGTAAGGTATACATTAAGTTAAATCAGACGATTAAGCGAGTTTCAGAGAATATTGACAGTCTTCAGTTTAATACCGCCATTTCGGCCATAATGGAACTTGAACATGATTTAAAGCCTGACAATATCACTAATAAGCAGCTAAAAGACTATATTATTTTAAAGGCAATTCAGCTTATGGCGCCAATGGCGCCACATCTGGCCGAGG
>JBDRRI010000047.1:0-2194 GCA_043825815.1 Candidatus Zixiibacteriota bacterium
CCAGGTTGACATCGCGTCCGGCCGGAGAGGTCGTTGTTTTTTGCATCGGCATGGTCGTTGGGGCCATCTGCCCGCCGGTCATGCCATAAATAGCATTATTGACAAATATCGTTGTGAATTTCTCTCCGCGATTGGCGGCGTGGACAATCTCACCCATGCCGATCGAAGCCAGATCGCCATCGCCCTGATAGGTGAAGACAATCATATCGGGTCGAACGCGCTTAAAACCGGTCGCCAGAGCTGGCGCGCGGCCATGCGGGGCCTCGAGAAAATCACAAGTGAAATAATTATAAATCAATACCGAGCAACCGACCGGAGCAACGCCGACCGCTTTTTCCCGGAGGCCGAGTTCATCGAGCGATTCTGCTACCAGCCGATGGATGATACCATGAGTACATCCGGGGCAGTAGTGCGTAATATTTGTGCTAAGCGACTCGGGTCTTTTAAAAATTACCGTGTTATCTATAGTCATAATATCCTCGTTTTGCGAAGACTACTTCTTTTTCAAAATTGCTTTGATTTTATCTTTAACTTCGTTCGGAGACGGGACAATACCGCCGGTTCGCCCGTAAAATTCTATCTTTTTCTTCCCCCTAAGACACCGCTCGATATCCTCGATCATCTGCCCGGTCGACATCTCGACATCAAGAATCGCCTTTAAATTCTTTTTTGTTCCTTCAGTATAGATTTCTTTTTCGGGGAAGGGGAAGAGGGTAATCGGACGGAAGAGTCCGACCGAAATCTTCTCTTCTTCAAGTTCATCAATAACGGTCTGGCAAATTCTGGCCATTGTGCCATAAGCGGTAATCAGAATTTCGTTTTTATCGGAAACTTTATATAATTCGTACTCGATTTCATTGGCCTTAATAAGGTCATATTTTTTGGCCAGATCAAGACTATTGATTTCCAGTTTTTCCGGATCCAGAAACAGAGATTTCGTGATTCGCGCCGGACGACCTTTGGCACCGGTCAAGGCCCAGTCAATTTTATCAGGATTGTTTTGCTCCCGGTACTTTTCGGGAAATTCGACCGATTCCATCATCTGGCCAATCATACCGTCGCCGATAATCATAACCGGAGTAAGATACTTGTCAGCGAGATCAAAGGCTTTAATAGTCAGGTTAACCGCTTCCTGCACCGATGAGGGAGCCAAAACAATAACATGATAGTCGCCGTGACCACCGCCCTTGGTTGCCTGAAAATAGTCCGATTGCGCCGGAAGGATGCCCCCCAGTCCGGGGCCCCCTCTCATAATATTGACGAGAACTACCGGAAGATGGGCGCCCGCCATATAGGAGATTGATTCCTGCATCAGTGAAATTCCGGGACTGGATGAGGTCGTGAAGACTCTTTTCCCGGAGGCCGCCGCTCCAAAGAGCATATTCCCGACGGCCACCTCCGATTCCGCCTGAACGAACACGCCGCCGACTTCGGGAAGCCGCCAGCAGAGATATTCGGCCACTTCGGATTGGGGAGTGATCGGATAAGCAAAATAATTGACGGCGCCGGCCGCAATAGCGGCTTCACCGATCGCTTCATTACCTTTCATTAATTTCTTGGCCATATCATTTCCCCATTAATATTCAAAGAGTTGAAATTGAGTGCCGTGGGTATGAACAGCAATTGCCACATCGGGACAGGTGATCGCGCAGAGACGGCAACCAATGCATTTGGTTGGCTCCACCAGCCGGGCAAAGAAATATCCCTTGACATTAATCTCTTTTGACATAGCCAGGATGTTCATCGGACAGACATGCACGCATAACTCGCATCCCTTGCAATATGTCTTATCTATTTTTACTCCGGGCATAAATAATACCTCATATATTGAATCGTATATTCCAAATCTTCATTTTAACTGTCCTGCCTCTCCCAAGGTTTTAGCATTTTTCTATGAAGAGGGAGAATCGGACATTTTATCTCGGTCAAATCCATTACTTTTAAAACATTCTCTTTGGCGCTTATAAATTTAATAGGCAGGTTGGTTCTCCGGCTTATTTCTGAAGTCAGACGGTAACCTTCAATAATAATCTCCGGCGACGTTTCATCTATTAAATGAGTATTGGAAATTAATCCGGTGAATTTCAGTCCGGCCGTGTTTTCGATCCGTTCCATAGTATTGAGCGAAGTTTGCAGGTTATCAGTCTGCGGTCGCCGGCTGTTTATGACCATGAGCATTTCGAACTGCTCTATA
>JBDRRI010000048.1:0-15602 GCA_043825815.1 Candidatus Zixiibacteriota bacterium
TGAATTACGGCCTGTTAAGACTGTAATTATTATCATTTTGTCTTAATTAATACAACATCTTATAATTTCCGCAGATGGGACAACTTTTTAAAAATATGTCAATTTATGGTTTGGGCGGCGTAGCCTCGCGGGCCATTCAATTTCTATTATTGCCGGTTTATACTCGGGTCCTGACAACCGCTGATTATGGCAGTTTGGAGTTAGTCTATATCATAGTCGGTGTACTGGAAATGCTATACGAGTTTATGATATCCTCCGGGTAGCTTCGATGCTATTACGATAGCAAAGATGAGAATCATCGGCAGGTTGTGTTGGGCACAGCCTTCTGGTTTACATTTTTCAGTTCAGTTATCTTCGCTACGGTTTCGTTTATTTTTTCCGATTCACTGGCCAGAATATTATTTAATTTCGATAACGGTGGATATTATATTCGGCTGATTACCATCTCGGCGGCTATTAAGGCGCACAGCATGGTTTTTTATAACCTTCTCATGGCCAGAGAGGAGGCCAGGCGGTATGTTACCATTAATGTCGCCACATTGATTCTAACGATGCTGGTAACGATCTATCTGGTTGTGTTTGCAAAAATGGGCGTGGCCGGGATATTGACCGCGCAAATAATTGCTTATGCAATTGAATTTGCAGGTTTATCGGCATACCTGTTTCGCCCTCTAATTTTTCATTATTCACCAACAGCGGTTAAAGATATGTTAAATTTTTCCATTCCGCTGATTCCACTTCAAGTCGCCGCGTTTGTACTGTCCATGTCGGATAGGTTTTTTATTTAGGAGTATCGCTCTCTTGGCGAGGTTGGAATATATTCACTCGGATGTAAATTCGCCGCCATTTTACCATTGTTGACAATTGAGCCGTTTAAAGCGTTTGGACCGCATATCTTCTCACTAATTGATCAGCCGGACAAATGGAAACAGACTCTGGCCGATTTCGCTCGGTACTATATGGCTGGCTCTCTTGGACTGGCGCTGGCGATTGCGATGTTTAGCCGTGAAATTATAGCAATTATGTCTGATTCTGCCTTTTATTCGAGCTACCGTATTATATTTGTATTATGCCTATCATATGTTTTTTATGGATTGTACAGTTTCAGCTGCTATGCCAATAATATTGTTAAGAAAAACTGGTTGATTTCACTCTCCTGGTTGATTGCCGTTATTGTCAGCGTATCTCTTAATTTTATACTGGTCCCGAAATATGGTATGATCGAGGCGATGGCCACGAGTGTAATAGCCTATTTCGTATTGGTTCTGGCCAATCTTATAGGCGCTTCAAAGATTTATCCGATTCGTTACAAATATGCGTATTTTATTGCCATAATGGGGTTTACGATTGCTTTTTACTATTTAGGCAGTCTAATTAATATAGGTATTGTATTATCGATTTGTATAAAAGCATGTCTTTTAGCCCTCTATATTTTTATTATATATAAAAGTCCATATTTCAGCGACCGGGAAAGAGCTAAAATAATGTCATTTTTGTGTTATTTTGGATTCTTCACCCAAAAAAACGAAAAAAAATAATGTACTTATCAGTTTTTTGTTGATTTTGCTTTTGCATATCGAAATAATGCAAATACAATGGATTGAGTTAGGGCAAGGACGCCCATTTTTAAATTGAACGAGGGGATTTTTTCGGGGGCAAATTTCGACTGCATTTTGTCCCATATTTTAATTGGCAAAATTTATGCGACAGGCGATTATTAAAAAGGGACTGGTAATCGGTGAAGAAATCCCGGCCCCAGTAGTATCCGATGGTTCGCTTCTGATAAAAGTTGTGAATAGTTGTATTTCGGCCGGAACCGAAATGGGCGGAGTTAGATCTTCGAGCGAGCCAATTATCAAACGGGCATTAGAACAGCCTGAAAAAATCAAAAAAGTTTTTAATATGGTGCGCGATGTCGGTATTTTCAAGGCGTACCAGACTATTTCCGGCAAGTTGGATAGCGGTGTCCCGACCGGCTATTCAACGGCGGGAGTTGTGATCGGCGTGGGAGCCGGCGTGACAGAATACGCAGTGGGTGATCATGTTGCCGCCGCCGGAGCCGGAATTGCCAACCATGCTGAGTATATTGACGTGCCGGTTAATTTGACGGTCAGACTTCCGAAAACCCTATCATTTAAATCGGCCTCGACCGTCACTCTAGGCGCCATCGCCATGCAAGGCGTTCGTCGAGCTGAAATGAAAATGGGCGAATTTTGCGTCGTTTTTGGAACCGGTATTCTGGGGTTGTTGGCGGTGCAAATGTTAAAACTTTCCGGCATTCGCATTATTGCAGTCGATCTCGATAAAAAACGGTTGGAACTGGCCGGGGAATATGGTGCCGAGTTGGTCGTTAGTGCTGCTGAAGAAAACGCGGTTGAACGGGTTATTCAGTTCACCGGCGGATACGGCGCCGATGCGGTTTTGTTCACGGCGGCAACATCGAGTAGCGAGCCTTTGTCACAGTCATTTAAGATGTGCCGCAAGAAAGGCCGGGTCGTTTTGGTTGGCGTGGCCGGTATGGAAATCAAACGCGAGGATATCTATCTAAAAGAACTTGATTTCTTGATTTCAACATCGTACGGTCCCGGACGATACGACAATAATTATGAGCATAAAGGGGTCGATTATCCGTATGCATACGTTCGCTGGACTGAAAATAGAAATATGTCCGAATATATCAGACTCCTCGATAACCGGTCGATCAATGTTGATAAATTAATAGACGCCGAATATCCGATAGAGAAAGTCACCGAGGCCTTTGAATCGCTCAAAGGCGCCAATGGCAATAAGCCGATTTTAGTTTGCCTTGATTATGGCCTTCCCAATGATGATATACTGGGGATTCTTCGCGGGCATAACCGCAAGGTCGAGGTGAATTCGCGTCCGGTTAGCGGTGAGCTGATTAAAGTTGCTCTGATTGGGGCGGGTGGATTTGCCAATGCGATGCATTTGCCAAATATGCAAAAAATGTCCGATAAATATCAACTTCATGCTGTAATCGATATCGATGGCCATCGGGCCAAATCTTATGCCCGTCAGTACAATGCCGAATACGCCTCAACGGAAATTAATGATGTTCTCTCCGATGAAAACGTTAATCTTTTAATGGTTTGCACGCGCCATGACAGCCATGCCGGAATTGTCCTTCGGGGATTGAATTCGGGGAAAGCGGTTTTTGTGGAAAAACCACTTGCGGTTAATGAAAATGAATTGAATCAAATTAAGCAGTTCTATAACGATGCCGGCGATACGGCGCCGCTTCTTATGGTTGGATTCAATCGTCGTTTCAGCAAGTACGCCCGGGAAATTAAAAAAAATACCGATCAAAGAATAAACCCGCTTTTAATGCATTATCGAATGAATGCCGGCTATATTCCGCTTGATCACTGGGTCCATGAATACGGCGGACGAATTGTCGGTGAGGGTTGCCATCTGATTGATCTCATGACTTATCTGACCGGATGTGAAATAATCTCGCTTAATTATCAGGCGGTGACGCCAAAGAATAATAATTATCACCAATCGGATAACAAGACGATATCTTTGAAATACTCCGATGGCTCGATTGGTACTATTGATTATTTTGCCACCGGGAACGCCGATCTTTCCAAGGAGTTTATGGAGGTCCATTTCGATGGGAAATCTATCGTGATGGATGATTATAAATCGTTAACAGGGTATGGAGTAAAAGTCGCCGGGTTGACATCCTCGGACAGCGAAAAAGGGCAATACGAAGAGTTGGAAGAACTTTATAAGTCTTTGACCGGCAAGAATAAAAACTGGCCGATAGCACTATGGGATATGCTTCAGACTACGAATGCGACTCTGTTGATAAAATAGGCAGTCTTCAAAATGCCGAAATCAAGGTTGAAAAAAGTCCTAACCCAGCCGCCGCATAAATCAATTAAAAAAATATATTCAAAAATCGAAAAAATCCAAAGTCGTAAAAAACAGGAAAAATTCGATTTATCTCATTCAACCCGAACCGATCATGAAATCCCAATTATCAGCATTTCGTTGATTGAAATTGGTCGTTTAAATCTTTCTAATTACGATGATCGATTAATAAACTATCTGACTAAGATGTATCTCGAGCATCGCTTTGATCTCTTGGGAAGCGGATGGGTGCAAAATTCGTATAGCAGCAGAGCGCTCGGTTTGGATGACAATCGTTATGATATGAATATAAATATTGAGCTTTTCGATCCCGGTGGACATTGGCTTGAAAAAATTCTTCTTCCAACGCATCTTAATGACAGCCGCGCCATTTGGAAAATGATTACCGGGGAATATATTCCTATTGACTGGCAAAAGGATTTTAAAAGCGGGTATCGATTCAATCAAAAAGAATGGTACATTCACCAATTTGTACAACAGCCTGGAGTTGATATCAAAGTCCCATGGGAGCTGGCTCGTATGCAGCACCTACCTCAACTGGCTCTGTTTGGATACCGGTTGATTGAATCTCGAGAAAAAATAGCTAATGAAATAAGAAATCAACTTCTTGATTTTATAGCGACTAATCCGCCTCGAATGGGAGTGAACTGGACTTGCCCGATGGATGTGGCTATCCGGGCAATTAATATGCTTGTAGCCTATGATTTGGCCGGTCAATTAGATGATGGTACGATATTTGATGAATCGTTTAGACAGGTATTTACTAAATCTATTTATGAGCATGGCCTGCATATTTTAGATAATCTGGAATGGTCGGAGGAATTGACTAATAATCATTACCTTTCGGATATTACCGGACTTTTATTTATGGCCGTTTATCTGGATCGGACCGAGGAAGCCGACCGTTGGCTCGCTTTTGCCACTCAGGAAATTATTACCGAATTTAAAAAGCAGTTCTACGATGACGGCGGCAATTTTGAATCATCGACCGCTTATCATTGCCTTTCGTTGGAGATGATAATTTTCGCCACGGCTCTGATTTTGGGCCTTGATGAATCAAAACGGACTGCTCTGGCGGAATATGATTATAGCCAATGGACTCGGATGCCTCGTTTGAAATCCCGCGACGAACGATGTTGCGATGTGAATGCCGAGTTGATTTTGCCGGATATTTATCTTGATAAGTTGGCTCGGGCCGGGCAATTTCTTAAAGATATTTTAAAACCGACCGGCGATATTCCGCAAATCGGGGATAATGACAGTGGTCGTTTGTTTAAACTCAGGCCGGAGGGCGAATTCTTATCCGCACGTGAAGCTCAAAAAAAGTATATAAATTTGCGGAATTATACGCATAACGATGACGATTACTGGGATGAGTCTATTTTGAAGAAGGAGCCATTATTATTTTTGTATTCGGCGTTATTTGATACGAATGAGATGAGTCAATTGGATACATTTGAGAAATCCTTAATTAATATTTTAACACGCGGGAAAAAATTGCCGAGAAATTCAAGCGGATATAAGACATACAATCTTGATTTGGATATTAATGCCGGAAAAAATCTCAACCTGGAGCAGATTAAGGAGCAAATGGTTTATCAGGAGAATAAACAAGAAAGACCGCTTAACCAAAATGGCAAATGGATAATCTATCCTGATTCCGGAATATTCATCTATCACTCGGATCGGGCTTATATGATCGTTTCGGGAACACCCAACGGCCAAAAAGGACTGGGCGGGCACGGCCACAATGATAAATTGTCATTTGAACTTAATATTGACGGAAATGATATTATTGTTGATCCCGGGACTTATTTATATACTCCTCTACCTGAATATCGAAACCGGTTTCGTTCCGCTAAATGTCATAGTACTACTGTCATAAACAATGAAGAACAAAATCGCTGGGATGAGGGATGGGATGGCTTATTTGCGATGTCCAACGAAACCATTGTCAAACTTCTTGATCTTAGCGGTGACCGGATTTCGTTATCGGTTCGGTATCGCGATAAAATTCATATTCGGGATATTATAATAGGCCCATTGGAAATTATGATAAAAGACTCATCCAATTTTGAATTCGATTTCTCTCCCAATCAAAACCGGTTTTATTCAAACGGCTATGGCAAACTTATCGATTTGAAATCCGCCACCAATAATAACTCATAGAAAAAACTTGTTTATACGAATGGAGACCGGTAATTTCAATGAAAGATGGATTTTGTTTGGCGGTATGGAAGGCCTGAATTATGGAGTCTGATAAGACCGTTGTTGATAGTGATCGTTCTCAAAAAAATTTTGAGTCATTTCTTAAAAAGAAAAAACTTCTTTATTTCTCCGATGCCGGTCCGCGCCTATCCGTATTTGCCTCACAATCGGTGGGAATGTTCCGGGCCTGGAGTGAGATTGTTGAGTCCGATTTAATATACCGTAATCCGCCAGGCGCGGAGGAATATTCCGAGGGCCGGGCGATGCGTCAAGCCGGTTCTTTGGCTCGTTTTCTTCTTAAAAGGGAGATAAGGGTTAATCGTCTTCGCGAGGTTATTCCACGATATGATATTGTCCATTGCCGGGGACCTCTGGCAACCTATATGGCGATTAAATCACTTAGTAAATCTGAAAGAAAACTGACCAAAATAATTTTTGATTGTCGAGGATTAATTTCCGAAGAATTGGGCATTTCACTCGGAAAAGTAATCTTTCAACCTACAAAGATGATTCGATTTCTGGAGCAGACCAAAATTGATAAATATGCCGTTGAAAATTGCGATATACTTCTGACAGTGTCCGAAGAGATGTCGCGTTATTATAAGCGGAAATTCGGCCGATTGGCGAATCTGGTCGTTCCGACCATCGTCGATGAAAACAGTTTTAAATTTTCCCCGCAAGCGCGAGATGAAAAACGAAATGAATTAGGCATTGGCGACGGTCGGCTTTTTCTCTATGTCGGCGGCGTCGATAAATGGCAGCGGCTTGATATTCTTGGAGAGTTCTGGAAACATCATTCTCATCTAAACCGGGCTGATAGGCTGATTATTTTGACCCGGCATAAAGAACTGTTTTTGGAAGAGTTGGACATTCCTGACAAGTCGATGGCCGATAAAATTATATTTGATTTTGTGACATACGATAAGGTTCCCGACTATATGTTTGCATCCGATTTTGGCATAATGTTTCGCGATGATTCCATAGTCAATAGAGCCGCATCACCGGTCAAATTAAGCGAATATCTGGCTTCCGGTCTGCCGGTAATAACCAATTGTGATTATATGGTTGACCGCGATTCGAGATTGATTTATAAGCTCGATGATGATTACAATTTTCCTGATGGATTAAATGTACTGGATGACAGCCAGCGCCTAAGTTTATCCTTGGCTAATTCGCATGAATTATCGGGACGGAACGCAGTGAATCTCATTAAGCAATTGTTGATTAAATAGATTTTGCCCTATGGAAATGAATTTCAAATTTTCACTTATTATGTCAACGCTTAACCGAACCAATGAGGTTTCGAAATTTCTTGATTCGCTTTCAAGACAATCTTACAAAAATTATGAATTGATTATTGTTGATCAGAACGATGATGATCGACTTAAAGAAACGGTTGATAAATATGCGAATATTTGTACGGAAATCATTCGTCTAAAATCAGAGCGCGGTTTATCGCGGGGACGGAATGTCGGGCTAGCTCACGCCAGCGGCGATATTATTGCCTTTCCCGATGATGACTGTAATTATCCTGAGAATTTGTTGAAGAACGTTAATGAATGGTTTGAGCAGAATAACGATTATGCCGGAGTATCAGGTGTATCTGTCGGCCGTGACGGCAATCTGTCGGTGGGGAGATTTGATAATACGTCGGGCGATATTGACCGATTGAATATTTGGAACAGGATGACCTCAATAGGTTTTTTTGTTAAAAAATCTGTTGTGGGAAATGAAATTCGGTTCGATGAAAAATTGGGAGTCGGTTCGGGGACAATTTATGGTGCGGCGGAAGATATCGATTTCCCTTTGCAGTTGCTTGCTCATGGCAATAATCTTTTTTTTAGTCCCAATCTCAAAATAACTCATCCGCCGGTAACGATTGATTACGATTCGGAATCACGCCATCGGGGGCTATTGTATGGTGGCGGGATTGGCTATGTTCTTGAAAAGCACAAATATCCACTGAAATTTGTTTTGAAGATGCTGGTTCGCCCTTTGGGTGGGGCAATTATTTCGATATTTTTATTTAATTTTGCCAAGGCCTGGTTTCATTGGAATGTCTTTCGGGGACGGTTGAGGGGGATGATTCAATGAATCTTTACCGACTGATTTATGCACTGGCAACTTTATTTTTGCCACTGACCTATGCGACCAAAATCATGATTGGTTATCCCCAAATGATTTGGATAAATCCAACCGCTCTTCTGGCTCTTTTTTTATTCATCGCCGTTCTGCCAAGGATTGAACCCAAAATTTCATTTTATATAATTATCTCATCGATAATTTCGGCCTGTATCGGCTTCGTATTTCTTTCTCCCGCCGGAGGGATCGGCGGCGCTTTGTATGCCATCGCCAAAGAGCCAATTCGAACCGGCTTAAATCTTATCTGGTTTTGGGTCTCTTTGAAAATGTTGAAAGATGATCGGGAGTTTGTGGTCAAATGGCTAACTGTGTCGGTTTCGATTCAGCTTTTTATCGCCTTTTATCTTTGGTTCGGGATTGTCGGATATGTTCCCTTGCCGTCACAGTTGATGGATTATCTTCAAACTTATGCATTGGCGCAGATTATCTGGTTTAATGAAACGCCGATTATCCGTTTGACCGGGACTTTTACCGAAGGTCCGCCGTTTGGATTATTTATGTTTGCTTCATTCGTGATATTCTCACTTCTATTTTATAAGGAAAAAGTCCGTGGCCGATATATTAAAGTCGGATTGATTGTTTCATTTATTGGTGTGATTGGTTCATTGGCGATGCAGGTTCTGGTTGGGTTAGCCGTTTATACCGGATTCGGTTTAATATTTGCCGTTAAGGGTAGGAAAAGTCGATCTGTCAAAATCGCGGCCGTCATTTTAATGCTTGTTTTAATTCCTTTCTTAATTGGCCAGTTTATGGCAAGATTTGAAAATATGTCGAGTCTTCGCGCTCATGATGCTTATGGAAAAGGGATGGGAGAACGTGTTTATCACTCGATCTACGCGGCAGAATTAATTGTTGATAATCCGGAATATTTGCCGTTCGGTATTGGACCGGGGCGGTACGGCGAATATGTGGCCAAGACCGGAGCTTTTCCTCCGACGGTAACGCCTCAGGTGACGTTGATCGACTGGCTGATTGAATTCGGGTTATTTGGTTTCGTTTTAATTGCCTGGTGGCTTTGGTTGGTGGGGAGGCGAAGTTGGGAAATTTACGGTTCATTCGGTTTGGCCGCTTTTATCGGATTAATTACGGCCAATATGTTTCAGGGAAACTGGCAATGGGAGTCATGGTTTCTGGCGCTTGCTTTTCTTTATTTTAATAAAAAATTCCGGAGCAATTAACAACTATTATGAAATTGACAATTGATATCAGGATGTATCGCGCTTCGGGAATTGGCACCTATCTTCGACAGTTGCTTCCCATTATAATTGAAGAAAAGAAAGACTGGACTTTTTTTCTTCTGGGAGATACAAAATCATTTTCCGATGAAAAAATTATTAAAAATGATAATGTCCGACTAATTGTTTGCCGGGCGCCGATTTATTCTTTCGCTGAACAGTACGAACTAATCAAAAAGATTCCGGTCGAAAGCGATCTTTATTTTTCTCCGCATTATATTGCACCATACTTTTATCGCGGCAAAATGGTCGCGACGATTCATGATATTTTTCATATCAGTGATCAAAATCAGGATAAAACCTGGCTTAAGAATTCATATGCTCGGATTATGCTGAAAAGAGTCTTAAATAATGCTAAAATTATTATGACCGATTCGGAATTTACGAGGCAGGAAATGATAAAATACAATCTTCCCAGCATCGAGAAAGTCCGGGTGGTATATATTGGTCTTGGTATTGAGCGTGAGAAATTTTCAGATGATAAATTGGGAGGACCCGGGAAGTATCTCTTATATGTCGGCAACGTCAAACCACATAAGAATCTTCGGAGGCTAATTGATGCCTATAAAACCTTAATTGAGCAGAATCGGATCAATATTCCACTCAAAATTGTCGGGGAATCGGAAAACTTTATTACCGGAATGCCGGAGTTGCGAGAGGAGATTTTAAATTCCAAATGGTCAAGTCTGATTAATTTCACCGGCTGGGTTGACCATGAGACTCTTATTGATTATTACCGTCATGCAACGGCGCTAGTGCATCCTTCGCTGTATGAGGGATTCGGCTTGCCTCCTCTGGAAGCAATGGCATGCGGCGTACCGGCCATTGTCTCAAGGGCGGCTTCGCTTCCCGAAATTTGCGGGGAGGCAGTTTTATATTGCAATCCTTTTGATATCTCAGATATTGCCGATAAAATAAGCCAGATTATTTCCGAACGAGAATTGAGAGAGAATTTGGTCAAGCGGGGCTATCAGCAAATAAAAAAATACAACTGGAAAACAACCGCAGAAAGTTTGTATACTATTTTTGAGGAAGCGGTGAATTTATGAAGATTGCCATTGTCCATGATTGGTTTGTGACTTACGGCGGCGCCGAGCGAGTGGTCTCGGAAATGCTAAAATTATTTCCCTCCGCCGATCTGTTCGCCCTTTATGATTTTCTCCCGGAACGCGATCGGATTCATATCATGAATAAGAAGGTAACGACATCATTTCTTCAGAAAATGCCGTTCGCCAAAAAGAAATATCGTTCTTATCTGGCCTTGATGCCTCTTGCTATTGAGCAGTTTGATCTATCGCAATATGACCTGATTATCTCCAGTTCGACTGCGGTGGCCAAGGGGGTTATAACCGGCCCGTATCAGCTTCATATCGCCTATGTAAATTCACCCATACGATACGCTTGGGATCTGTCCCAGCAATATCTTAATGAGGCTGGCTTGAACCGCGGTTTTAAGGGAATGATAGCCAAAATAATTTTGCATTATATCCGGCTTTGGGATATTCGGTCATCTTTTGGAGTCGATTATTTTATCGGAAATTCAAAATTTATTGCCGGGCGTATCGGAAAAGTGTATCACCGCCAGGCGCATTTTATTTATCCGCCGGTTGATATCGAATCCTTTGTTTTAGAAACCGAAAAGGATGATTATTATCTGACTGTGTCGCGGATGGTTCCCTATAAAAAGATTGATATGATGGTCGAGGCTTTTACGGAGATGCCGGATAAAAAATTAATTGTTATCGGAGATGGTCCTGATTATAAGAAGATCAAACAAAAAGCCGGGGATAATATTACCTTGACCGGTTTTTTGTCGTCCGGGGAAATTGTGCAATATATGAAGAAGGCGCGCGCATTTGTCTTTGCCGCCGAGGAAGATTTTGGAATTGTTCCAGTCGAGGCGCAGGCCTGCGGAACCCCGGTTATCGCGTATGGAAGGGGCGGTACTTTGGAAACTGTTATAGCTAATAAAACCGGGATATTTTTCGGCGAGCAGACAAAGGAATCATTAAAAAAGGCTATCATCGAATTTGAATCCATTGTTCATCTATTCGATCCGACCGAATTGAGAAAGAACGCTCTCAGATTTTCGCCTCAACGTTTTAATGGGGAATTCATTTCGTTTATCAATAAGGTGATTGAAGAATTCAACGGAAAACATGATCTGCCGGATTCTCGAAAACTGACAATAAAGGGAAAGGCCGAAATAGCAGAAAGTGTGGATATGGAAACTTTAAAGAAAATCGTTGATTAGTCTGACAATTATCTCCATCTGAAGATTTTTCATGTATTTCTGGAAATATTTTCCGTTCTCGCAATTAGATATGTTCGCCGCCATTTTGAAATACTTTTAACTTGTAGTGATACAGTCGCTTAGTAATTCGTCAAGGTCAATCATTTTTGGCATATTAATTGATTATAAAGTTTTACGAAAAGGTAAGAAATGGGTAAAACGAAGGTGATTTTCATTTATGAATTCTAAATACAAAGAGAATAAATCTATATCAGACGAATTAACATTGTTTGGGCTGACGCGCCTAATGTTAAAAAATATCAGACTTATGGTTATTTTCAGCTTGATTGTTATGACGGTGGTGGCTGTTAAAGTTTATCTAGCGCCGAATTATTATATTTCCACCGCGTCGATATTGCCCAGCGGCAAGGTTGATAAATTTTCTGAATTAAAACAGCTAGCCGGTTTGGGTAATTCGGAGAGCGATGAGAACTCATCAGAACTATTTCCAGTAATTCTGGCCTCTCAGACCATTTGCGATGCCGTCCTTAACAAATCCTATTTAACTGATTCCGGTTTGGATGAGAGTATCGATTTGCAGGAATATTTTGGGACCGATAATCCGGATCTGCTTCGCGATGCTCTGGCAGGAATTACGACCGTCTATACTGAATCCCAAAACGGGGTAATTCGGCTCGAAGTCGAATCCGATTCACCGGTTTTATCGCAAGCGCTGGTTAGCGAATATCTGAATGAACTTGAAAATTATAATTTAAATAAGAGGCAATCACGAGCAAAAGAGAATGAAAAATATCTGGCTCGCCAATTGGTACAGTTAAAAGCCGAATTGGAACAATTAGAAGATAGTCTGGAGCAGTACCAGATGGCCAACCGAAATTGGGATTTGACCAATGATCCTGAGATATTGAAAACTATCGGCCGTTTTAAGCGGGATATTTCAGTCAAATCGACAACCTATATATTTCTGCAGGAGCAATATTCGGTCGCCAAACTTGATGTTCAAAAAGATATCCCGATTGTTCGCCTGCTTGATAAACCATCTTTGCCGACCATGAAATCGGGACCGCGAAGAAAACTAAGCATTCTTTTAAGCGGAGTGGCCGCCTTTCTGTTTATCGCTTTATTTGCCATAGCCCGTGAGGCGGTTAGTAAAAAATATCTGACAAACGAAACCGAATCATTAATAGCCCTTCGAGACGATATCACCGGAGCTTTTCCGCGTTCGACACGGATTTTCAAAATGGTTCGGAAAAGATCGGAATCGATACTTAAAAGAGAAAAATCATCGGTAAATAGATAACCCAACTTCTCCCTTTTAGTTTGCATGATCGATTTCTGCCTCAAAGGCCGGGATCGATTTTTTATTTAGTTTTTTGTCTTTTCCAGTCGCCTCTGTATATACGATACTCAAAGTAAGGAATATCGATTGTGTAGCCTCTCATTTTCTCAGGAAAACGGTACAGACCTTCACCAACCTTCACCCCGCCGACCGACTCTTGCATCCTTTGCGAGGCAATATTGTTTCTATTGGGTGTTGCTTTGATATAAGTGCAATCGGTATTTTCGAAGAGATAATCGACCAGAGTTTGTTTTATTTCCACACCATATTTTTTACCCCAGAATTTCGAAAGTAGCTTGATATCAGTCGTAGCTATGCCATCTTTATCCGGTGATCCAAGTTTGCTTTCGCCGATTAATTCGCCGGTTTCTTTTAAAACAACAATCAGTAAAGCATTATATTCGGTTTCCGGCTGAAGCTCGAGAATTTTTTTGATATCATTCCGACTTATAATCAATCCATTTGGAAAACCGACATTAATCATTACCCGAGGATTGGTCCAAAGATTATAAAAGAAATCAATATGATTATTATCGGAGGTGGCTTTCCTGATATACAGGCGTTTCGTTTCAACAGTAAAATCAATCATTTATATTCCATTTAAATTTATAACTTTCAATATAAAATCAGATATATATATTTCATATATGAATTTGATAATTATGACTGATAAGGATCTGAAGAATAATGACCGCTATATTCTAACCGACCATCGGGCGCGGCATATCATAGATATTCTTAAACCCAATCTTGGCGATACGGTCGAGATTGGCTTTGTTAATGGTCCCATTGGTACCGCGATTGTGGAAAAAATAACTGATTCGGATGTAATCCTATATCCTGAGATTTTAAAGAGACCGCCCGAAATAAAACCGGACATTACTCTAATATGCGCTTTGCCCCGCCCGCAAACGGTCAAGAAAGTGCTTCTTGCCGCCTCGACTATGGGAGTCAGGGCAATACATTTCATTCGCGCCAATCGGGTCGAAAAAAGTTTTTATCATTCCCCGCTTCTTGAGAAGGCAAACTATCTTCCCTTTTTAATTGACGGTTTATCTCAAGGGAAATTGACCCGATTGCCGGAAGTCACTATTCATCATAAGTTCAAACCATTTTTCGAAGATTTTTTTCCAACTGAAATGGAAGCCAATGCAATTAAATTATTGCCGGAACCGAATACCAATGTATATCTATCTTCAATAACAATCACTTACAATTGTCCGATTGTTGTGGCGGTTGGTCCCGAGGGTGGCTGGGTGCCGTTTGAGATTGAATCAATGATGAAATTGGGGTTTACGCCGTTCAAACTTAGCCGTTCGATTCTTCGTGTGGAACAGGCTGTAATTGCGGTTTTATCACAAATTGAATTGCTGTATAAGTAAGAAAATGCCGTATAAATAATATTATGACCAGATCTGCAAAAATACCTAATGGTTTAATAAGAGAAAAGACGTATATTGCCTACATGCAACCTGAAGAAAGAAATATAGCCGAAACCGCTTATCTGGTCGCGTTGGCGCGTCTATCGTACCAGCGGAAAGAGGCAGAGGACTCTCTCGATGAATTGGCGGAGTTGACAATCTCAGCCGGCGGAAAAGTCGCCGGCAAAGTCGTGCAAGTTCGACCGCCTGACCCAAAGTTTTATATCGGCAAGGGTATGGTGGAGCAGTTAAAAGAGATGATATCCGCTAAGGGTGCGAATCTGGTTATTTTTGATGATCCCCTTTCTCCGGCTCAGCAAAGGAATCTTGAGGAAGCACTCGAAACCAAAGTTATCGATCGTTCGATTTTAATCCTTGACATTTTCGCCCTTAATGCCCGAACGGCCGCCGCCAAACTTCAGGTAGAACTGGCCCAACTGGAATATATGCTTCCGCGCCTGACTGGCGCCTGGAGCCATTTTTCGCGGCAGTACGGCGGAGTTGGGATCGGTTCTAAGGGACCGGGCGAGACCCAGTTGGAAATCGACCGTCGCCACGTAAGAACCCGATTGGCCAGACTAAAAAAAGAGTTAGTAAAACTGGGACAGCAACGGGAGATACAACGAAAAGGCCGAAGCAATTTATTCAAGGTTTCTCTGATAGGTTATACCAATGCTGGCAAATCGACTCTGTTTAATAAACTGACCAAGGCCGATGTCTCAACCGCCAACGCTTTATTTACAACGCTTGATTCGACCACACGGGAGGTGTCATTTGGCTATCCGCAAAAAATACTTTTTAGCGATACGGTCGGCTTTATAAAAAAGTTACCCCATCAACTGGTAGAATCGTTCAAATCAACATTGGAAGAAGTAACTCTTGCCGATCTTCTGCTACATCTGGTCGATTTTTCCGACCCCAATTTTGCCAAAAAAAAACATCAAACCGAAAACGTCCTAAATGATATCAAGGCTCAAAATGTTCCTAAAATAATGATATATAATAAGATAGATAGATTGAAAGAAGGCCATGAGGGCTATAATTCGGAAAATGACGGTTTTTATATTTCGGCTCTCAATAATTTTGGTCTGGATGAATTAAAAAAC
>JBDRRI010000049.1:0-2226 GCA_043825815.1 Candidatus Zixiibacteriota bacterium
TCGGGGAAATTTCGACAGGTCGGCTGAAACGAACCATTGGCGTTATGCAGTCTGGCAACCACCGCGCCGGCCAAGGTCTGATTGCGAAAAGTATCATATAGGATTCTTAAGGCTCCTGAATCGAGAATCATATCGGGGTTGGCAAAAAGGATATATTCTCCTTTTGCCATTGCGACCGCTTGATTGTTTGCCTTGCCAAATCCAAGGTTCTGTTCCGACTCAATCAGTCTAATGTTTGGAAAACCATTTTTTATCACCTGAGTTGTACTGTCATTGGAGTTATTATCATAGACCAATATTTCGCCGACGATAGAAGCAACCTCATTCTGCAAAGCAGTCAGGCAGGAAGTTATATTCTCAGCGGAGTTGTAGGTAACAACAATAGCCGAAACATTTATCTGGACAGATGATTCAGACACTTATTTGAGCTTACCAAAAATAGAGATAAACCTGAGATACCAGACCATCCAGATAGCTTCGCGGATAATCTTTTTTGACATTTTGGAGGCCCCCTCCTGGCGGTCAGTAAAAACTATCGGAATTTCCTTAATCCTAAATCCTTTTTTCCAAACCCGCATCGAAACTTCAATCTGAAAAGTATAACCGTTTGATTTGATAGCGTCAAGATCAATCGCCTCAAGGACTTCGCGGCGAAAACATTTGAATCCACCGGTGGCGTCTCGAACCGGCATCCCGGTGACAATCCGGCTGTAGACATTGGCGAAATAAGATAAAAGCAGCCGACTCATCGGCCAGTTAACGACATTGACACCTGAGATATATCTGGAGCCAAGAACCAAATCAGCATCCTTGATAGCAATGAGAAAATCTTTTATAAACTCCGGGCCATGAGAAAAATCGGCATCCATCTCAAAAAGAAAATCATATTTCTCTTTGATTCCCCACTCAAACCCGGCAATATATGCTCTTCCCAACCCTTCCTTATTCTTACGATGTAAGACATTTATTCTGGAATCAGATGCGGCCATTTTATCGGCGATTTCACCGGTCCCGTCGGGAGAACTGTCATCAACAATTAAGACATTTATTCTGGGATCAAGCGGCAGAACCACTGCAACAATCTTTTCAATATTCTCTTTTTCGTTATAAGTTGGGAATATTATCAGTGCTCGTTCATTTTCTGTCATATCGAAACTACTTCTTTTCTCTTCGTCTTAATAAATAACCATAAATATACCGCCAATATAATACCAACCAGTAAAAGTGTCAACAATGTCGCCATCGCCGCCGGTTTATTTCCATCGCGATTATATTTAAACAGTATTTGTTGTGAACCGGCCGGTACTGAAATGGCCCGAAATGAACCATCGGCTCGCAATACTTCGGTTTTATTATCATCGACCCAGGCGTCCCAGAACCGATAATAATTATCGGTTAAGACCAACAGGGCATTGGCATCATTGGTTACTGAAATCATAATCGAATCGGCACAATATAAATCAATCGAAGCTGTCATCTGCGATGAATCGGATTGTATAATTTCCAACGGCGGTTCCTTTTCGATAAAGATCTTTTTTCTTAGATTTTCTTTGCCGGATAAAACCCGTGGGTAAATATCATGACGATTCGAAACGACCTCATAAATATTCACAAAAAACGCGCGAGGCAGAGCATTGTCATTTCGATACAAAGCAACGTTGCCGAAGTCGCGAGCAACTTTTAATGACTCAGGTCCAAAGTAATCAGGTGGTATTTGTGAATTGGAAGGTGCCAGCAGATATTTTGCTCCGGCCAGATTCAGGAAATTGGGATTTTGAAAATTCCTGGATGATGGCCCGCCCAGAAGATCATCATACCAGCGCAGCTGATTACCATGATAACCGGTGATAACCTCGATACCATGAAACGGCAATAAATTTTGCGGAAGCACTCTGAAATTTGCCACTCGAAATTTCCCGGGCAAAGTTTTAATATATTCAGTGAGAGCATTGGGAGCAATATCCCTTGTATAATCATATGTTGAAATAAATCTTGAGTTGAAGCGGATTCCATCAACCATAACCAAAAACGGTATTAATAGCAGAACAATGACGCCAAATTTTTTATTCAGATACAGCATTATCGAACCGGCAGTGAGAGCGAGAAATAAAAAGACGACCCAGAATCCGGTGGTGATATTCGGAAGATTCATTAAAGCCAGGTTCCATTTGGTATAGTTGCCCTGACCGATCAGTTCGGATTCAATGCCGCCGTAAAATATGGAAC
>JBDRRI010000050.1:0-2508 GCA_043825815.1 Candidatus Zixiibacteriota bacterium
TGGATCAGCGGATTTCGGAAAATAACTATCTGCATCAGCAGATTAAGGCCATTGCCTCGGAATTGATCGGCCTCGATATTAACGCCGCTGGTATTGCCAAATTGATAGAATTCGGATTCGAGGCATACGCCGCTAATATTGAAAAAGATTTTGATCTGTTAAATGAGCTGGCCGAGCGGGTTGATATCATTGTCGTTCCCGAAGTTGTTGAACATCTTAACAATGTCGGCCTCTTTCTTGACAATTTGCGCCGTACAAAATTTACCGGAGAGATATTAATTTCTGTTCCCAATAGTTTCTCTTATCGGTCAATAAACGCTCTGAATCAGAATATAGAATTAGTGCATCCCGATCATAATTACTATTTTTCGTATACAACCCTGACCGGACTTCTGAAAAAGTACGATTTTAAAATTGAGAAGTATGCGATGTATTACTGGCCCAGCAATGATGAACTTGGCCGAAGATTCGAACAGGTGGTCAGGAAATATCCGTACAGCGCCGAGGGTATAATTGTTGTTATCCGAAACGGTGTCTCAGTTTAGGACTATTCATTCCAATTGTAATCAAGTTTTTCAAGTTGATCGCGAAGGGCTAGATCCAAGATTTTCAGGTCGATTGGGTTAGTCTTCGGCCTTTTCCATTTGCCAATACTCTTGGCATGAATCGGAGTTGAGCCGTAATTCATCGGATTATCTTTGCCCGCTTTCTCGAAATTCAACATCCGCGGATCAAAATCCTCTTCCAGAAATCCGCAAAGTTTATGCAGGCAGTCTTCAGTATTTAATATCAAGTCTTCATAACGAATTTCATAATACCGCCAATTGCCCCTCATACGAATTCCAGCCTCGGTTGCGAGTTTCCAGCGTATCGCCGCAGTATAAATATCGTACTCGCGCGAGTTCTTCAGTGATAGCGCGACGTCGCGACCATCACGGATGACATGAACGAACTTGGCCGTGTCCCAAAAGCTAAGAATTTCTTCAATGCAAAAGACATTGTTCGGCGTCTTTTCCGCCCATCGCGTTTTGCCGCTTCTGTCGGCATATGTCGAAAAGAATATATCCAAAAAATGACGGGTATTTTCGGCCAGCTCAAACATTTGGTTTATTTCAGCGAAATTGTGAAACAGCCGGGCATAATTGGGCGCGAATAAGCCGAAAGTGTCTTTATACTGAGTTTTAAGGGGCGTTGTCAATCCTTCATTCATCTCTGAAAAATCCTGCTCGATAAACATTCGGTAGAGATCTTCAAGTTTGATCTGATACAGCCGGGGATGATCGAAAAACCAGATTTCCGGACCGCAGGCAATATTTTTATGGGAATCAAGAATGGTTTTAAGAAGAGTCGTCCCGCTTGAACCGCATCCGCCGATTAAAATTGGGTTTTTAAAAGACAGATTCTTGATTCGCCCCGCGACTGTTGTTGCAATGGATTGGTTGACCAAACTTTTGAAATCGGTCTCGTTTTCCATTATTTCCGGCACAGGTATTCTCCCTCGTCCAGATAATTCAGAATCATATTGACCGATTCTTTGATCGTCAGCCAATCGGTATGGATCGAAAGTTCCGGTTTATTTGGCTTTTCATAGGGATCATCAATGCCCGTAAAATTTTTAATCAATCCGGCCCGGGCCTTTTTATATAAACCTTTCACATCGCGTTGCTCGCAGATTTCCAGAGGACAATCAAGATAAACTTCGATAAAATCCGACTCGCCGACAATGTCCCGGGCCCGTTTCCGATCGGTGAGATAAGGGGAGATGAAGGCGCTGATTGTAATAACCCCCGCTGTCATAAACAGCTTCGATACTTCTCCGATTCGGCGGATATTTTCCTCTCGATCCTCGGCGCTAAAGCCCAAATCGGCGTTTATTCCGCGCCGAATATTATCACCGTCGAGAACCGCCACCTGGCAATGGCGCTCGAACAACTCTCGTTCCAGTTCTGTTGCTATGGTTGATTTGCCCGAACCGCTCAAACCGGTCAGCCAGATGATACAGCTTTTATGGCCGTTTTTAATTTCGCGTTCCCGGCGGGTTATCTGACTTTCGGAGTGAAAAATATTATTTTCTATTACGCTATTAATACCAGAATTGGATATTTCATCCTGAAACACTGTATTGGATTTTGACATGACTATATCCTCCAAATTGTTTCTACCTAATGAGTTTTGTTGTCTATGAATATTATCGACTAATTGTGCAAATTATTAACAGTTAAAAGACTTTTTATATAGACAGATTGACCGAATCCAATATTGTCAATCGATAGACCGGTATTGAAAATTGCCTTCCTTCCGATACACAATATATGAATATTAGTAAAATTGAATCTGCGCCGGATTGCTTCGATGGCGATTTTATGAAAGATGTGTATTTTGATTCTAATATAACCAAAGAATTTATTTATAAACTTGGCCTTTTAGGAAATCTTCAATATTACTCCGATTTTCCGCGACCGTTTTTTCGGATTGATTTTCCCGATGGTACAATTGTCAAAGGAATTG
>JBDRRI010000051.1:0-3329 GCA_043825815.1 Candidatus Zixiibacteriota bacterium
CATTCCCATGAACGATATGGGGACTCTGGGTCAGAGGGAGATTCACAATGTACTCACCGAACTCCTCGGACAGCCGAACATTCATCATGTGATCCATGATCCATAGAGCAGTCCTGGCTATCTGGGCGGGAAATTCTTCAATTTCGATTCCATACATATGCTCTACGTCGATGCCGCGGTACAGTGAAAGGTCCATGTACTTCTGCTTATCAATGCGTTGGATTTCTCTATGGATATCGATTTCTAATAGCCGCAGCTCCCTATAGGCAAGAATGAGGAAGTTACCACAACCGCATGCTGGATCCATAATTCGAATTCCACGAATTTGGGACAGGAGGCTTTGCAGTCTATGAATTGAGCCCTTGCTTTTGATGAACTCCTCACGAAGCATATCGAGAAAAAGGCCATGGATGGTCTTGAGGATGTTTTTCTCACTGGTGTAGTGGGCTCCGAGATTGCGTCTGGCTTTGGCATCCATAACAGACTGGAAGAGGCTTCCGAAGATAGCAGGGGAGACAGCGCTCCAATTGAAGAGGCAGCAATGCAGGAATATTGCCCGCATGGTCTTTTCGAATTGCGGGACGGGAAGGACTTCCTCAAAAAGTCCGCCGTTCACATAAGGCAGTGCTGTGAGCGATTCATCCAGGTTCCTCATGCGCTTGTCCGGAGCCGTGTTTAGTGTCTGGAACACCTGGGACACCCAAAGGCCGATATCACTGCCATCTTCCCGGGTTCTTTCTTCCATGATGAAAGCGAACTGGTCCTTGGGGAAAATTATTTTAAAGTGTTAATTGATATTGCCAAATCAATATGCAGTGAAAACGAAAGGAAATGAATGAACCGGGAGAATCCCAATAAGCCCAACCAGCCGATTATTCATCTGAAAAACGTTGCGTTTTCCTACAATGGCGAAAATGTTCTGGAGAATGTTAATGTTGAGATTTTTGAAAAAGAATTTATCTGGATAGTTGGACCTAATGGCGGCGGTAAAACAACTTTGATAAAAATTATTCTCGGTCTTCTTCGGCCTCAACAGGGGATTGCTACCGTCTATGGAGAAAAACCGCGAAAGGAACGGCATCGAATTGGATATATGACGCAGGAAACGGATCTCGACCTGCAATATCCGGTGACGGTTTTGGATGTTGCTCTTATGGGACGAATCGGCAATGGCGGCGGCGGCCTATTCAAGAGACTTACCAATCATGATAAGAAAATTGCCGAATCAGCTCTTTCAGAAGTTGGGTTGGAAAATCTTAAGGATAAGCCGTTTTCCAATCTGTCCGGCGGGCAATTGCGGCGGCTTCTTATCGCCCGGGCCTTGGCCGTTGAACCTGATATATTAATACTGGATGAACCAAATGCCAATCTCGATGTTGATTCGGAAAAAGAGTTATATAATCTTTTAAAAAAATTAAATGAGCGGTTGACGATAATTACCGTTTCCCACGATTCTACCTTTGTCTCAGACTTTGTAAAACGCGTTCTATGCGTAAATAGAGAGGTTCATGAGCATCCTACCAGCGCCGTAAACGGCGAATTTGCCAGCCATCTGTTTGATGGTCGTCGTCGGATAGTACAACATAACCGCGATATTGGGGAAGATTACCTAAATGATTGAATTCTTTGATGCGGTATTACGGTTTCCATTTTTGCAATATGCTTTGGCGGCTGGTGTCATGGCCTCGATTTCCAGCGGCATTATCGGGACCTATGTTGTTACGCGCCGCATTAGTTATATCGGCGGCGGTATTGCCCATTCGGTTCTGGCCGGGATGGGAGCCGTCTATTTCTTTTCCGTCGTATTCGGATGGGACAATTTCCCCCCATTATTGGGAGCCATTCCGGCCGCAATCCTATCCGCTCTTATCATAGGATGGGTCACGCTCCGCAAAAAGGGGCGCGAAGATACGATTATTGGGGCAGTCTGGGCCGTTTCGATGGCTATAGGGATAATTTTTATTTTTAAAACGCCCGGCTATAATCAGGATTTAATGAGTTATCTGTTTGGCAATATATTATTGATTACGCCTAATGATTTAATATTAATAGGCATCCTTGATATCATTGTCGTTGGAATCGGACTTCTCTTTTACCGGCAGTTTACTCTGGTTTGTTTCGATGAGGAATTTGCGCGAGTAAGAGGAATCAATGCCGAGCTCTATTATTTATTACTATTGGCTCTGGTTGCCCTGACCGTGGTCGTGCTGGTTTCTATTGTGGGAATAGTCATGGTAATTGCCCTTTTAACCTTGCCCGTTTCTCTGGCCGGGAATTTTTCAAACCGACTAAGCGGCATTATGGGATATGCCATCGGTTTTACCATTTTATTTACAATCACAGGCTTGGCAATAAGTTACAGCTATGACTTGCCCGCCGGAGCAGTCATTATTATTATTGCAGGTGCGGCTAATCTCTTTCATTATTTTCTCGGCCTAATATCAAATCGAAAATAAATAGTTCATAAATTCCAAAAATATAAAATATCTTTCCTCATTTTTTGTGGCCTATGCGTCTATTAAAAACGGCGAACAGGCTAATGTCCAGGCATTTATAAAAATTGCTTATGAGGGCTTGACAAAACCGGCTCGTTTATGTAGTTTTGTAAAACTTTTGTCCACAGTTATTTGGACAGGGAAAATGATAAGATAATTGATATTCGGCACGGGGATTATTGTCTTCGGCCGGTTAGATAGTGAATATAAGTTGTATATTAAAAATAATATGGAGATGAGAATGGGAATTATAAGGTATTCTTCATTTTGTCTTTTACTTCTACTGTTTTTTGTTCCGAGCGTTTTCGGCGCCGGTTTCGCTTACGATGGTCTGGGGGTAAAGGCAAGAGGAATGGGCGGGGCGTTTCGCGCCATAGCTGATGACTGGTCGGCGGCATATTATAACCCGGCCGGATACAACCGGATTGCCGATAATAATATTTCAGGCAACCTCGATATTTTTCATAATCGATACACAATCTCACCAAATGTTGCCTTGGGTGATTATGACCTTACCAACGGCTACGAACTTTATAATACCCATGAAGTCTTAAATGTTCCTCAGGGTTCAATTCAATTCCGCATTCCTGCCTTCAATGAAACTGTCTTTGGCCTGTCGATTATGCAGATATATGATCAAAATCAGATATGGAATATATATAATCATGATCCGGCATATAATCATACGCCGCCGATGGAAAAACAATTTGTTAATGATTTTGATGTTGTTGCCTTTCAGGTGACCGCCGCCAGAGGTTTTATGGAAGATCAGCTTTCGGTTGGTATTGGGCTTTCCATTCTCCGCGCTGATTTATATTATAACGATTTGGTATT
>JBDRRI010000052.1:0-24284 GCA_043825815.1 Candidatus Zixiibacteriota bacterium
CGGTAATGAATTTTTAATCGATCCCGGAGGCAATTTTAAATTTCGAAATAGTGTCTTCGCTTAATTCCTGTTTATAAATGACTGAATCCTGCATAACCAGGAGATCGATTCCCGAGGAGACAAAAGTCTTTATCGCATCGGTCGGCCCGTTGACAATCGGGCGCCCCCTTAAATTGAAGGAGGTATTAAGAAGAACCGGGACGCCGGTTATTTTTGCGAATTCCTCAATTATATTATAAAACAGCTTATTGTCGGAACGGTTCACGGTCTGAATACGAGCCGTATTATCGATATGAGTAACAGCCGGAATAACCGATTCCATCCCTTTTTTAACTTTGAAATTGAAAAGCATGTAGGGCGAACGGATGCCGTTTTCGAAAAAATCGTCCACATGTTCTTCCAGAACCGCCGGAGCAAACGGCCGGAATGATTCTCTGAATTTTATTTTTTTATTAATTATATTTTTCATATTGGGATTTCTCGGATCGGCGATTATCGATCGAAAGCCCAAAGCCCGGGGTCCAAACTCCATCTGACCATTAAACAGGGCGCATATTTTCCCCTCTGAGATTTCGCGAGCCATCACTGAGGCCATTTTAACGGAATCATAGTGATGAAACCGAATATCATTTTCTATTAGAAAGCCAACTATTTCCTTATTTCCATAGGTCGGTTCCATTGAAAAATATGGTTGTTCATATATTTTGCGTTTATCTGATAAAGAATACGATAAGTACAGAGCCGCTCCGGCCGCGGCCCCGGAATCAGATGAGGCCGGCTGGATATAAATATTTTTGAACAAACCGCTATCCTTAAGTTTACCGGCGGCGGAGCTATTAAGCGCTACTCCCCCGGCCAGGCAAAGATTTTCATTCCCAAATTTTTCCCGCGCGTACTGGGCCATCTTAAGAATAATCTTTTCGGTGACCGCCTGAATTGAGGCGGCCATATTTTTATCGCTTTCGGATAGCTCACTTTCGGGAAGTCGTCTTTTTCTTCCAAACAGTTTCTCAAATTTTCTGCCGGTCATCCGTAGTCCGTAATGGAAGCTAAAATATTTCATATTCAGGACTATTGAGCCGTCTTCGAAAATTTTGACCAGTTCATTTTTGATTAAATCGGCATAAACCGGCTTGCCATACGGCGCCAGACCCATCACTTTATATTCCGATGAATTTACCCGAAAACCCAAAAAATAGGTAAAGGCGGAATATAACAATCCCACCGAATGCGGATAATTCATTGTCTTAACCAGCCTGATTTTATTACCCTCCCCAATTCCAATCGAGGCGGTCGTCCATTCGCCGACACCATCAATCGTCAATATGGTACTGCTGTCAAAGGGCGAAGAGTAGTATGTTCCGGCGGCGTGTGAAAGATGATGTTCTACGAAAAATATTTCACCGTTATAATCAAGTTTCTTTTTAATTGTCTGGGGAGTCCATAATTTCTCCCTGAGCCAAATCGGAATCGCTTTGCGGAAAGCGGCATACGATTTCGGCGCAGTCTGCATATAACCACTTATAATTCTGTCAAATTTTGTCAGTGGCTTTTCATAAAAGACTATTTTATCAATCTCATTAATTCCGAGATTGTTGGCATTCAGGCAAAAATTGACGGCATTAACAGGAAAGGAGCTGTCATGCTTAATGCCGGTAAACCGTTCCTCGGCCGCCGCCGAGACCAACCGGCCGTCACAAACCAGGGCCGCGCTGGAATCGTGATAATAGGCGGAAATTCCTAAGATAATCATACTTAACTCTGATGGCTCGATTCAATCGGATCGAATACGCCCCGGTCGGAATCCTGCCAGTTACTTGTCTCTGAAATCGGTTTAATCAGCGGATTCCTTCTAAATATTCTGGCAAACATACCAAAAGGCGTAAAAATAAGGAAATAGAAAACAAAAAGAATCAGCTCGGTATTAGCTATTCCGACATACTGCCCAAACCTTTTTATACCTCTTATTATATTGCCCATTTCACTAATTTAATCTAATCATTTCCAATTTCAAGGAAAACCGATTAAAAATCCGGTAAATAACATATGGGGACCGGGCTCGAATCCAAATCATCGGTTGACATTTTTCTCCGATTAATTTAATTATTTAAAATATATTTTAAAACAGGAGAAAAAAATGTCCGACGAAGTTAAAAAACTCTGGCCCGAATTGGAATGGATAAAAGATAAGCAGTTGAGAAAGCAAACGGCTGACACCTGGCAAATGGCATTGGATCAGTCAAAACTAACGACCCAGGATCTGAATGAAATCCCATTTACCCTTCTGGTTCCTAATTGCCAAGTAACTTTTATGGAACACAAACGAGCGGTTGTTCATTTAAGTATGGAATGCGCCAAAATTATGCACAAATTTTTTGGTGATAATCTTCCTATTGATCTGGACGTTGTCATCGCTGGAGCTATTTTGGCCGATGTCGGTAAATTGCTGGAATATGATAAGGTTGACGGCAAGGCGGTGGTTTCGGCTTATGGCAAAAATGTTCGTCATCCTTTTTCGGGAGTCGGGCTGGCAATGCAGTGCGGAGTTCCGGATAAGGTTTTGCATATTATAGCCGCTCATGCCGGCGAAGGCGATATGGTTAAACGGACCGTGGAGGCTTATATTGTTCATCATACCGATTTTATGTCATTTGAACCATTCAGGAAGTAAAGGCAAAAGCTATGAGTAAAAAGAAAAAGGAACAGAACCAAAAGGACAAAAATCTTCAATCGGACGCATCAGAATCGAATGTTAATAACAAACAGCCAAAAGAAAAATTGGTTTATATATTTCTGTCGGCCTTTCTTTTTCTGGTTACTATTGCAATGTTCATATATACTGTCAGCCTTAAGGCGGAGGTCAGTAATTTGGACGAAAACTTGACCAACTGCGCCATTGAGTTGAGTGAAATCAATGACTCCTTTATTCAAAAAGACAATATGATTACCAAATTACAGCGAGAGGTCGATCAATATCGCGGCGGCATTGCCGGACGCAAAACTCTCCCGGAAAAATATATCGAAGAATTCAAAAAAAAGGGTCTTAAAAATCCAGAGCAAAATATTATCAACAGCCTGGCCGCCAATCGGAATATTATTCCTTACACGGGGGCCGATGGCGAAAAAATGCAGTTTTACAATCGCGACCAGATTTATATTTTATCACGCAATAAGGTTCTGGCCGAAATACGGGATAAAAAAGAAAATTACGGATGGTTGCTTTTAAAATATGCGGTCCAAAATGATGGGCAAATCAACTGGGTCGTGATTGACTCATATTGCGCGCTTCATGATAAATAGGCTATTATTGGTCATCGGCGCCTTGCTTATTATTCATAAATAAAAGAGGTGCATTCGCTCTTTAGAGTTAGCGATAAATTGGAAAGGATGACGACATGAACGGTATATGCCATATTGAAATCCCGTGTAAAAATCTGGATACCGTTTCGGAATTCTATTCGGAAATATTCGACTGGAAGATAATGCCGATGCCGGGTATGGAGTATAGCATTTATCAACCGCCCAGCGGACCCGGAGGCGGATTTTCAACCAACGCCAAAATTTCTGAAAAGGCAGGCGTTCTTCTTTTTATCGAAGTTGAAGATATTCCAGCGACTCTTAAAAAGATAGGCGCCAAAGGCGGCAAGGAAACCTGCCCCAAAACGATGATTTCTCCTGAACATGGTTTCTTTGCGACGTTTTCGGATACTGAGGGTAATGCCATCGGTCTCTGGAGTAAAAATTAAATAATAGTAGAAAGGGCGGTACCCAATTGCCCTTTTTTTATCATGTCAAAATATTATGCCAAAAACCTTTCGGCCGCCAGACTAAAAAGATGCTATGATATTGCGCCTCCGAGGATACGGCAATATCTCAAATCAGAATTGAATCAAATTATTAGTTATATGGGGAACGATAAGACAGTACTCGAACTTGGATGCGGCTATGGGCGCATTATAAGGGAAATATGCCCCAAATCATTATTCGTAACAGGAATTGATAATTCAATTTCAAATCTTATCATGGCCAAGGACTATCTTGCCAAATATAAAAATCATTCACTTGCCCAGATGGACGCCGGACAACTGGGATTTTCCGATAACAGTTTTAATATTGTACTATGCATTCAAAATGGGATATCTGCCTTTAAAATAAATCCTGAAATACTGGTGACCGAGGCGATCAGATTGACCACCAGAAAAGGCATTATTGTTTTTTCCAGTTACTCGGAGAGGTTTTGGGACGAGCGGTTACACTGGTTTGAATTACAGGCCAGAGAGGGGCTTCTGGGTGAAATTGATTATGATCAAACGGGCAACGGAATCATTACTTGTAAGGATGGATTCAAAGCAACGACTTTCGGATCGAAGCAGTTTAGAGAAATTACCGACCGCCTAAACTTGAAGGCCGATATATTTGAGGTTAATCAATCGTCTGTTTTTTGTATCATCCCGGTCGAGTGATGCTATAACCATAGCTGAGACACTATTGGCCGATCACCGTCTTTATACAGATATTTAATCAAGTAGGTTATATCAAGAATATTGAATTGACGGTTGCCGTCAGCATCGGCTCGCCATCGCGGCCATCGGGGACTACTACCGCCTTTATACAGCCAGTTTATAAGATGAGTAACATCAAGAATATTAACTATAAAATCACCATTGGCGTCGCCCGGCAAGTAATTAAAGGCGATATGCTGAGGACCATCGCCAACCGCAAAACTATTTTGATTGGCACCCGAAGAATCAATCAAGTTAACGTAATCGGTAAAACTTCCGGTATAAATCAGAGAGTCCTGAAAGGCTTGCACGGTTAGACAATTAAGATCAACTACAATCGGGTTTGATGCCGAATGATAAATTTCGCCGGTAAGACTATTGTAGCTGTATACATAACCATCCTCGGAAAAACCGGCGGCGGCAATATAGGCAACATTATCAGGGCCGATTGATATCTGACCCGGCGTCCCGCCGATAACAACCGAATCAATTACAGTTCTGCCAACCGGATCAATTATATATATGGCTCCAAAGGTTGAAAAATAGTCGCCCGTACAGACAACATGAATTCTCCCGATGGCGTCGAACGCCAAATATTGAGGATTGAGTCCGACTGCTATTTGCGAAAGAATTGTATCAGCAGTTATATCAATAACATACACTTTACCCGGATCGTACAAATAGGTGCTAAAATCAAAACCGGTACAGGCCACATAGGCCCGATCGCCGTAAACCGAAACACCCTCGGGACTTTTGCCGACCGCAATCTGCTCCGTTATGGTTCCGGTCGTAAGATCGATTCGCGCCACGGCATCGTTTAAAAGCAAGGAAACATAGAGCGATTGATTATTGATAAAATCTGTCCAATACGGATTAGACCAGTCCGGCAGATCGATAAATCCCGAAGTTTTCTCATCGTTCAGATTGACAATTTGTATTTCATCGGTTCCTGAGACCGTAATATACATAAGTGTATCGCGAATGATCATCTGATTGGGATAACATTGGTCGGTACTGCCGACCAGAAAAATATCATTGATCACCGTTCCGGTATTAATATCTATTTTAGAAACGGTCTCGCCATTGGTATTTAAAACGTACGCTGTCGGTTCGGTGGCATAAATCGTAGCCGCCCAAAAAACAAAGAATATAGAAATAATTGTCATTCGTTTCAATTGTCACCTCCATAACTTAATCTAAAACCGACGCTCCAATCCCGACCGGGCATCGGGAAATTTGACATTAAAAGATAATTTTCATCGCTCATATTGGACAAACGGTAATCCGTGGAAATTTTTACAAGAGAGGAAATTTTAAAATTCAAACCTATGGTCATATCATCAACACTGTATCCGGGATAAAAATCGGTATTAGCCGAATTAATAAAAGCCTTGCCGACCAGTCGTGAGGAATAGGCCGCGTAAAATATTCCATAATCCATCTGTGCGGAAAAAACGGTCATATAGTGCGGATAAAACGGGAGTTCCTTATTCATAACGGTATGATTGTCGGTTTTATTGCGAGCCGTGGTCAATGAATTTTGATATTTAAATACAAAAAGATTGTCAAACAAACTCAGTCTAATTAAATCTTCGCGGCCAAAAATACTCGCCCTATCATTATTCATCGGCTGCCAGGCGTTTTGAATCGGGATCCAGACAATCAAGTCCTTCACGGTTGTATGAAAATATGATATTTCACAACCAATGTCTATCGAGCCAAACGTACCGGCCAGAGACAATCCAATTTCTGAAGATTCGGAGAGTTCCGGTTTCAAACCGGGATTTCCTTCGGAGCGAACATCGGTTTTCCAAAAAATGGCGTTAAGCGACGGCAACCGGAACGATTTACTATAATTCGCGCGAATTTGATAATTTAATTTATCGCCTTTTTTTATCGTTATTCCTATTCCGGGAGATAAATGATTAATCAGATTGCCAGTCGATTCATCTTTATACGAGGTCGAGTCTTTGGCGGTACGGGAATAATCGAATCGAACCGCACCATTAAGAGAAATCCTGTCAAACAGCACCCAGCCAATAATATCGAATTTTTGCATATCATCGATAAAGACCGATATATTATCCCGATAAGTATCCTTCATTGATAAATCAGGGAAAAGGATATCCCGATGATTCAAAACATCACGCCGATATTCGGTACCAATATATATCTGGTTATTCCTTATCGGATTAAGCCGATGGCTGTACCGCGCCGTCATTATATCATTGTCATATTTGGAATTGAATGGGACGGGCGCACTAATACCGATAAAACCCTGCTGAAATTTAGAATATCCCAACTCCAATTGAGCCGTATGCTCGCCGTTAAAAAGATATTTAAAATTAGCGGAGATAATATAACGCTTATCTTTCATATAGGATAGAGAATCCTGCCGGTCTGCTCGATCGGGCAATCCTTGCTCAGAGCGATAGACCTGTCCCGAATAGGATAAATTAAACCGTTGATTAAATTGCACTAGTCCTGAAATAAAATAGTTGTCAGAGGTCAATTCGTTATTGTAGCGCGACCCCTGGATTACGGTTTGACGTTTCCCGGTTGTATATTTAAACGGAAAATCTCCTGTTGATGAATTATGATTGTACGACAGTTTCATCGATATGTTATTTGCCACCGCCAGATCATTTATTATCAGACCGCTGTTCCGAGCATCCCATTTTCCATAGATATTGGAAACCCGGGCTGAGAATTTTTTGCTTAAAATATTTTTATGCGAGATGATATTAATTACACCGCCCAGCGCATCGGCACCATAGCGGGCCGAACCGCCTCCCTTATGAACTTCAATTCGTTCAATCATATCAACCGGAATACTGCTTAAATCAGCCTCACCGTTTCCGGATTGATTGATTTTATGACCATCGAGTAAAACCAAAACCTGGTTGGGATCACAGCCGCGGATTCGTATTTGCGATTTACCGCCAGAAACACTCCCCTGCTGAATATACACGCCGGGAATCTGTCGCAGAATATCTGAGGTTGTCCGGGCATTGCTTTTATCAATATCATCCCGAAAGATAACCGTGAGATTTTCCGATGATTCCGCCCGCTGATCGGCTATCACCTTGATTTTTCCCAAATAATAAGTCTCTCTTTCGAGGAAAATATTAACCTGAGTAGTCACGTCCTGCTCAAGTGTAATATGCTCCCGCGACTCCGAAATATAGCCGATAGAACTGACGGTTAAACTATACTCACCGATTGGTATTGATGTAAACCTAAAATACCCGCGGCTATCCGATACTACCCGATACCCGGTTCCCTCGATTACAAGATTGGCGCCAACAATGGCAATACCATTGCTATTGTCAAAAACATATCCATCTAATTTAATATTGGATTGGGATAGAATTATAGCGGGAAACAAGGCTGTCCAGACTGCGGTTAGAAAGACAGTTTGAATTTGATGCCAAAAATTAAGCCGCATGGCGCATCCTACGGTTGCCTGCGGCGCGGATAACAGTCCCGGTCAGCCCGCGCTGACGGCAACTCAGAGAAGATATTATTGATCCGGCAGGCTTCCTGGCTCGGGCATCAAGCCACCCGTAACGCCTTCCCTGTTAACACAACAAGTGGCTTCAAGTTACGGATGTAGCCCATACAGTAGCGGGGCTGCGGCGGCCTTTAACCGCCTTTCCTATTATCCGCTCGGATTGAGCGGCACCGTATCGTTTGTATGTTATTAATAATGAATTTAAAATATGATGTCAAGTCGATTAATTGCGAGTTGTCATTTTTTAATTGCGCGACATTTTTATCAGCTCCACCGAACCAAGATTTGATAGTCCCGGTTTAATAATCGAGGCTGGACCGGACACGACAATAACCATATTCTCGCGCTTAAAATATTTGCGGGCGCATTCTCTCAAATCGTTTGGCGTAATTTTATCAATTCTTTCAAGATACTTATAATAAAAATCAGGGTTCAGGCCCATCCTGATAAATTCCACAAATTGATTGGCAGTCGATTCGGAACCTTCAAAAACAGAGGCATAAATATTTTTATGATAATTTTTGGCATCACTAATTTCATTAAGGGGCAGTTTAAGCTCGGTTAGAAATTCCATCTCCGCCAATGATTTTTCTACGGCTTCGGCCAAATTAATATGGTTGGCAGAACCGGATAATTTGAAGGTTCCTGATTCCTTTTTCCAAATAATCTCGGATTTAATATCAGTCACAAGAATATATTCGGTCAGAAGTCTTTGCGATAGAATTGAAATGCTGCCGCTTCCTCCCAGTAAATAGTTAAGAATCTGCAAAGCAACGCCTGATTCGGATTTGAGATTCTCGACATCGCGGCCAATTACAAATTCCGAAATTTCGGCGTTGGGTTCATCAATAATTATTATGCGGGTTTGATCGGGAGTTATGCCTTTTGGTTTAGGCGCAATAATCTTCTCAGATTTACTCCATTTGGAAAATTTATCTTTAATTAACTTGCTGGCCGTATCATTCTTAAAATCACCGCTCAAAATTAAAACCGCATTATTTGGGCAAATATTTTGTTTGTAATACATTTCCAATTGATCAATTTCAATATCGCTGATACTTTCAAAGGTTCCTTCAATCGGAAGACCATACCCCTCTTCGCCGTAAATTTCACCGATTAAAAGAAGGCTCATAAATTTAAGAGTTAATCCCTGCTCCCGGATAATATTGGAAAGAACTCTTCGGCGAAGATTATCCAGCGTTGTCTCTGTAAATTTTGGAGATATCACCATTTCCGAAATAACTTCCATTGAAAAATCCAGGTCCCTCGCCAAAAAATCGCCATAAATGCCGCAAACATCGTAACTTACCAGACTATATATATTGCCTCCGGTAGAATCAATCATCGAATTCAAAATTTCGGCGGGGTATTTTTTTGTGCCTTTGGTTAATAACTCCATTGTTATATATGACAGGCCGGCTAAACTTGAAGAATCGGAACTTGCCCCGTTCTTAAAAATCAAACGTGCATGAATCATCGGCAGACAATGATCCTCAACCAAATAGACTTCCATTCCATTCGGAAGCGTATATTGAACATATTTGGGCAAGAAACTGTCGGCGTACAGCGGGGCTGAGATCAAGATAATCCCGATAACAATCCAGAATCCGAATATTTTCTTATAGCTTTTTTTCATATTTATTCAATATCAAAAAGGTCATCTGTATCATCGTGGGGCTGAAGAACAACCGTACTTCGGTTCCTCTTAATTAAATAATTGGAAGCCGCTTTTTGTATATCATCGGCCGTAACACTACGAGCCTTCTTAACAAAACTATTAATATAATTCCAATCGCCGGCCGTTAAATAATAATAGCCGATCATAAAGGATTTATTTAAGAATGTTCCCAATTCCCGGTAATAGTCAAACTCAACTCTGTTTTTGGCTCGTTCAAGTTCCTGTTCAGTAATACCGTTAAGACATAAATCCCTGATTTCTTCATCAAAAATAGCCATTGCCTCGGAAATATCGGATTCATAATTCAGAACCGACCAGACAAAAAACAAACCTGGATCCTCGCTTTGCATCAATCCTCCGCCAACCGCCATGGCCCGATTATCTTCAATCACCAGACGTTTATAGAGCCGGGATGACTCGCCGACCGTTAAAATATTGGCGGCCATAGCCAGGGGAAGATAATCTTCATGGACAAATGACGGTATATGAAAGGCCGTAATAATTGCCGGCACGCCCACATCACTCTCTATAAAGGAGAGTCTCTCGCCAATTTGTTCCGACTCGCGGGAATATTTGAGCGCCGGAACCGGCTGTGAGAAGATACTTCCAAACAGTTCTTCTATCCGCTCAATGGTTTTTCCCTCATTAAAATCTCCGACAATGACAATCACGGCATTGGACGGTTGGAAAAAAAATGAAAGATATTTTTTTACATCTTTCATATTTAGTTCATCGATATCGGATCCCAAACCGTACGGAGGATTTTTATAGGGATGGACGCGATAGGATAATCCGACAATCTCTTCATTGACAAGAGCATACATATCCTGCCTCAGCCAGCGAGCCCGCATTTCTCTGATATCATCTTTTGCTAAAGTAAGATTTTCGTAACTAATTTGAAGATTCTGCATCCGGTCCGCTTCCAGAGTTAAAATCGTATCGAGTGAACCCGATGGAACTCTGATTGCAAAATTGACGAAATCTTCCATGACATTATATGAATATATTCCACCCGCAGAATTGATGAGACGGGCAAAGTCTTCTTTCCGGCAGTGCTCGGTACCTTGGGAAATTATATGAGCGCAAATCTGATTTATACCGGTTAAACCCCTTGGCTCGCTCCTCAAACCGGCATGATAAAATATTTGAACGCCGACCAGAGGGGTCGTTTTATTTCCGAGCGTAATGACAGTCAGACCATTGTCGAGTTTGGTAGTCTTAACACCCTCTATTATCTGTGATGAAGATGTAATCGCAAATAATATAATAAAAGCAAATAAAATTAGGACATATCTGAAATACTTCTTCATATTTAATATTAATCCAATCCCACAAATATTTCAATAAAAAAGTAACTTATTAAATCCAAATTAGTTAACGAAATTATGGGATAAATGTTTCGTTAATAGTTACTTGACGGCGGTTTCTTCTCCTTAATAATTGAATCCTGCTTTTCCGCAACATATCCGCCGTAAATTGATGTCCCGATATGCTCATTATCTTTATTATGTCGGCTTTGTCCGCCGATGAAATACTGCAGAAGATTCATTCTTAATCCAATTTCATATCCCTCGCCATCCTTCCAATTGCCATAAAGATAAAGACCTTCCATGGGATGAACATCAACTCCGTAATTAAAGACTGCCTCCTTTAAAGATTGTCCGCCGGAAAGACTCATTTCAGTAGTAAGATATATTTGCGGAGTGGCCTCATAAGTCAAAGAATAAAACTGTTCGAAATCGGTTTTATGGCCATCAAATTTGGCTTTGCCCAGATTAGAGAAAACGAGACCATAGGTAAATTTCGACTGTGGTTTGGCAACCAGGCCAATGGCCCAAAGATTTTTTTTCTCATATTGATCCGGGGCGTTTTTTATATATGTAAAAGTCATTCCTCCGGCAATTGAATTGCTCAACATCTTTCCTCCGGATATGGTCAGTTCGGTATATTTTCCCGAAACAGTATCATTCACGCGTATCTCATCAAGGCTGCGATAGGCAATTCCCACCCCGTCTCCGGTCACATTAAAACCCCAATTTTTCGACAATTTGCTTTCATAAATTTCACCTATCATTTGCACAGACATGGCTTTATTAAATCCCAAACCGGCGGGATTTATCCAAACCGCTTCGGGACCGAAAGTAATTGAGGTAAAACGATGATAGTAAATGCCATCCGGTAAAATTAGTCGATTTTCGGCTGAGGAATGGGACGCCGGAAAAATGGACATCAAAATTCCCCAAAATGCCGCCAATATTATATTTTTCATAATTATAGCCTATTCTCCATGAATAATGATATCGCCGCCGCTTTCATTATTGATATTAATTATTGAATTTTCATCGCCCTTCCGGGCGGTCAGATGATTTCTCCTTATTTTATCGGCGACAATTGCCAAACCGGTAAGATGTATTTCTCCGATGGTTTCTGTATTTAAGTCAAAAACAGCCGAAATATCCTCGGGGACTGTTAAATCGACATCTCCGAAATTCGAACCAATTATCAATTCCGCATCCCTTAAAGCAACGATCTCCATCTTCACCGGACATTGATCACTCACTATTCGACTTCGGATATCATATAGATCGGCATTATTAATCCTTATCTTGCCAAAACTGTTCTTTATCTCAAAAGCGCCAATTATATTATCAATAATTATATTACCATTTTCATTTTTAATATAGGCGGCCTTGCTCCCCGATCTTATATGTTCGGCTTTAATATCGGATTGCTTACCGAGAATAGAGATATTCCCGCCAATATTTTTCAAGACCATATTTCTATTGCTTCCGGAAATTTCAAGATTTTCGGTTATATTTTCGATATTCATTATTCCGAGCGATCCCTGATTAGCAACAGAACTGATCGGACCGGCGACGGTCAAATCAAAATAAACAGCATTAATTTCAATTGAACATTCAGATGGCACATACAAAATAACATTAATTTTCCCAATATCACTGGCCTCATTCCATGGCGCTGGATTAGGCGTTTGTAAAACAATATTGTAGCCGGTTGGTGAACTGAACGATTTAACCTGGATTAATTTCGAATATTCGATAGCTTTACTTTCGGAATTGACATGGATTTTTTTCGTATATTCAAACTTCAGTTCATCATCGGATCCAGCCATAATATTAATATTTCCGGTTAAATATGGAACCGCATTTATGCTGATTAGCGACCTGCTGCCTATTGATTCTGTTACATCGACCGGTACCGTTTCGTATAAGCCATCGGCAATCTGCCTGACCTCATTGGCGTATAATGACAAAAAACCGCCTATAATAAAAATCAAAACCAAAAATAACCGTCTCATCTGGATGCCTTTCCGATAACGCTAGTATATATATCCTTCATCAGCAGTGAACCGGCGACAGCCGCGTTTAATGATTCAACCAAATTAGTATGTTTAATTCGAAAATGTAAATTGGCCATAGTTTTGATATCATCAGAAAGACCTTCAGCTTCAGAGCCGATGCCTAAAATAAGCATATGTTTTGAAGTAATAGATTTTAGCCCTACCGCTGGATCATCACCATTCAAATCGGCAACGGCAATAACGACCTTAAACCTTTTCTGCAATTCAAAAATATCATTCAGAGAAATAGGAATCAAGGGTATTCCGAAAATGGCGCCAGCCGAGGATCTCACGACTTTAGGATTAAAACAATCAACCGTATTATCGCGATAAAGAACCGCCCCAAATCCAAAGGCGAGAGCTGATCGGATCAATGTTCCCGCATTACCGGGATCGGAGATATTATCCATAAGAAGGACCGCTCCATGTCCGGATATATCAGAAAGACCGTAGTTTGGCCGTTTAAAAATGCCAAGAATCCCCGGAGATGTTTTCGCATCCGAAATCATTTCAATCTCTTTGCCAGATACCGCTATAATTGCTGTTTTCACTTTTTTAAATTTCGATATTAAAGCCGCCCCCCGCTCACTAATAATAGATTCCGAATAATAAACCGTTTCGGGATACATTTTATGCCGCAATGATTCTTCTAAAAGACGGACGCCCTCAGAAACAAACAGGTTCGTTAACAAACGCCCTTTTTTTGTATAAAGCGACTTTATTCTTTTTTTTTCGGCTTGGCTTAGAATTTTAAAATCCTTGCTTTTTCGTAAATTAATTCTAATACTCCAATAAAACGAAATTTGAACGGTAGTATGCAAGAGAAATTTATATATATCATTTTCGCTCTTTTCCTAATTCCGGTTTCACTTTTGGCCGGCGATACAACGGAGATATTTATCGGCTGGAATGGAACCGAATTTCAAACGATCAGCAACCAACCGACAGTAGGATTGGCCCTATCAGGCGGCGGGGCGAGAGGTCTGGCGCAAATCGGCGTTCTTAAAGCTTTAGAGGAAAACCATATTAGAATCAAGGCAATTGCCGGGACGTCAATGGGCGGAATTATTGGCGGTTTATACGCCTCCGGTTATACGACCGACCAAATAATCGAGATTTTTAAAAAAATCGATTTTAAGACGCTTTTCTCCAACCGTCCCGAGCGAACCTCAATGTTTACCACTCAGCGCGATGAAAAAGAAAGATCGTTGTTTTCTATCCGATTTGAGGGAATAAAACCTTATATCCCCAAAGCATTAACGGCCGGACAGGAGTTGACCAGTCTTTTAAGCCATCTGACCTACCGCGCCAATTATATTTCCCAGGGTGATTTTTTAAAAATGAAAATTCCTCTCAAAGTTGTCACCACCGATATTGTCTCCGGTAAAAAAATCGTTATATCATCCGGCAATCTGGCTGATGCCATCCGATCAACAATGGCTTTTCCACTTGCCTTTACCGGAGTCGAAAATGGCTCACAGATCCTTATGGACGGCGGCCTGCTGGACCCAATTCCGGTCGATATCGCCCGTGAGATGGTTTCCGATAATGACCTGATAATTGCCGTCAATACCGTTTCCGAACTGCTCCCCAAGAATAAAATACAGACGCCGATTGATATTGCCAATCAGGTCACATCAATCATGTCGCTGGATAAAATCGAGGCTAGCCTGGCTAATGCCGATATCGTAGTCACCCCAGAAATCGAAATTTATGACATGGCCGATTTTGATGAGATCGATTCGCTGATCGAGGCCGGATACAGGGCCGGATTAAGGGCTGTAAACGAAATATGTAAGAAAGATACAAGTGCAGAATATGACTTAAGTAATGTGATCGACTTAGAGTATCATAAAAGAGGTGATTCTATTGTGGTACCTGTGGATAAATACCATCGTTTTAGAGACGATGAAAGCGCCGTAAAAAATATTGCACAAGCCTATTTAAACGGGAACCTGGCTTCTATTAGCGCCGCTTTTTTTTATGACAAAGGTCCCAATGGTCGCGAAAGTATCTGGGGATACACTTATTCATCGGTTCCCTGCCCGGATATCATTGATCTTAATTTTGAAATTTCCGGCAATACTGTTTTCGATGATACAACCATCACCAATCTGATTGATTCTTCTATATATGAAGCTGAAAACTGCCTCGCCAATATCCGCGATAAAATAGAAATATTATATAGCGACCGGGGATACGATCTGGCATACGTGACTTATCTCGATTATGATCAGGATAGCAAAACGATAACCATCGAAATCAATGAGGCGATTATTGATGATATCGTCATCACCGGCAATGAGCAAACGCGTGAATGGCTCATTCGGTCAAATCTCCCCCTTAAGGAAAAGCAACCATTTAGTTCCAGAAAAGCGGATAATGGTATTTCCAATATTTATGGCACGGATCTCTTTAATCGGGTGACGCTGAATATTTTCCCCAAAGAAAACGGCGCAATAGTCGAAGTTGATGTTGAAGAGAAAAAATATGCCCAATTCCGATTTGGCTGGCACTGGCATGATGAGTACCGCTCGGAACAATTTGCCGAATTTCTCAATGACAATCTGCTCGGTACCGGCCAACAGTTTTTAATGCATGCAATGTATGCCGACCGACGGCAAAAATACAGTGTCTCCGTCAAGGCCGATCGGATTTTCTCTACCTGGTTGACATACCGCGCCGGAACATATTATTTTCGAACGATGCACCGGATCTTTGACGAGAGCGGCCATTCCGATTCGACGATTGATGAGGAACGGTATGGTCTTGAATTTATTTTGGGCCGGCAAATCGCACGGTTTGGGACGGTTACAGGAGAAATCAGATGGGAAGAGATCAGGTCAGAATTTTCATCGGGCGATACCGACGATAAACTGCGGATTCGGTCGGTTACTTTCAATTCTATTGTCGATGATATTGATCGCTATCCATTTCCAACCGAGGGTCGCAATCATAAATTTTCATTCACCTTTGTTACCGATATTCTTGGGGGCGAGACTAATTTCAACAAAGCGTACAGTTCGGTCGAATCATACTTTCCGCTAAATGGTTATATAAATTTCCGTCCCAAAATTTCAATAGGTCTTATCAATACAAAAATCGGCGTTCCCTATTCGGAACTATTCCATATTGGCGGACATTATTCTTTCTACGGATTTCGCCATGATGAATTGGTGGGGGCCAAGATGATTCTTGGGAATTTCGAACTAAGATTTAAACTGCCGTTTAATTTTTACCTGTATGGACGGTATGATACGGGCAAAGTATATAATCATCTGGATCAGATTAATATACGCAATCTTCGCCATTCATACGGCTTTTCAATTGCGTATGATTCACCGATCGGCCCGATTGATTTCGGCTATGGTAAATCAGGCACGCATCCAGAAAGATTCTATATCGATATCGGTCTGGCCTTTTAATTTACAGTCTTTTATTTCACCGGCATCACACAGTTGAGCGGCTCTCCGCCTTTGTATAAATAGGCTATAAAATATGTAATATCAAGAATGTTAAGATTCCCGGAGCTGTTTACATCAGCAATTTCCAGTTCCGGACAAGGTCCTCCACGATAGAGACAGGCAATTAAATAGGTAATATCCAGAAGATTGATATTTCCACTGCCATTATTATCTCCGCATAAAAATCCATCGCAGCCAACCGTAAATTTGCCAATCAATTCACCGCAACTGTTATTGAGCGGAGCGCAGGGCGAAGCCTCGGCAATCTGAAAATTATTCAAAACGGTATCGCAAAACAGAGGATCAAATGAAATATTGCCCTCAGGATTACCCGGTTCGATCTGCCAGTATCCCCAATCATCACCGCCATTTCCAAAAGAATTATTGCACTCGAAAGTGAGAACACCCAGCCAGAAAACCCGAATAAAACCATCGCCGCCATTAAAGGCCGAGATGCAATTGCTAATTACTCCGGTTCCCTCGACACCCTTGTCCGTTCCATCAATATCCTTCGGCGGATCACCCTCAAGTGCAATTCCGGTGCCGCCGTTAAGAACTGCTGTACAATTGGTAATATTAATATCCGCATGATTGATATGATTAAAACCGTAGCCGCCATTGCGAGCCAGCAGAGTATTGGTCATAGTTGTATTACTGATAGTGACAATGCCATCGCCGCCATTGTCGGTAATCATGCAATTATCTATCAAAATTCCGGTTCCCCATGTACAAAATATTCCATCATCATGATTACCGTAGATATTACAATTCGAGATTGTCACAGGCAAATTACTGGCACAGTAAACAGCCGCATATGGCCAGGCTGACCAGGCTCCGGTTATTATAAATCCGTCAATTTCAGAACTATGCTCGGCTCCGCTATTTATCTTTATTGCATAATGAAGATCCGATTCTGATGCTTGACAGTCAATTATTGTACTCCCGGAACCGTCAAGTGAAATAAGATGCAACCCTTTTAATCCGAAATCAATATCCCGGTTGCCGTCGCCGGTGAACACACCCGGGCCAACAAATATTGTATCGCCGCTGACCGCCAGATCAACCGCCCCCTGAATAGTGGAAGCATCGCCCGAACCGTCAAAGTAAACATACCAGGCTCGATTCCCCGCCGTACATCCGACATCATAAGTCCCGATCAGTTCCAGGCAGGAGTTATTTGCCGCTGCACAGGGCGATGTACTGTAAATTGTATAGTCATCATTGGTCGTATCGCAGAATTGCGGGTTTTCGCTGAAATTGCCATTAAGGGCAGAATCGTAAACCATCCAATTATACGGCTCATTGCCGTAGGCATTATTACAGCTGGTTTGAACAATGCCCAGATAAAATACTTTACCGATGCCTACCCCGCCATTGAAGGCCGCCACACAATTTGATATGGTTGAATATCCTTTGCTTTCGGCATTTTTATCCGGAGCAGAATTAAAAAATTCATATAAATCCGCATCGATTTCAGATTTAGGAGGCCAGCCGCTGAGATTAATACCCTCATTTTCATTTAATACAGCCGTGCATCCGCTGATATCAATATCAGCATTATCATCATGAATAAATCCCGCTCCATTTCGAGCCATCAGGCAATTTTTTACCGACGTATTTCCCCAGGTATAAATTCCAAAGCCGGTATTATTGGAAACAATACAATCGGCCACAACTGATGTCGAATTTGAACTGGCCAGCTCCATCCCGACTCCATGATTATTAATAATTTTGCAATTAAATATTGATGCTCCCGATCTCAAATATAACGTCCCTTGATAGTACTGCGGCCAGCCGCCGGTAATGGTAAAGCCGTTCAATTCAGTTTTATCGAAATAGCCATAATCTGACATAAAGGCATAATGGAAATCGCCGTCAGCTCCTTCGCAATCAATAATAGTCAAATCAGGGCCGGCTTCAGAAATAATATATAAACCCTTGGAGCTTAAATTAATATCCCGGTTGCCATCGCCGGTATAAGTGCCCGCGGCGGCAATAATGGTATCACCTGTTTCCGCTAAATCAACCACGCCCTGAATAGTCGGCGCATCGCCGGTTCCCTCAGCATTAACATACCAGGTTTTTATAGTTTTAGTACATCCCTCACCGAATTTACCGATCAGCTGTCCGCAACCATTGTTGGCCGGCAAACAGAGGGAAATATCGGCCACCCGGAAATCACCGCCAGCGGTATCACAGAAGAGCGGATTGGCGGAGATATTGCCATTTTCATCATCCGGTCCGAAATACGGCTGGCAATTATAATAATCGCCATAGATATTGCCAAAAGAGTTATTACAGAGAGCATCAAATAAATCAAAAGTCGGATCACCATAAATGCCATAATGATGATTGTAAGCGAATAAATTATTGGCAACCGCACTCGGGGCTTTGTCGGTTTCACCCTTGGGGTAACTGGCAATAATTTGCAGTCCTATCAAATTGTCATATATAGTATTATTGGTAATAATGATCTCGCCCATGGCCAGATAATAAATCCCGGCATTGCCATTGCCATTCATCAGGGATTGTTTGACGGATATATTTCCGCTCCAATAGAAAGAAATACCGTCATCGGTATTATATGCAACCTGACAACTGTCAACATTCAAGCGTCCAGCTTGCGAATAGACTCCGTGATTAGCATTATGACTAACCTCGCATCCGACGATTTTTAGTGAATCAGACAAATAAGCATATATCCCATTGCTCTCATTATTAGTGATAATACAATGAGAGACAAGCGGCGAGGCCTTATAAATGTGAATCGCCCCGCTATCGACTCCCGAATAGGCGCCGGTGATAGTGAAACCGTCAATATTGGTATGATTATTCTCGCCCGTCAGACGAAACGCAATATGAGAAACCGATTCCGAACCTTGACAATCAATTATGGTCGATAATGCCCCATCCTCCGACCAGACCATAATTGTCTTGTTGTCGATGATAATATCACGATTGCCCGGATCGGCGTATGTTCCGGCGGCCACATAGACTGTATCGAAATATTCATCGGCGCCATTTACACCGGCCTGAATCGTTGCTGAATCAGCGGGAACATAAATCTTCTTGGCCGAAACAGAAACAGCCAGAATCAAAATGATAATGAAGGTTAAAGAAATCTTATACATAGCCAACTCCTAATTTAAATAATGTTCTATGATTGAACTTTAGAAGTATGGTCGGATTTTCTAAAGCCTAACTTAATTTAATATATATATTTGAAATTCCCTGTCAATAAATAAGATATGGGCATTTTTTAATTTGGTTCCCATTTCTGTAGTCGCGGTAGCAAGAACCGATATTACCAGCTTTTATGCCCCCTTTCCCGACTTTTTCAAAAAATTCCTTGACAAAATGGAGATAGACTCCTATATTTGCACTATAAGGAGCCTCACTCCTTTCCCCCACCGGCTAACAACCGGATTGCAAAGCATAAAAATTAATCTCACACCCTTTCGCAGCGGTTACTCGTGTGTCCAAAATTCATAACCTCGGCCGTTGCCATTAGAGATAAGCTCTGCCCGGGACAGCAGTTTGGAATAATTAGCATCCCCCCCTCCTCCGCGACAAATACTTAACAGTGCTCAGTTGAGTATTAGTCGATACCCGATGGTGCATGGTTCCTTATAGTGCAGAAGAGAGCCCTGCCAAACTTTTGCACCGCACCGCCATCAATAAAATTCGGATATAAGCGGTTTTAAATGGAGGGTCGTGCCTATGGAATATTAACTTGGCCGGCTGGCGCAGGGATGCAAAATAACGCTCATTGCTGAAACGCGCCAGGGCTTGATTCCTTTTTCCGGCAGGTCCCTCCTAATGGACATTACACCTGTCGGATCATTAGGTCATCAGAGAATCCAAACGGTTACTTCCTTTGATGCCTGCGGGGGGGAAGGAAAACGGCGCCGGCCAACAATGCCTGCTTGTCTGCAGGACTCCCGAATTCGCAATACAGTGAGGCCCCGGATTACTGCCATATCCGGGGTTTAATTTATTCAGCACCAATCAATTATCTATGGGATTCTCCCCATATATCCGGGCTTCAAAAATCAGTTAAAATCCTGAACCAATGTTCAACCCTTACACATTTTGATTTATAACTTGTTGTCTATCATATATATAATTTGCAGCCTCCGGCAATCTCGCCGGACGGCACCCCGCTTGCAGAATCAGAAAGTCAGTTGAATGAAATTATTTAAGGGGTAACGTGATGCAGGTGAAATTTACTTTAACGATGGACAACGTCATAGTCGACGGTAAGAATATTGACTGCATAGTCCTCGACTGGATTTCCAATGTCGAGTACGAGGAAATGCTGTCAATATCCCATAACTGGATAACCTCGCAAAATTTCCTGACTCAGCGGATGACCGGCCTTTCCCGCGTGGGTGAGTCGTCATTAACCATTGAACCTTTGGATGATCTATAAATCGGAGAGAATCATGAACGAGCTAATTCAACAGGCATTAGTCCAAATCGGCGAACCGGGCGGCTTCTTTGATTCCGCCAAAATGTTTGTCGAAGAAAGATTCGGAACCGCCGGATTGGTTGCGGCTGGACTTTTGATCGCTGCCATTCTCGGATTGATACTGTCCAAAGCGGTCAAGATGTCATTCGATGTCGTCCGTTATGTCGCCGTCCCGGCCGTCGCCGTCTCTTTCATCGGCACCTATTTTCTCCCCTATTCATTTGTCTATATCCTGCCGGTAACGGTTGCTTTCTTTTCCATTATTCTAATAATAAAGGGTTAATAAACATGTCTAAAAAAATCAACTCCAGTGAAAAATCTGAAAAGTATGCAGATATAAAAAGTGATCTCAACCGGGAACCGGTGACCGACTATGAAGACAACGGTGCCATTTTCCCATTTGAAAAAGTTGAGACGCTCGATGATAATAAAGTCTTTATCGAATGTCCTGGCGCTACGGTTTATGAAGAAGGCACCCGCAATGTCATCGCCGGCGTGGAATTTATCGATGAATCCGATCCTCAAAAAGGGTACCGAATTATCGATCAGCCGGTTTATGCTCCCGAACATCGCAAGCGAAGAATGATTAAAAAAGATCATATAAATTCTATTCGCCGATGCCAGGCCTGTCAGGATCTGACCGTCAGATTGATCCGCCGCGAGGGTGAAGATTTCTTTATTCCGAGCCCAAAACATCCGCGAAAAACGAAACTTAAATCGGTTGAAAAAAACTGGTAATTGTTTATGATATAAACATCATAAAATCGCCCGCAATTCATTATATTTTAATAAGTTAGCAAACAAGTTTTCTCTTGCAAATTGCTTTGCAATGTGCTATTTTACCATATTATGGATACGAGCGGAAAACCGGGCGGATTTAATCGTTCGGCGAGACTGGGGACATTCCTGGATAAGGTTTTATCGGGATTCGGATTATCCCACAATCTTTCCGGGTGGAAAATTGTCACCCGCTGGCCCGAAATTGTCGGCTCTAAAAATGCCGAACATTCGCAAGCCTTGAGGTTTTCCGATGACACCTTGCTGGTCAGAGTGACCGATGCCGTCTGGCGACAGGAATTGTCGCTTGACGCCGACCGGATATTGAACGAGATACATAAACAACCGGGCGGTAAGGTGGTTAAAAAAATACATTTTGTTGCGTGACGAGAAAGGGCTTTTGGATAGATGAAAAGCGACACAACGGTGAAAGAAAAAGAAGAAATAGAAGGCAAGCAGGAAAACAATTACAGTGCGAAAACGATTCAGGTTCTGAAGGGACTTGAAGCGGTCCGGCGCCGGCCGGCTATGTATATCGGCGATATCAGCAAACGCGGTCTGCACCATCTCGTTTATGAGGTAGTTGACAACTCGATTGATGAGGCGATGGGCGGCTATTGCGATACTATCAAAGTTGAAATCGGGACAGATGAATCGATTACGGTGACTGATAACGGCCGCGGCATTCCAACCGATATGCACCCAACCCAGAAAAAATCGGCCCTTGAGGTGGTGATGACGATACTTCACGCGGGCGGTAAATTTGACCATTCGTCGTACAAAGTTTCCGGCGGTCTGCACGGGGTCGGTGTTTCGGTTGTTAATGCACTCTCCGAATGGTGCAAGGTCGAGGTCTGCCGCGATGACAAGGTGTATGCTCAGGAGTATCGACGCGGGATACCAACCGCCGATGTTAAGGAAATCGGAAGCCGTAAAACGACTGGTACGAAAACATCGTTTATGCCCGATAGTGAAATTTTCAAAGAGATAAAATACAGCTTTAATCTTCTGGCCAGCCGGATGCGGGAACTTGCCTTTTTGAATCGCGGACTTAAAATCACGCTGACCGATCATCGCGATGGCCGCAAAGATGAGTTTCTTTATAAAGGCGGACTGTCGTCGTTTGTCGAGTACCTTAATGAAAATAAAACTCCGCTGTACAAGAAACCGATATATTTCCAAAAGGAACGCGACGGAGTTGATGTTGAAGTCGCTATCCAGTACAACGATACGTACGTTGAGAATTTGTACTCCTATGTCAATAATATAAATACAATTGAAGGCGGAACGCATCTGACCGGCTTTAGAACAGCTTTGACGCGAACGATAAATAATTATATTACGCGAAATAATCTTCTGAAGAATGGAAAAAACGGCAAAGAAACATCGTCGATTATCGGCGATGATTCCCGTGAGGGATTGACCGCGATCATCTCGGCCAAAGTGCCCAATCCTCAGTTTGAGGGTCAGACCAAAACCAAGCTCGGCAACTCCGATGTTAAGGGTATTGTCGAATCGGTGACCGGTGAATTTTTGACCGAGTTTTTCGAGGAGAACCCGCCGACCGCCAAGCGGATTGCGGAAAAAATTATCTCGGCGGCGCTGTCGCGCGAGGCGGCCCGTAAGGCTAAAGAGTTGACTCGGCGCAAAACGGCGCTCGATCATGCCGCTCTTCCGGGCAAACTGGCGGATTGTTCGTCTAAAGATCCCGAGGACAGCGAGATTTATATTGTCGAGGGTGATTCGGCGGGCGGATCGGCCAAGCAGGGCCGGGATCGCAAATACCAGGCAATTCTTCCATTGCGCGGCAAAATTCTCAATGTCGAAAAGGCGCGACTGGATAAAATTCTGTCCAACGAGGAAATCAGAACGCTGATTACGGCGCTCGGCACCGGTATCGGTTCCGAAGAGTTTAATATTGAGGGACTGCGCTACCATAAGGTCATCATTATGACTGACGCGGATATTGACGGCGCTCATATCCGAACCCTGATTCTGACCTTCTTCTTCCGCTATATGAAAGAGCTGATCGAGCAGGGTTATATCTATATCGCTCAACCGCCGCTGTATCGGGTTTACAAGAGCAAAAAGGAGCTGTTTGTTTATACCGAGGATGAGCGGGAGGCGGCTATGAAGCAGTTGTCGACCGACGGAGTAAACGCATCGGTTTCGCGTTACAAAGGTCTCGGCGAAATGAATCCGGAACAGCTCTGGACGACGACAATGGATCCGTCCAAACGGACCTTGCTGAAAGTAACGACCGAAGATGCGGCCGAGGCGGATCATCTGTTTTCGGTGCTGATGGGCGACAATGTTGAACCGCGTCGCAAATTCATCGAGGAAAACGCGAAATACGTCAGAAATCTGGATATATAAAAGCATTATATTGATCTATATGGCGTCCGGTAATCGCACCGGACGCTTTTTTTATTTATATGCCGACAATGGCGAATATGCAACTGAAAATTCCGCATATTCACATATAATTCATCAGGTTATAAAGAATTAGTATTGCAT
>JBDRRI010000053.1:0-7512 GCA_043825815.1 Candidatus Zixiibacteriota bacterium
CCAGGACGATCGCAAGTACACTAAGATCCAGCATTTTAGATAGTTTCATAGGCATACTGCTCCCTTAATTTTGGCATTAATGTGGTTATAAAATTCATTCACTTTAATTCTATGTATATGGTTATTTAAGATTCTGCAGGAAGGACCTTTTATGTGGCTTTTGTAGTAGGTAAATCTAAGCCGCTATTATGTTTGTCATTGCTCAGAATCTATACTAAACCAAATATATCCAAATTGAATATTTTGTCAAGATTAAAAAAACAATGCTTTTTGATTTCTCCCTGAAACATTGATTAAATTATAAAAAAATGGCCAAAATCAGTAGATTTTGGCTATTATAATATATAGATTCTATTTTTCAATTATTATTGGCGATTCCAGAATCAAATGGACCGAAACGGTTTCATTGCCGAGCCAATCTAGATCAACTGTCAGATTAAGCGGGCGAACCTCACGAGCTCCGGCTGATTCGATTAGCGATTGGTATAAATCAAGGTGAGTCGTATCGTATCCACCCAAAAGGACCTCATACCCGCCATCAAAATAGGAAGTCGGATCGCCAAATCTTCCCAATTCCGTATAATAACGGTAATGTGCCTCAGGAATGACATCCTCTATTAATGATACCCAAAAGAACGGATAAATATGATCGTGATATATTTCATCGAGTGCCACGGCTGTTTTGGGGCAGTTGACACACCAGGTAGCGGTTCCCTTTTCACAAAAAACAGTATGTGTAAAACCCGGTGCAGTTGTATTGGGCCAGACGTTGGCATAATTGGAACCGGCGCAGGCGTCGACATTATAGGCTGTAAAATACTTGGCGGGAGTGTAGGGTTCGTTTGATATCTGCTGATAGCCGGAATCATTAAAAACCGCCGCAATTGCATAAACATTTGTTTGCGTTATTCCGGCGTATGTCCAGGTTATTGTTGTATCAAATATTTGTCCAATATCGATAGTGAAAGTATCATTAAAAGCGAAACCAAGAAACCCGAAATGATAAGGGTCGCCGTTATACATATTGAATCTGGAAATATGCTCGGTCATATAAATCCGTAAGCGCCCGCTGTAAGGATCCGAATGGAGTTGGATGACATTTATGGTTTTAGGAGAGCCTTCAATACCAGTGGCAGTAATCGTTATTGTCCCAGCACGGGAACTTCCGCTTTCATTGGGATTAGCAGTTATTGTAAAACTTGATGGTGCTGTTCCGTCTGAAATCGAAGTTGTAATCCAATTGGCATTATCCGCAATTACCCAATCAAATGAGCGTTCGCCATTACAATCATAAATATGAATTTCATCGGAGGTTGAACCGGTATAATCGAATAATATCTCATCTAAAGATAGGCATAAAGCGGTTTCAAGTGAATTTTGATTTATATGGATTGTATCCGGCGATCCCGGAATACTAACCGCGGATACGATTAAATTGGCCGATCTCGGCGCCCCGGTTTTATTGGAGTCAACCATGATGGTAAATGAGCCGGGAGTGTCATCGCCGTTTATTGAGGTCGAAATCCAGGAAGAGTCCGAGGTCACGGTCCAATCAAAAACACCCATAAGGTTGCAGTCGGTGATAGTCACAAATTCACTGGTGTCAATAGCGCCGCAGGCCGTCCAGGTGCTTTCAGAAACGCACATTTCGGTTTGAAGCGAGGTTTGATTAATTTGAATAGATGTCATAGAATCCGGAATTTCGGGTGTAAAGATTGTTAATAGACCGGTTCTGCTTGAACCAGTTTTATTTTCATCCAGCGATATCGAAAAATGAGCCGGAGTGATACCGCTATCATCCGATGTAGCAATCCAGTCAGCATCGCTATCAATTTTATATTTCAGCCGGAGCGGGCCGTTACATTCCGCCAGATCAATTTCGTATGGTTCGGTTCTTCCGCCGGCATTCCAGACCGTATCTGAAGTGCATAATTCCAAATCAACGGGAGGTGGGGCGGAGATTTCGGTTTTGCAACCGAGTCCCAATAAAACCGTTATTATATATATGAGTCCCAATGCCTTTAATATTTTAATATTCTTAATACTTATCATATACCTAATCCGTTTAAAACCTAATAGTTAATCCGAATGTGAGCGAAAAAGCAGTATATTCGTATAATGGGTCATTGGATTTATTTTCATTATAATTTATTTGCAGGGCTGGCTCCATAAATAATCCCGATTTAAATGGAATTGGTCGCTTGATTGATAGGTATGTTTTTGTTTGCCGGTCGTGCCGCTGGTAAATGACATAACGAATATCAATGCCGACATCATCGGTGACACGGTTTTTTTCCGAAGGTATATATAGTTTGCCGAAATAGCCAACACCGGCTGATAGAATGAAGTTCGGGACGACAAACGATTTTACTGAAAGAATCAACGCCCCGCCTCCGTAGACATTGGCCCATGGAGACAGGAATCCGGTCGAAATACCCGGCAAGACGACATCTTTGATAAAGGCAAAATCACGGAAGGTATAAGTAACACTGATACCGGTTTTTTTGCCCAGAAGTTTGGAGAAGCGGGGAGAAATATAATAGGCAAGGAGATGTGATTCCTCCATTGTGTCATAATAGACGCTTAAATAATCGCGGAATGGTATATCAGGATTATTTCCCGGATTAAAGACGTACGTCAGGTTCATTGCGACCATTCCAAATTCCAGATCAAGCGAGCTATTTCGTCCCAGTTGGCTGTTACTGCCTAGGTACATTTTGTAAATGTTGTGATCCGAGGGATACAAAAACTCCCTACTGACTGTATTATAGCCGGCTTCATTATCGTTAGTGTAGATATTCGCGGTTGCCGAAAAACCGGCTCTAAGTTGACAAACTGAATCGGCCTGAAAATTTCCAGCAATAGTGAATTCCATGGAATTATTGTTGAATTCATCTTTTTCTTGATTATAAACCGTAGGTTTCAATTTTGCGTTTAATAATATTGAAAACGGCGATTCCTTCCTTAATGGTAAGTAAGTAAAATCAATACTGCCGGCAAAATTGCTCAGTCCATAGATTTTGGAATAATATGTGTGATAACCCTGCAATTCTATTTTGATATTATTGGTCGGGTAGTAAGTTAAAAGTAGTTTGTTTCCAGTATTGTAATCTTCTGTTTTAGAATTATCCATAAAGAGATTATCAGTATAACCCTGAGCAAACTGGTACTCATATTTAATATTTGCCATTGTTGGCAAGACAACTACCAGTATTAATACCAAAGCAATAAGCAATGTTTGCCATCTCCGGGTGTTTTTTATCGACATACGCCTCCCGCACAGGCTCCGCCACCGGCTCCAACACTAACACCCTCGCCGCCAAAACCGTCTTCAGATGTAAAGGCGCATCGATTTTTGGTTAAGGCGCGAGTATTAAAACTAAGCTCTCCGAATTTGTCGGAATTTTCGGAAAGATCAACAGTTCTTCCTGCCGCCTCAAGCGCACCGGAAAAATTAATAAAATTAGATGATTCATTCTGCGGTTCAGGTACTTCCATAAAATCAGGATCGGCCGTATTTGGGATAGCATCGCCGTCATCATCGGCGATATTATCATCAAAACCATCTCCGTCAATATCAACGAAAGGTTTTAATTCAATATTCTCGCTAAAAACGGCTATAGGTGAGATTAATAAAATAATAAAAGTCAGGAAATGTATAAAAGTCTTAAAGTTAAATTGCGTAATTGACATTTTTCACTCTCCTCAAATCAAGCAGGTATGTGGTCTATATAGGATTAAATATATCTATTAATAGCGTTTCGTCAAGAACCTGAATGTATTTTTTGAAAATTTTAGGCAATATTTTAATATTTTTTTCGTCATATGCAATATATATTATTAAAACTGGGCAAATTATAAACGGTCCTCATAGATTTACGCATTGGAGGCAGCATATGTCGAAAATCTCAAGAAGGAAATTTTTGGAGGCAAGTGCCAAAGGGATGGCATTAGTTACAATTCCTATCATTTTTAAGGCAAGTCCATTGGAGGCATTTATGACACAGGGTAATCAGATCAGTACCCTCAGTGAATATCTGGATCATTTCGGAATTACTGAAAAAATAATAAAAGATGTTATGTCAGCGGCACTGTCCAAAGGCGGTAATTACTGTGACCTTTATTTTGAGCATACTATAAATAGCAGTATCGGTCTGGAAGATAATGTCATTAATCGCGCCAGTTCAAATATTGATCTTGGGGTTGGTATCAGAGTCTTAAATGGCGATCAGACCGGATTTTCATTTTCGGAAGAAATTACTTCCAAGGCAATGATACTGGCGGCCAAGACGGCAGCTAATATTGCCAATGGTCCGAGTAGCCTGATTGCTCCAGAATTTAAGACTATGAAATTACCCAATTATTATCCGATTGAACTTCCCTGGGAAAATATTAAGATTGATCAGAAAATACCGCTGATTAACCAAATTAATGAAAAAGTCCAATCTCTTGATAAACGAATTTCAAAATCGAGAGTTTATTTCTCAGATTCAAGTTCATATATTTTGACGGCCTCGTCCGATGGCAAGATTGCCTTTGACTACCGTCCGATGATGTATGTCTCTGCCGGTTGCACGGCCGAAGACAACGGTCAGAAAGAAAGCAACGGTTATGATTTGTCCTTTAGACATGGACTTGAATTTCTATCTCCCGAAAAAATAGAATATCTTTGCAAAAAATCAGTCAATGATACAATACGTCTTTTTGACGGAGGCAAACCGCCTGCCGGCGAACTGGAAGTCATTCTTGATGCCGGTTCATCGGGAATTCTGCTCCATGAGGCTATTGGCCATGGAATGGAAGCGGATGTCAATCGCAAGGGCCGTTCAGTCTTTGCCGATAAAATCGGTAAGCCGGTCGCGGAGAATTTTATTTCGATAATTGACGACGGCAGTGATCCCCATTTTCGGGGTGCCATAAATGTCGATGATGAATGCAATGATGTTCAAAAGACTTATCTGGTTAAGGATGGCATCCTGACCAGCTATTTGCATGACCGAATTAGCGCTAAATACTATGATGTTGAACCAACAGGAAGCGGTCGTCGAGAATCTTTCCGATTTTCTCCTCTCCCCAGAATGCGCAATACTTATATGCTCAATGGTCCGCATACCCGGGAAGAGATTATAAAAAGTGTTAAAAAAGGTATTATTTGCGAAACCTTTACCAATGGACAGGTTGATATTGGACCGGGTGATTTTACTTTCTATGTCAAACTAGGCTATCTTGTTGAAAACGGCAAAATTACCATGCCGATTAAAGATTTTAATATTATCGGAAATGGCCCCGATGTCCTTTCCAAAATCACAATGGCTGCTGATGATATTGAATTTGCTGAAGGCGGCTGGACCTGTGGAAAAGGTGGTCAGTCAGTGCCGGTATCTATGGGATTGCCAAGCGTGAAAGTGTCATCGATTACAGTCGGCGGCGTAAATTCGTAAATTATAAGGTGAATTTAAACAGGGATTTGATATGAATATAGACGAGACTTTGGAACTGGCGAAATGGACCATTAAAATCGCCAAAAATTACGGGGCTGATGAAGCGGCCGTAGATATAATCAATCTGCGTAGTGTTGATATTGAGCATCGAGACGGCAAACTGGACAAATTGGAGGAATCGATTCAAAATTCATTAAACATAAATATATATGCCAAAAACCGATATTCATCGCATTCAACTAATGATCTGAAAAAGGAAAACCTTGAGAAATTCATCTCAGAGGCTGTTTCCTTAACCAAATATTTAGGAGAAGATCCATTCCGAAAGCTTCCTGATCCGAAATATTATATTTATCAAAGGATTGATCTCGATCTTTATGATCCGGAATATCATAATGTAACCTCGGAACAAAGAGTTAAGGTGGCAAAAAAATTGCAGGAATATACATCAAGCCTAAATGAAAAAGTTGTTTCCTGCACCTCTTATGTTAGTGATACTTTGGCCAATTCAGTTAAGGTTCGTAGCAACGGATTTGAAGGAAGCCTTCAAACGACTACATTTTCCACACAAGTCGCCGCTTCTATTAATGATGGCAAAGGGAATATACCCAATGATTACGGTTCCAGAACAAGCAGGCATTATAATGAGATGCCTGATCTTGAGGAAATGGGTAAAGAAGTTATTGAACGAGCGATAAGAAAACTTGGTCAAAGTAAAATCGCCACGGGTGTTTATGATATGATCGTTGAAAATCGAGTAGCCACCGGACTGTTAGGTAGGCTGATTCAGCCTATGGATGGTCGCCTTATTCAGCAGAATCAATCCTGTTTTGCGAAAAAAATTGGAGAGCAGATTGCTTCCGAGAAACTAACTATTAAAGACAATCCATTTATTATGGGAGGTCTGGGTTCGCGGCTATTTGACGGCGAGGGAATGGCAACCAGGGAGCGGGTCTTCTTTGATAAAGGGGTTCTGAAATCTTTCTTGATTGACAATTATTATGCCAACAAACTGGGAGTCGAGCCGACGTCTTCAGGCCGGACTAATACAATAATAGAGCCGGGAACAAAATCGTTGGATGAGCTTATTGCCGGGACTCAGAAGGGGATACTGGTTACGAGTTTTATCGGCGGGAATTCCAATTCGACGACCGGCGATTTCTCGACCGGTATAAGTGGAATGATGATTGAAAACGGTCAGATAGTCAAGCCAATCAACGAAATGAATATAACCGGTAATCTGCTCGAATTCTGGCATCATCTGGCCGAAGTCGGCAATGATGTTTATAAATATTCCACTTGGCTACGTCCCAGTTTATATTTCAAAGATATCGAAATCAGCGGTGCCTAATCCTACTTTAACGCGTAATATTATATGAGAGTTACCTCGGTAACTCTCTTTATTATATATTAGTTACGGCACAATATTAAATTTATTGTTTATGTGTGATTGATATGAAATAACCAACTCTATTCTATAATCTATCAGATTAATATCCCCCTGAAAGTGATTTGAAAATTGTTGACAAATAAGTGATTTATAAATATCATATTTCGTGTAATATTGGATTTACCCAAAAAAATCAAAGGAGCTAAAGAATGAAGCACTTAAAGTCACAAGTCGTTTTACTCGCATTCGTTTTATTGTTGGGTATTGCGGCTGTTAATGCCGAGGATGACGGGCCTTGGTTTGATATGGCCAATTGCGATTTTTGCGTTAATCTAACCACGGATCCAAGTTTGCTTCCCAGCATGACTTGGGAACATTTTATTCTCGACAACGGTATGATGACGGTAACTACCTATAAGCCAGAGGTAGCCGAATCTTATGGCAAATGCATGACGATGATGGAAGAGGTTGGCAAAAAGATGGAAAAGGGCGAAGCGGTTAAAATGTGCAATTACTGTAAGGGATATGGCGCCTTGATGCAGGCCGGCGTCAAATTTGAATATCATTCCTTCACCAATGGCGATGTCATGCTGGCGACCTCTAATGATCCGGTTGTCATCGAGCAAATTCATAAATTTGCTCACAAGACAATGGATGAATATGCCAAAATGTCTCAGATGG
>JBDRRI010000054.1:0-20235 GCA_043825815.1 Candidatus Zixiibacteriota bacterium
AAAGAATAGGAGAAAAGGTAGGCGAAAGAGAAATTCAAACTGCCAGTCCAAAAGGTCAAATTTGTAAGGTGGGCAGGAAACCCCTGCTCACCTTTTGTATTATTCGTCTGTTGATATATCGTCTAAACCTATTGGGAATGAATCACCGTATTTAGGGGAAGCACGTTCGAGCATTCTTTTAAAATCCGCCCATTTTGTGCAACCTCGCATTAAAAATATTACATTTTGAAGGTGTTCTTTTAATTTTGGATGACCAAAATCACGAGTTAGTAATTGAAATTGTTTGACACGCCTTGAACCTGACGATAGGCGTGGATTTTTCTCTTTTAGTGTCTTAAGGACCCCGGGCGCCAACCGACTATAAACAATATCATTAGTCCAATGCCCAACAAACGACGGTTTTTTCACCGATGGGGCAGGGGGGTAGGGCATTCCCTTTAATCTGAATAAATGAATATAATATTCGTCTGGAAATGTCTTAGTCCACTTTGCCCATTCATCAGTTATGTATTTATCGAGTATGGTTTGTAAGGCTAATCGGTCTCTTAACTCCTGATACCCTGTTGCCTCATCTACTAACGCAATAATACCAACATGAGCCAAACCTCTAATTATAATTTGAGCTTGTTTGGCCGTAACCCCTTGTGTTTCAGTAATGGCGCCTTTATCTTGTGCTTTTAACCATATATCACAAATTTCCGGTAATAATTCGGCCGGGATGCCATTAGCTTCAACACCATTTTTTGCTACGTAAGTTATTGGTGTTAGTAGTTTTGCGCGCAATTCTTCGTCTATAAATGGCTCAAGGTTCTTGGCTGAGAGATACTCTGGTAGCATAATTTCGCCATCTTTTTTTCTTCTCCAGAAGGCGCCTCCACCCTTACGCTTTAAGGCGAGTGCAACGCTTCTATCACTTAATACTCTTGTTTTAAGGTCGTCTAAGACAGCGCAAGTCAAGGTCATTTCGCCGATTTTTAATTCACCTTGGTATTCTGCTTTTGGGATTTTTTCACTCATGCGTTCCCCCTAATGCTCGACTAATGGTTATGTCAAATAAATCGTCTTTTCCACGATTATTGTGACGGTAGCAAAATTCATCTATATATTTTGATAAATGTCTAATACTGACTTTATGATATTGACCGACAATACCGCGCTTTAATAGAGCCCAAAAACTTTCAATATTGTTGGTGTGTCTATAACCATCAGCATACCAAATATGATGGTTAACAACTTGATGGTCAATAATGGTGGACATACGGGAATAGCCAGTAAATTCATCAGTAATTAAGACAGTATTTTTCAGATCAACATTTTCACGGACTAACGAACGGAGAGTGCGATCTTTTACATTTTTAGCCGGACGGGCTTTAATTTTGCCATTTCTTTCGGCTATACCAATTACTGGAGCTTTTTTAGTTCCACGTCCGCGCTTATTGTGCCCACCGCCACCGCCTTTTCTCGGTTTGCCCCCGATGTAGGTTTCGTCCATTTCGACAATTCCCTGCATAAGTTCGCGCTGTTCGATCATGGCTCTGCGAATTCGCATCCCCATTGACCAAGCGGTGTCTTTGTTGACCTTAATATCACGTGCCAGTTGACGGGCAGAAATACCCTTTTTAGCATTCAGAACCAAAGATATAGCCAGAAACCATTTTTGTAAAGGCAATTTTGTCTTATGAAAAATAGTCCTAACAGTAACAGAAAATGAGGTATTACATGTATTACAATGATGTCGATTTTCCTTACTTAGCGGAGTTACATTTTGCGAATCACAGTAAGGACAAGTCGGCTTTCCTTTCCAACGGACTTTCTCTAAGTAATTTAGACAGTCCTGATTGGTTGGGAATCGGTCGTAAACTTCGACTATGTTCATGGCTTATTCCTTTCTATCTACCATTAACTAAGACTAATATAAGGAATAAGTTTAAACTTGTCAAGAAAAATGTACTACCTTTAGATGGGACATTCCGTTTTTTAACAAATTTTTCTTATTGGCGCGATTTATTGAGTTATTTAAAGAATTAGTTTAAGTATCGATATTTAAGTTTCTGTCAAAACTTTATATAGTAAAACGTATTACAAGTTGATAGTTAATTTTTCTGTGTTATTTCTTGAAACCTAATAACTTATAGGCTATAAATAATGGTTTTTTTTGCTTGACTTTTTTCAAAAAAAAGTGATATATGGTGTAACTAAGGTGATAACTGGTGAAAAATGGTGAGGTTTTGATGTCCGGATTTCTTGGAAACTACACTGTCAAAATCGATGACAACGGTCGAATGGCTCTACCAGCGAAACTTCGCCCGCTTCCGACCTCCTCTAATGAAGATCAATCTAATCTGATTCTAACCATGGGGCTTGACGGCTGTCTGGTCCTTTATCCTGAGATTGAATGGAAATCGGTTCAAAATCAATTGGATACGCTTAATTTCACTCAGGCCAATTATCGTAATTTCACTCGCCAATTATATTCCGCCGCTGTCAATATCAGGACGGATAAGCAAGGCAGAATGATTGTTCCGACCCATTTGATTGATTTTGCCGGATTAAAAAACGAAGTTTTGGTTCTTGGTTCTAATCGTTGGATAGAAATTTGGAATCCTGAAAAATATAAACAGTATTTGAGCAGTTTTGCTCAGAGCTATGAAGAGGTGGCTGAAAGTTTATTCCCGAAAAACAGACCGCCCGAATAGTCCTATGTATCATACGCCGGTAATGCCGGAAGAGACGGCTCAGCTATTACTTTCGTTCGAGACCGAAGTGGTACTGGATTTAACTTGTGGCGGTGGCGGGCATTTAAAATATTTTTCTGATAGACTGTCAAAGGGGGCGACACTTATCGGAATCGACAGGGACATAGAGGCGGTTACCGCGGCGGCCAAAATTCTGAAAGCCGCACCACAAAAAATTGAATTAGTAAACAATTCATTCAATCGGATTGACGCCGTGTTAGAGCAATTGAAGATAAGAAAAGTTAATGCTATTTTGATGGATCTCGGAGTTTCATCTCATCAGATTGATAAGTCTGATCGAGGTTTTTCATTTATGGCCGATGGCCCGCTTGATATGCGCATGGGTGCTGATGCCGAATTGTCCGCCGCGGATGTTATTAATCAATATTCCGAATTAAAACTGACCGATATCTTTCGCCGTTATGGTGAAGAAAAAAGAGCCGCGGTGGCGGCTCGTGAAATTTGCGCTGCCCGGACTCGCGGCAAAATTGAAACGACCAGCCAGCTCAGAGAAATTCTTGGCCGTATTTTATCGCCCCGATATTTGAATGCCTCTTTGGCCCGAATATTTCAGGCTATCAGGATTGAAATCAATCAGGAACTGGACCAGTTGAAAGAGACTCTCCCCAAAGCTCTTGAATATCTATCAATCGGCGGTCGGATGGCGGTGATTTCTTATCATTCGCTGGAGGACCGGACGGTTAAGAGGTTTTTTACCGAAGAGGCCAAAGGGTGTATTTGCCCGCCCAAGTTACCGCAATGTGCCTGCGGAAGAATGCCGACCGTTAAAATTCTAACAAGAAAAGTCGTTACGCCATCGGATAACGAAATCAAACTAAATAGCCGAGCTCGCTCGGCAAAATTAAGAGCTGTTGAGAAGATTGCCTGAACTATGAAAATTTCCATTGAGAGATACCGGTCAACCGATATTCTAAAAAAAGCCTTGGGGAAGAAGATTGTATCTTCAAAGTCGATCATTCCAATAATCTGCATCGCCGGTGTGATTATTCTGGGGTGTCTTCAAATTTGGCAGAGAGTCTATGTTATGGATCTTGTCAATGAGGTGTCTACCCATGAAAAGGAAAATCGGCAAATTCGCGATCTTTTAAAGAAGGCGGAAATGAGAAATATCGAATTGGCCAAAAGAGAACGGATTGAAAAAATTGCCGAGGAAAAACTGGGTATGAAGCGAACCGATGTCGGTCAAATTTACACTTTGCAAAACTATGAATATGATTCCGATCAGACCGGGATTGATGATGTTGTTTCGTCGTTAAAGAAAATCGCCGACAACCTGCCGGTTCTTAATGAAACTAAGGCCGAAACGCTGGAGATATTTGATCTAAATGAGTAAAAATCTCAAAAAAGCGCGAAGGGGCCGTATGTATGTTGTGGCTGGTATAGTCACGTTAAGTTGGCTTCTGATTATCTTTCGCCTCGGCGAAATTCAGATTGTTCATGGCAGTGAGTATAAAGATCTGGCCGAGAAACAATCCACGGGCAAAATTAGAATAAATGCCCAACGCGGCCTTATTTTTGATCGGCACGGCTCGGAACTGGCGGTTAATGTCATTAGCAATTCTTTATATGCATATCCAACCAACAAAAATGAAATCAACCGGATTCATCGTTATCTTGACAAATTGTATTCCTATTCCGAGGGGAAGTCGCGCAAAAGAAATCCTCTGCAACCGAATCGTTTCCGGTGGCTGGATCGGTCTTTGAGCGATGAACGCGCGGAACGGATTGCCGGAGATTCAATCCCCGGATTATACCTCAAAGAAGAAACTAAGCGGGACTGTCCGTTTGGCCAGGTGGGTCTTCAGCTTATTGGCTGCACTGATATTGATGGTCGCGGTATTTCCGGGATGGAATATTACTATGATTCGATTTTAGCTGGAGTGCCCGGTTTGATAGACTATCTTCGCGACGCCAAAAGAAACACTTTTCGCATAAAAGAGATCCCCCTGATTGAGCCGGTTTCAGGGAATTCAATAGTCCTTACAGTTGACTGGAAGTTTCAGGCAATCGTTGAAGAGGAATTAAAAAACGCAGTCGAGAAGTACAACGCCAAAGAGGGGACGGCGGTATTTCTCGACTGCAATACCGGCGAGATTCTGGCGGCGGCCGATTATATCACCGGCGAGAAAAACAGCTCAGTTAAACTGCGCGCGGCCAGCGATTGTTTTGAACCGGGTTCGGTTTTTAAAGTATTCACAGCGGCGGCTTTGCTTGATGAAGAGCTGGTCGATTTTGAAGAAAAAATCTATTGTGAAAACGGTCTCTGGAAATGCGAACGCGGACGGCTTCGAGATGATAAAAAACACGACTCTTTGATTTTTCAGGAAATCTTTGAATTGTCAAGTAATATCGGAATTGGCAAACTGGCGCTTCGACTGGGCGGTGAAAAATTAGTCGAAACATGTAAACGGTTTGGATTCGGAAATAAAACCTTTTCGGGACTTCCGGGGGAACAGGCCGGTATGATTGGTAAGCCGGGGGTTTGGTCGGAATACAATATCGCAGCCCTGGCAATGGGGCACTCGATTTCGGTAACGGCTCTTCAATTGGCGACAGCGGTAGCCTCGGTGGCCAATGGCGGTCAACTGCTTCGGCCTTCAATTGTCAAAGGCATTATTAATCCGGAAGGCAATATTATTGAAAAGAACACGACAGAGATTATTGGCCGGATTATTAAAAAAGAATCGGCGGCGGTTCTTCGGGAATTTATGAAAGGCGTGGTTGAACGCGGAACGGCAACGCCGGTCTTATCGGATATTGTATCGATTGCAGGGAAAACCGGAACGGCCGAGGTGGTTGATTCGGAAAACGGGGGTTATATTAAAAATCGGTTTAATGCCTCATTCCTTGGTTTTTTCCCGGCGGATAATCCACAAATAGCCGGGGTGGTTGTGCTTCATCAGCCCAAACCAATAACTTATGGCGGTTATACATCCGGTCCGGCCTTTAAGAATATGGCCGAACGGTATTCGGTATTGCATCCTGAACTTCAGGAGGGCGCCGTGGCGGAATTGTCGGATAATGAATTCGAGTTGAAAAAAATTCCCGATTTTACCGGACAGGATTTTATTTTTGCGGTTCGGTATGCGGCTGAAAAAGGAATGGCCCTGACTGCCAATGATACGAGCGGGATTATTGTCTGGCAATATCCACCGGAAGGAAGGAAAATTCCGGGTGGGGAAACAATTGCGGTGATTGTTCAAAATGAAAATAAATCTGATTCTATGGTCAGCCTTAAGGGAATGAAAATTCGCACGGCCCTGGCTGTTTTAAATCACCAGGGATTGATTGCGGAAATTGAGGGAACCGGGAAAGTCATGAAACAATATCCTTCGCCCGGAACGCCGGTGGAACCGGGTAAAAAATGTCGTTTGGTGTGCGGGAGCAGTTAATGAGTAAAATCTGCGTACTAAAAGATTTGCTTAAAGGTTTCGAAAAGTATGAGCTGTATGGAAGCGATAACGCTATTATAAGCGGTATTGAATATGACTCTCGAAAGATCAAACGAGGCAGTTTGTTTGTTGCTGTGACCGGTTTTAAAATCGACGGCAATCAGTATATCGCACAGGCGATAGAAAAAGGCGCCGCCGCCATTTTAACAGAGAAATATTATGAACATAAATTGCCCGTAATAGTGGTTCCGGAAATCAGGACCGCTATGTCTGATATCGCCGCCGCCTTTTATGATAACCCGGCCGATAAAATGCAAAATATCGCGGTGACCGGGACCAACGGCAAAAGTAGTTCGGTTTACCTGATTAAAATGATTTTAAAAGCGGCCGGATATAAGGCCGGGATGCTCAACTCGCTTGTGTACGATACCGGCAATAAAAAATACAAGGCGGAGCGAACCACGCCCGATTCCGTTGATATTCAAAAATATTTATCAGAGATGGTTCAAGCCGGATGTACGTATGGCATAATTGAAGTATCCTCTCACGCCCTTGTTCTACAGCGGGTAAGAAATATTAAATTTAAAATCGGCTTATTCACTAATTTTACACGGGATCATCTTGATTTTCATAAAACGATGGATGAGTATCTGAATGCCAAAAAATTATTGCTAAAAAAATTATCCGGCAATGATAAAGCGGCGGTAGTCAATAGCGATGTCTCCGAATTTGAATCGTTTACCAGAGAGGCATTATGTCCGATTATAAGATTTTCCGCCGGTAATAGCGAAGCTGATCTGACCGTTAGTGATGTTGTCCTGGGATCAGATCAGACGACTTTTACCCTTAATTCTATTTATGATTCATCGCCCGTTAAAATAAAACTTTTAGGCCGGTATAATTTATCGAATACGGTTGGGGCAGCAGCGGTTGGATTGGCACTTGGATTCGATTTGGCCACAATTGCCAGAGGGCTCGGTTCAGCGGAGGCAGTGTCTGGACGATTTGAACCGGTTCGGTGCGGCCAACCGTTTACTGTGCTGATTGATTATGCGCATACATCGGATGCTATATTCCGGTTATGCCAATCAGCCAAAGAGATTACCAAGGGCAAAATTCTGACCTTGTTTGGATGCGGGGGCGACCGGGATTCCGGCAAGCGGCCGTTAATGGGCATAGCGGCCTCGGAAAATTCGGATTTTTGCGTGATAACTTCGGATAATCCGCGAACCGAGGATCCTGATCTGATTATAAAAGATATACTGCCGGGAATGGCCAATAATAATTATGAAATTATTTCTGATAGAGGCGAGGCGATTGCCAGAATTATTTCGATGGCGCAAGAGGGTGATACTGTTTTAATCGCCGGCAAAGGGGCGGAGGATTATCAGGAGATCGGAACGGAGCGTTTTCCTTTTACCGACAAGGGTGAAATAATTGCTTCATTAAAAAAGCGAGGATACGAGGAAGTACGGAGTGATAAAGTTGAACTTCAGTAGTCTGGCAAAAATAGTCGATGGCCGGTTATTAACCGATAGTTATGCCGGTGTTTCATTTAACGGAGTAAGTATCGATAGCCGAACTTCCGCTCAAAATGAGCTTTTTGTCGCTATTGAGGGTGCAAACAATGACGGTCATCAGTACATTGATAAGGCCATTGAAAAGAATGTAGCCGGATTGCTTCTCAGTAATAAATATGCTCAATTGGAGCAGATATCGAAACGGATACCAATTGTTGCCGTCAATGATACTCATTTATCATTGAAAAGGTTGGCTCAAGATTATGCCCGAAAGGTAAATGCCAAGTATATGGCGATTACCGGATCCAATGGCAAGACAACGACTAAAGAATTTGTTTATGGAATTATTCACAGTCTCGATCAAAATACTTATCGATCACCGGGCAATCTCAACAATGAGTACGGCCTGCCATTGGCGATTTTTAAAATGCCGTCGGATTGCCAATTCGGGATTTTCGAATATGGCATTTCCCACCCCGGCGAGATGACTTCGCTAACAGAAATTTTAACACCTGATTTGGCGCTGATTACCAATGTCGGCCCGACGCATCTTGAAACGCTGGGAACAATTGAAAATGTAGCCGAGGCCAAATTGGAATTGGCCGATGCCATGGCGGTCAATAAACCGGTTTTGATTAATGCCGATGATCCGATTTTAATACAGGCCGCTGGTCGAAGAAGCCGCCGGTTTATAACGTACGGCGTCACAAGTCGGGCCGATTTTCGGGCTGAAAAAATCGGAACGGATGAGTTTGGAAATCAATTGATAAAAATCGATGGCGAAACCGTTCAATTGCCGATTTTCGGAGACTATCAGATATACAATCTTCTGGCCGGATATGCCGTAGCGAAAACAATCGGACTTAACCCTGATTCGAATCAATTAAGTGAAATCAAATATGATTTTGCGCCGCACCGCGGGCAGATAGAAAACCATGACGGTTTAACAATAATTGCTGATTGCTACAATGCCAATCCGGTTTCGATGGCTTCTGGATTAAAGTCGTTTAAACAATATGTTGCCGGGCGGCGGGATTTCACGGGAAGGGCCGTGGTTGTTATCGGCGATATGCTGGAATTGGGTAAAAATTCAACTGAACATCATCGTCAAATTGGGGAACTTTTGGCCTCGTTGAATTTTGATTTGGCCGTTGTTGTTGGCAAAGAGTCATCGAAAATATTTAAGGCCGCACTTGGGAGCGGTCTGGATAAAAATAAAATCTCTCATTTTGAAAATACCGGCATTGCCGCCGAGGCTATTATAGAGAATATAAAGAGGGGAGATATAATTTATTTCAAGGCCTCGCGCGGCATTGCCCTTGAAAAAATAATTACCTTAATAAAGGGGAGCGCCTTCCGGCAGAATTGATATGTTATATCATTTATTTACCCATTTAACCGGTTATGTTTCCGGATTCAATCTATTCCGATACATAACCTTTCGTACGGCCGGCGCGACTATTACTGCCATTCTGATATCTCTTCTTCTGGGGTCGTTTTTTATCCGTCTTTTAAAAAAGATGCAGATTAAAGAAAAAATCAGAAAAGAGGGGCCACAATCGCATCTGACTAAAGAAGGTACACCGACGATGGGCGGTCTGATTATTTTAACTGCAATTATTGTCCCGACTCTGCTCTGGGCCGATCTGACTAATTATTTTGTCCTGATGGTTTTAATGGTTACGGTTTGGCTGGGGATAATCGGTTTCATGGATGATTATCTCAAGGCCGTTAAGAACCAGCCGAAGGGGATGGTTGGACGGAAAAAACTTGTCGGCCAAATTTTGTTGGGTTTGATTTTCGCATCTATTTTATATTTCTTCCCGCCCAACTCAGCCTTTGATGGAACGACCGAAATACCGTTCTTTAAAAATTATGTCCTGTCCCTCGGAATTTTATATATACCGTTTATTGTCCTTGTGATTACCGGTTCGTCCAATGCCGTCAACCTCACCGACGGTTGCGATGGTTTAGCAATTGGTTTGTCGGGACTTTGTTTCGTGGTATTTACCGGCTTTGTATATATAACCGGCCGTTCCGATTTTTCCAGTTATCTGCAAATCGCCTATATCCCCGGTTCGGGAGAACTGGCGGTGTACTGCGGAGCGGCGGTCGGTTCTGCACTCGGATTTTTATGGTTCAATTCTCGTCCGGCGGAAGTGTTTATGGGCGATACAGGGGCGCTGGCACTTGGCGGCGTTCTGGGGGCGATTGCGATTTTGGTTAAGAAAGAGCTATTTCTGGTAATTGTCGGTGGTGTCTTCGTAATTGAGGTGCTGTCAGTGATTATCCAGGTACTGTCGTATAAATATCGAGGGGGCAAGAGAATATTTAAAATGGCACCGATTCATCACCATTTCGAACTATCCGGCTGGCCGGAATCGAAAGTCGTGATTCGTTTCTGGATTATCGGGGCTTTGTTTGCACTATTAACCCTTTCAACGATGAAGATAAGATGACCCTACAAGAACGTATCAGAGGAAGAAATATCGGCATAATCGGCATGGCCCGCTCCGGCATGGCCGCCGCCCGGCTGATTAAACGGATGGGCGGAACCCCGTTTGTTTCCGATGTCAAATCATCCGAATCGCTGACCAAGCAAATCGGTGAATTGAAAACATTCAATATTGAATTCGAAACCGATGGCCATACCGATCGTCTGTTCGAATCCGATTTTGTTATTCTCTCCCCGGGCGTCCCGAAAGAATCGGAATTTATTCAGAAAATAATAGGCAAAGGCATTCCGCTATTTTCCGAAATCGAACTGGCTTATTGGTTCTGTAGCGGCCGGGTGATAGCAATAACCGGTTCCAATGGAAAGACCACTACCACCAGTTTAATTGGCGCCATGCTGTCATCGGCGGGTATCAATAATGTTGTTTGCGGTAATATCGGGCACCCGTTTTCCGACGCTGTTCTGGAAATAGGCGAGGAAGGTTATGCTGTTGTCGAGGTTTCCAATTTTCAACTGGAGTTAATTGAAGAGTTTACGCCGTTTATTTCGATTATTCTTAATCTGACGCCGGACCATCTTGATCGTTATGAAAATTTCGATGGGTATAAAAAAGCCAAATACAGAATTGCCGAAAATCAGACCTCTTCCGATTATCTTATTTTGAACGGCGATGATAGTGTTATTGAGAAAAATAATATTGGTACCAAAGCTAAGAAAATATATTTCTCCACCAAGCAAACCTTACCGACCGGAGTCTTTCAGAGGGGAAAGTCGCTGGTCGGTATTGTTGGCGGAGAAGAAATAAATATCATTGATGTCGATAAAATCCGAATTCCTGGACCGCATAATCTTCAAAACGCGGCGGCCGCCAGTTTGGCAGCCCTGCTGGCCGGTGCCAAGCCGGAATGTATAACCGATGCCCTCAAGTCATTTCCGGGCGTGGAACACCGTCTTGAGGATGTCACACAGGTATCGGGCATCAAGTTCGTCAATGATTCGAAAGCAACCAATGTCGATGCCGTCTGCTACGCTCTGAAATCTTTCGACGCCCCAATCTGCCTGATTGCCGGGGGGAGGGATAAGGGCGGAGATTTTGAACCGATAGTAAATTCCGGCCGGGATAAAATAAAAGAGATTATATTAATCGGCGAAGCCCGCGATAAAATGTTCAATACGCTTGGTAAAGCCTTTCCCGTCCAATTCGCCGAAAATATGGAAGCGGCGGTTAATAAAGCTTTTACTGCGGCTTCGCCGGGCGATATCATTCTTCTCTCACCGGCCTGCGCCAGTTTTGACATGTTTGATAATTTTGAGCATCGGGGAAAGGTCTTTAAAAAGGCCGTTCTGTCATTGACCGGGAATAATCATATAACCGAAGAGGTCGGACGCTAAAAAGTATGGACCGTAAACTGCTATATAGTACAATCAGCCTGATGGTTATCGGTTTGGTGATGGTTTATTCATCATCATCGGTCATGGCCGAAGGTCGTTTTGGCTCGCATTTATACTTTTTGAAAAGGCAAATGATCTGGCTGATAGCGGCCGGTGCAGCCGGGTGGATCACGACCAGAATCGATCTGAAGAAATATGCGACCTCATCGGTTGTGGCAGTTTTTATTTCGCTGGGAATGCTGGCCATGGTGTTCTTTATGGAAGCTCGCAACGGCTCACATCGGTGGCTATTTATCGGTCCCCTCACGATTCAACCTTCGGAACTGTTTCGGCTGGCTATTATTTATTATCTCGCCTTTTCGTTATCTCAGGAAAAACGAGATATAACCCAGTTCAAGCAATTTTTGATTCCTTATGTTCCTCTTATCGGTTTGGGTTTAATCCTAATTATTCTGGAACCGGGACTGGGTTCGGCTATAACTATAAGCGCCACTGTTATTGGAATATTTTTCCTGGCCGGGATGCGTCTGTACCATCTATCCACTTTGATATTTCCGGTTGTTGGAATTATACTGGTGATGGTTTTCGGCCTGCAGTATAAAATTCAAAGAGTTCATGATTATATATCAGCGGTTAAGGATCCGCTCTCGGGCAGTTATCAGGTGAAACAGGCTGTTTTAGCACTCGGCGCCGGCGGGCTGTTCGGTTCCGGAATTGGCGACGGCAATCAGAAACTGTTTTTCCTGCCGTACCCTCATACCGATTTTATCTTTGCTTCAATTGGCGAGGAGGTTGGTTTTTTTGGATTAACCCTAATAATGATTTTATACTATATAATTATATGGCGAGGTTTTATAATTGCTGGTTATCAGCCGGACAAATTCGGTTATCTACTTGCGATCGGTATAACTATTTCTATCGCCGCCGCTGTTATTATAAATATTGGCGTGGTAACGACTTTACTTCCGACAACCGGAATACCATTGCCGTTTTTATCCTATGGCGGATCGGCCCTATTGATTTCAGTTATCTCCGTGGCAATCCTTCTAAACCTGTCGACGCGGAGAGGAATGGTTGTTCGATGAAACAGCTGAAAGTCATATTTGCCGGAGGCGGTACAGGTGGACATCTTTTCCCCGCTTTGGCAATCGCCGATGGATTAAAGAAACGGATTGAACCGGAGATAAAAGCTGATTTCAGATTTTTTGGCACTCGGAATGGTCTGGAATACCGGATGAAAGAAAAGCTCGGCTATCCCTTAAGTCTAATCACAGTAAGAGGAATATCGCGCTCGGGAATTTTGAAAAATATAATATTTCCCTTCCTGCTTTTAGGGGCGGTGCTCAAATCGCTTTTTATCATTTTGAAATTCGGACCGGATATTATTATCGGCACCGGAGGATATGTCATGGGACCGGTCATGCTGGCCGCTATTGCCCTGAATAAACGGACTGCTATCCAGGAACAAAATTCATATCCCGGGCTCACAACCCGAAAGCTGGCAGGCAAAGTCGACAAAGTTTTTCTCGGATTCGGCGTCGCCCGTAAATATCTCGATAAACTGGCCGAGACGGTGGAAACCGGCAATCCGGTCAAAGATGTTATCGGAAAATATGACAGGCAGAAAGCTCGTCAGGAATTAGGCATTAATGAAAATGAGAAAGTGATATTAATTTTGGGCGGTAGTCAGGGGGCGACCAGTATAAATCAGAATATTTTGGATAATATGAAAACAGTTCCGGAAAATTATCGGTTACTCTGGCAGGCAGGGGAGCTGAATTATAATGAAATAAAAAACGGTTTGGACGAAAAGCAATTAACACAGTGCATCCTGTTTCCTTTTACGAATGAAATTGAAAAGTACTATGCCGCGGCCGATATCGCTATCGCCCGGTCGGGTGCATTAACCATGGCTGAACTGGAAATCGCCGGATTGCCGTCGATTTTGATTCCGTATCCGTACGCCGCCGAAGATCATCAGCGGATAAATGCCGAATACTTTGTGGAAAACAAGGTCGCCCTTTCATTCGATGATAAATTACTTAAAGAATACAATATGATAGCGGTGGCGGTCGATTTATGTGAAAGCGGCCAACGGGAAGTAATGGTGGAAGCTTTGGCAAATTTGAAAAATAGAAAAGATAAACCGGCGGTCGAAATGATTGTCGATGAAATATTGGCACAGGTGGATATAAAGGGGAGCGATAGTTGAAAGCAGTTGTCAAGGAACCAGCCAAATTCGGAAGAAGAAAAATGATATTCGGAAAATTCAAAGAAATTTATTTCGTCGGGATCGGCGGTTCGGGTATGTCCGGTATTGCCGAGATTCTCCACAATTTAGGATATAAGATATCCGGTTCCGATAATTCCCCCGGCGAGGCCACCGAACATCTTGAAAAAATCGGCGTAAGGATCTATGATTCACATGCCGCCGCCAATATCGGGAGCGCCAATGTGGTCGTTATATCATCGGCGGTTAAAGAAAACAACCCCGAAGTTGTCGAAGCCAAACGACTGGGAATTCCCGTTATAAAACGAGCCGAGATGCTTGGTGAATTGATGCGCTTGAAATATTCCATCGGTGTTTCGGGGACGCACGGTAAAACAACGACTACCTCGATGCTGGGGAAGATTTTGGCCGATGCCAAAATGGAACCGACCGTTATTGTTGGTGGAATCGTGGCCGGAAAGGGTTCCGGCGCGGAACTTGGTAATGGTGAATATATGGTAGCCGAGGCTGATGAGTACGACCGCTCCTTTTTGAAAATGTATCCCTCAATGGCAATCATTACCAACGTCGAACCGGACCATCTGGAGTGCTATGACGGTCTGGAAGACCTCGAAAACTCATTTGTTGCCTATATGAATAAGGTTCCGTTTTATGGACAGGTTGTCTATTCAGCCGATGATCCGGTGCTTGTACGATTGATAAAAAATGTCACGCGCCCGACAATCAGTTTTGGTTTGGAACCAGGGGCCGATTATCAAGCGGTCGATATAATCGACGGTGAAGGAAAATCGAGTTTTTCGGTATTCTATAAAGGCGACCTGCTTGGCAAGGTTCATCTTAATGTTCCCGGTGAACATAATGTTAGAAATGCTCTGGCCGCAATCGCCTCGGCCTGCGAATTGGAGGTGCCTTTTGAAGTTGCCGCCGAGTCGATGAGCAGATTTGTCGGGGTTGCCCGGCGCTTTGAAATTAAGGGAAAGATTAATGATATTATGGTCGTTGATGATTATGCGCATCATCCGACCGAAATCGACGCCACTTTGAAAACCGCGAAGAAATATTATAACCGTCGATTGGTAGTTGCTTTTCAGCCGCATCTGTTCAGTCGAACCAAAATGTTTTATAAAGAATTCGCGCAAAGCTTATTACAAGCCGATGTCTGCCTTCTATTGGATATCTTTCCTGCCCGTGAGATACCGATAGAGGGCGTGACATCGATGCTAATTGAAGAATCGGCCGTTAAATTGGGTCATAAGCAGATAAAAACTATCGGTCCCAAAGCCAATGCCGTGGTCGAGCTGTTGAAAGTCGTCCGACCGGGGGATATGATTATTACCATGGGAGCCGGATCAATTACCCATATCAATCCGGAACTGCTGGAGAGTTTGAAAAATGTTTCGTGAAATCAGAAAACCGTATCTGATATTAATGGCCATCTCAATCGTCCTGGCGGGGATGGTTATAACCGCCCGGTATACCGGTGCCTGTCGGTTGAAAAATGTTGAAATCGGACCCGAAAAATATGCCAGTCACGCCTCTCTGTTCAAAAATGAAATGGAAAAGAAGTTGTTCGATATCGATATTTATAAAATTTCCGACGAGTTGATTAAAAACGAAAAAGTCCTGTCGATTCATTTAAATTATGATTTGCCGGATGGTCTAAATCTGCAAATTAATGATATCGAACCTTCGGCTTTGATTATTGATAAGAATGGGCGAAATCTTTATCGCCTAAGCGCCGATGGTTTCATTATTCCGATAGACAGTACCGTTGGAGATATTGCCTATCCAGTTATTACCGGAATTGATAATTGTTTTAGTTATAAAAAGGCCGATGATACTCGTCTGGATATCCTTATCGACCAACTAGAAATATTAAAAGACAATTATACCGATTATTATTTGGCGCTTTCAAGTATAGATATGTCAAATAAAGATTATATCTCCATATTTTTGGATGGGATTCCCTGTCCGATTAAAACTTACGCCGGGACGCTTTGCGATACGATTCGAAGATTGCAGTTGTTTTTATCGGCCAATCAATCCAAATGGAGTGAGATAAAGAAATTAGATATGCGCTCTGATAAAATTATTGTGGCGGCGGGATAAATTATATGGCAGAAACAAGAATCATTACCGGCATTGATATCGGAACTACGGCAGTTCGGGCTTTAATTGCCGAAGAATCCGAAGACGGGTCCTCACCGATATTTATTGGATATGGCGCGGTTCCGGTCGAGGGAATTCGCCGGGGTATTGTCGTTAATATGGAAAAAGCGGTTAAGGCGATTTCCGATGCCGTTGAAATAGCCGAGGAAATGGCAGAGGTTCATATCGAATCCGCTACGGTCGGGATTGCCGGTGATCATATAAAATCAATCAATTCCCACGGGGTTATAGGCGTTTCCCGTTCGGATAACGAGATTGGGGAGAAAGATTCTCAGAAAGCTATTGAAGCGGCCAGCGCCGTTGCCATTCCGAATGACCGCGAGATAATTCATGTCCTACCTCAGGAATATACGATTGATGAACAGAGCGGAATAAAAAATCCAGTCGGTATGACCGGGGTCAGGCTCGAAGTCGAAGTACATATTGTGACCGCCGCGGTAACCTCGGCGCGAAATATTTACCGATCCTTTGAACGCTGTGAAATCGGTATTGACCATCTTGTTTTGCAGTCTCTGGCCGATTCTTATTCAGTTCTGAGCGGTAATGAAGAAGATATGGGCGTGGTGCTGATTGATATCGGTGGAGATATCACCGATGTCGCCGTTTTTTATAACGGCTCTATTCGACATACCGGCGTCGTTCCGCTAGGCGGACGGAATGTTACCAATGATATTGCCATCGGCTTGAGAACGTCGGTGGGTCAGGCGGATGAATTAAAATTAAAATACGGTTCAGCCATGACCGCTCTGGTCAATCCTGACGAAATGATGCTGGTTCCGTCGGCCACCGGCAAGGAGCCGCGGCAGATATCGCGCAATGTTCTTTCGACTATAATAGAACCGCGTATGGAAGAAATCCTGTCACTGGCGTCTCGGGAGATACAAAAATCCAACCCTCCCGAGGCGTTGGCGGCGGGGATAGTTATCACCGGTGGAGGGGCATTGCTTCCCGGAATGGTTGAGCTGGCCGAACAGATTTTTGATATGCCGGTTAAAATAGGACTACCATCCGGATTGGACGGTCTTCCGGAAGAGATGAATTCCCCGGAGTTGTCGACTGCAATCGGACTGGTTACCTATGGATTTCAGAATGAGCCGATGGATGCTGCCAAGCGAGGCGGTCTGAGTGGATTATTTAGAAAAATTGAAGGATGGATTTCAAAGAATTTTTAATATCATGGAGGATGTTATGACTGATGAAAGAATGAGAATTGATTTCGCCGACGATATCGAATCGTGCGCGAATATCAAAGTTGTTGGGGTTGGGGGGGCCGGCGGTAACGCTGTTAATCGGATGATTGAAGCCGGACTCTCAGGTGTTGAATTTATTGCCATAAATACCGATGCTCAGGTGCTCGATACCAATCGCGCCCCTAAAAAAATTCAAATTGGAAAGAAGTTAACCAAGGGCCTGGGTGCCGGCGCCAATCCCGAGATTGGACGCAAAGCGGTCGAAGAGGATGTTGAGGAAATAACCAAAATATTATCCGGGGCCGATATGGTCTTTATCACCGCCGGTATGGGCGGCGGCACCGGAACCGGAGCTGCGCCGGTGATAGCCGATATTGCCCGTAAACAGGGATCTTTGACAGTCTCGATCGTTACGCGGCCGTTTCTATTCGAGGGCCCGGTGCGCGGGCGGAAAGCCGATTCCGGATTAGCCGCCTTGAAAGAAAACTCCGATAACGTTATTGCCATTCCCAATGAACGGCTCAATGAAATTGTCAGTCAAACGACCCGATTGACCGATGCTTTTGCAATGGCCGATGAAATACTGCATCAAGCGACCAAGGGAATTTCCGATTTAATCGCCATTCCCGGTTTGGTTAACTGCGACTTTGCCGATGTTCGGACAGTTATGCTTGAACGTGGAGACGCCCTGATGGGAAGCGGCGTCGGGCATGGCGAAACCAGAGCGGCTGATGCGGCCGAAAAGGCTATCTCATCACCGCTTCTCGAGGATGTATCAATATCCGGAGCGCGCGGTGTTCTGGTTAATATTACCGGCGGCGACGATATGGCACTACATGATGTCAGCACCATTTCGACGAAGATTCAGCAGGCGGTCGGAAATGAAGCCAATATCATTTTCGGCGCGGTTATCGATCCGACTCTTCAAGATGAAATTCGGGTGACAGTTATTGCCACCGGATTCGGTTCTCATGCGGAATCCAAAATTGAAGAGGATGTTGACGAATTTATTCCGGAAACCAAGCCGGGCAAAGTGATGGAGCTTTTTCCGGATAATGGCAATTATCCGATGAGGAGAGCGGTTGGCAGTGGAGATAATTCCCGCTTACCCGCTTTTCAGAATGAAAAATCAGAAGTCCCGGCTTATATGCGCCGGGTAAGCCGAGACTAAGCAAATCACTCGGTTCCTCCATGAATAACCGCCGGATTGCCAACCAACCGGCGGTTATATAAAAATCAATATTATATTGGATTTTCTCCATAATAATCGACATTTTACTATTTTTAACATTTTGTAACACGTTGAATTATAACAAGATAATAAATCCGCGGCGATGGCATTATTATTGCAAATGAATTATGTGGAATATATCAATAGAGAACGGAGGGCATTATGTCTTTAATAATAAAGACCAATAGCTACACCGGGAATATTTTAAATAATTTGTATACGGTCAATAACAAGCTTTTTAAATCTATGGAAAAGCTTTCATCCGGTCTGAAAATAAATTCAGCCTCGGATGATCCCGCCGGGCTGGTTATTTCCGAGCAGATGAGATCGAGAATTGCTTCCTTAAATCAGGAAATCGAAAATACCGGCAATTTGATAAATAAATATGAAACGGCCTCATCGACCGCTTTGGAGCTTCGGAGTATGTTAACCGAAATGAGATCGCTGGCGGTGGCGGCGGGTAATACCGGCGTTAATGATAGCGCCACTCAGCAAGTTTATCAGGATAGTCTCAATTCTCTGGCTAAGACTTATAATAATATCGTAAATAATGCGTCGTTTGGAACTCAGAAACTATTTGACGGTTCCGAAGGTTCGTTGACCAGCATTGCTCAACTCGGGAATATTAATTTGGCCGATGCCCAATCCGCAGAAGAAGCGATAAATTATCTTGATGATATGGCGGCTCGATTGGATAATACTGTTTCTGAATTGGGAGCCACGCAAAAAAATGAACTGGAAGCCAATCTCCGCAATCTTCGGATCGAATCGCAAAACCTTACCGCTGCTGAATCGCAGATTCGGGATGTTGATTTTGGATTGGAGTTCTCAGAGTTTATGAAAAATAAATTGCTTTTAAATTCTGCAGTCGCCCTCCTTGCGCAAGGCAATATGTTGTCCAATACCGTTCTGAGTCTTATCGGAAACCGATAAGTCATCATATTTTTAAAAGCGGCGCCAGGAATTTCCATCGCTATTTTTCATCCGGCGCCGCTTTATTTTTCAAAAAAAGCTTGATTACGCCGGAAAATATATTAATTTCCAAGACAATTATAAATATTAAGGGAGAATAATTAGGCATGTTTGAAGATCTCAATTTGACCAAAAGCTTGAAGCTGGCGATAAAAACCGAGCAGATGGGTAATCAGTTTTATGTGAAGATGGCCGCCAAGTTTGCTGACAATAAAGATATTGCCGGTATTTTTGCGCAATTGGCCAAGGATGAAAAAGTCCACGAGGCTCAGTTTACCAAAATTTTGGATTCTGTCCCGGATGAAGTCGGCGGTTCCAACTATGAAACCGATCAGTATGTCAAGGCGATTGCCATTACCGAATTTTTCCGGGTTGGCAAAGCCCCAAAGCCGGAAGATATCGGCGATGAGGCCGATGCTTTGGGCGCCGCTCTGGCGTTTGAAAAATCGACCTTGCTTTTCTATCAGTCGATAAAAGATATTATCGGCGACGGCGTAGAAATTAATAAAATTATTGCCGCCGAAAAGAGCCATATTATCAGCTTATCAAGAATTATTGTAACCGATGCCAAGTTCCGCGGCATTCATGATAATTTTTAGTTGATAGTACAATCGAATATTAAGGCGGGTTCTCCCGCCTTTTTTTATATAGTAAAATTTTATAGATATATATTTTAAATCCCATAAAAAAAACCGCCTTTATTGAGGCGGTTAAATTTTTTCAGTCAGCCTTTATGCATTTGGCTGAGTGACCGGTTTTACCTTTTTATAGGTCGTTACTTTCAGAACCTTTCCGGCTTTCAAACAGGAAGTACAAACCTTCATTTTCTTGACCGTACCATCAACATTTGCTTTAACCGATTGAAGATTCGGATTCCAACGCCGCTTGGTTACATTATGGGCATGGGATATATTATTGCCAAAAACCG
>JBDRRI010000055.1:0-2168 GCA_043825815.1 Candidatus Zixiibacteriota bacterium
TACTCCATACCGTATCGAAACCATTTGGCATTAAAATTGAACTGTCGGTGGTAAATAAACCGGTGGACAAATCATAGACGCTATATCCACTTACATTTCGATGAATAACCGTCGATATTGACAGATCCGGACTATAAAAGATTAACGGCCAGCTGTATCCATAGACATCAAAGTCATCATTGTTCATATAGATATCAATTGTAAACGGAACGCCAACTTCAATGTATCCGGGGCCAAGTAAGGGAGTTGCCTCGGTCCTCATCGCTGATGAATATCCGTTACTAAATGACAGCAACATTAGAAAAACAACAAACAGTAAGGCGGCTTTTCTCATTGTTCCCTCCATGGGTTAATGTTTAGTCAATAGGATTTTTTTTAATACCCAAATTATTTATTAGATTTACTTTACAACCATCTACTCCGGCAGTATTCCGGCAAGTATATTTCAGTTTATTGAAAAATTCTTCTCACAATTCATACTGCGTAAGACGAGAATTTACAGGTCTATCAAATATAATCCGAAACTGGAAGCATCATTTAAGAATCGGCAACCTCAGCAACCTGAATTCAAACTATATACGATATAAAATATGTCCTACAATGGTGATTTTGTCAAGAAAAAAGAAATTATCTTTTGGGACGTTTCTTTTTGCGATCGTCTTTGGCCGCGATTGAGGCCGATGGACGGCTCTTTTTACGATTCTTGGCTCGCTCAATCTCATCCGCAAAAAGTTTTTCAAGCGTGTATGTTGATGGTATAAAATCAAGCAATCCGCCGGCGAAGATTTCGTCGACAGTATCAATTAAAATAAACTTGGTTTTCTTAAGAATATCTTCAGGAAGGTCCTTAAGATCTTTTTTATTACTCCGCGGAATAAATATTTTGGGAATATTTACCCGATAGGCGGCCGAAATTTTTTCAATCAATCCGCCCACCTGAAGCACTTTCCCGCGCAAAGTTATTTCTCCGGTCATGGCAATATTATTCGGTATCGGCCGCTCCGACATAACCGAGGCGATAACTAATGATACCGCCACGCCGGCCGATGGTCCATCCTTGGGAATAGCCCCGGACGGAAAATGAATATGGATATCAAAATTATCAAAATCACTATGATCAATTCCGAGAATATCGGCTTTGGAACGAACGTAACTATGGGCGGCTTGAATAGATTCTTTCATCACCTCGCCGAGTGAACCAGTCGTTATCACCTCCCCGCTCCCCTTCATCTTCAAACCTTCAATCATCATCAAATCGCCCCCCAGTCCGGTCCAAGCCAGTCCGGTGGCAACTCCTATTTCAGGTTTGTTGGAGGGTTTTTCCGGAGTATACTGGCGCGTACCCAGTATTTCCTCGGCAACCTTCTCATTTATAGTCCATGACTTTTTAATCTTACTCGCCTTTTCGCGAGCGATATATCGGCAAATTATGCCCAATCGTTTTTTAAGGCTATGCAGACCGGCTTCAAGCGTATAATTTCTAATAATATTCCGCAATCCGCAGGATGTAAATTTTACATCCTTTGACAGAAGACCATGCCGCTCGCGAAGTTCGGGAATTATATATTTTTTGGCGATCATTATTTTTTCATTCTCGATATAGCCGGGTAGTTCAATGATTTCAAAACGGGATGAAAAGATTTCCGGGATTTCCTCCGATGACCTTGTGCCGCAGATAAAAAAGATTCGATTGAGATTAATCGGTATCCCCAGATAATCATCGAGAAATTTGGTATTCAATCGAGGGTCTATCGCTTCCAAAAATGACGATGATAAAACCGAGCCGCTTTCCTCTCCAAAACTGTCAATATCTTCAATATAAATCACCGGATCCATTGTGGTTGCATTGCGCAACGTCCTGATTATCATTCCGGGCAAGGCTCCGACAATAGACCTTTGCATCCCCTTAATATCCTCAACTTCATCAATGCCGCCGACCGAAATGCGGAAAAACTCCTTGCCCAATGCTTTCGCAATCGCCTTGGCCAGCGATGCCTTCCCTGTCCCGGAAACGCCCGATAAACATAAAATTGAAGCATCATAAGTTTTGCGGGATAATTTTCTAATGGCTATTCGCTCCAATATCGCCCGTTTAATATTTTTGGGACCATAATAATCCAGCTCAATCTCCTTTTCAACCCTTATCAGATTGTAATTTTCATTCCCAT
>JBDRRI010000056.1:0-11948 GCA_043825815.1 Candidatus Zixiibacteriota bacterium
GAACCGAGAGTATGTATCAGACCAAGAACAGTCCCAATAATTCCAAGCGTCGGTGAAAAACCGCCCAGTTTCTGGAAAAACAGGATTCCTTTTTTGTGGCGGTCCTCAATATAAGCAATATCTGTTTCTAAAATTTGACGCATCACCGAGCCTTCGGTGCCATCAATTAATAACTGGATCGCCTTCTTAAAAAATGGCTGGCGGATATTTCTCATCTCGCTTTCAAGGCCCAAAATTCCCTCGCGCCGCGCCTTTTCAGATAGAATAACCATATTATTTATGGTGGTAATAGGATCGGGTGATTTACCGGCAAATGCCAATTTAAGATAGCTTGGAACCTTAAGCGCAATATTGCCCGAAGTCGTTACAATTGCGGCTCCAATTGTCCCGCCAATAACAATTAGCATCGCCGGTGGCTGGATAATTGAACCAAGATTCCCGCCTTCGGCAACATATGAAACCACTACCGCGCCGATTCCTAAAATTAATCCGCCAATTGTTGCTATATCCATAGTATTCCAACTGTATATTTTTCCGGCAGATTTTCTAAATTAAATATAATCTGCCAATCATATAAATTATCGGCAGTTAGCGCTGATTATAAAGCGGATTTATCGGATTAAAATAAATAACGGCAGATGCGGTGGTTACGTCGAAATCTGCCGTTTAATTAATATCTAATTAAAATTATCCTTTGCGTTCGGGATAAAGTGGGAACTTATCGCATAACACTTTGACTTCTCTGGAAATACCGGCCAAAACTTCATCATCATCGCGGTTTTTTATTCCCCGATCGATAAAATCAGCAATTTGCTTCATTTCCCCCGCTCCCATTCCCCGGGTGGTAACGGCCGGCGTGCCGATTCTTATTCCCGAAGTCACGAACGGTTTGCGATGATCAAACGGAACCGTATTTTTATTGACTGTTATACCGGCCTTATCCAGAGCTATTTCGACTTTCTTACCGGAAAAATCCTCATTCACAAACGACATCAGGAAAAGATGGGTGTCGGTTCCACCGGATACTATATGATATCCCTTGCCTTTAAGTTCTTCCGAAAGTGCCTTGGCGTTTTCCAAAATCCGTCTTTGATACACTTTAAAATCATCGGACAAGGCTTCTTTAAAAGCAACCGCCTTGGCGGCGATAACGTGCATCAGCGGACCACCCTGGATGCCCGGCATAACCGTCCTGTCCAGATCGGCGGCATACTTTTCTTTACACATAACCATCCCGCCCCGCGGACCGCGCATTGTTTTATGCGTGGTCGAGGTCACGAAATCGGCGTAAGGTATCGGCGAGGGATGTAATCCGGTGGCAACCAATCCCGCTATATGGGCAATATCAACCATCAAATAAGCCCCGCAGACATCAGCCGCTTCGCGGAATTTCTTAAAATTAAGCGTCCTTGGATAAGCCGAAGCACCGGTCACGATTAGTTTCGGTTGGACCTCTTTCGCCATAGCAATTACCTTATCCATATCAATAACTTCAGTATCTTTCTCTACCTGATATGGATGGAATTCGTACAGTTGCCCCGTGAAGTTTATCGGATGGCCATGGGTCAAATGTCCGCCATGGGAAAGATCCAACCCCATCACCTTATCGCCCGGTTTTAAAATCGTGAAATAAACCGCCATATTCGCCTGCGAACCGGAATGCGGCTGAACATTGGCATGCTCGCATCCGAATAGTTGTTTCACTCTTTCGCGCGCCAGATTCTCGGCGATATCGACGAATTCACATCCGCCATAATACCGCTTGCCGGGATACCCCTCGGCATACTTATTGGTCATTATCCCGCCGGCCGCCTCAAGAACCGCCTCAGAAACAAAATTCTCCGAGGCAATCAATTCCAGTTTATCTGACTCCCGATTGACTTCCCTCAATATTGCATCATAAATTTCGGGATCTGTATCCTTTAAGTAAGACATATTCTCCTGCCTTTTTAACATTCCGCGTTTTTTATTTTATCAAGACGGCGCGTATGCCGGCCGCCCTCAAATTCTACCTCAAGCCATTCCTTAATTATATCCGCCAGATTATTCATCTCGATATATTTTTCGGCCAAAACCAGTATATTGGAATCATTATGGGCTCGAGCCAGATGAGCCATATCCTTATTGAGGCAGAGCGTTCCCCGGATGCCCCTAACCTTGTTGACCGCGATCATCATCCCGTTTCCGGTCCAACAGACGGCCACGCCGCGATCGACTGTATGATTGGCGACCGCTCGCGCGACGCCCAACCCGAAATCGGAATAATCAACCGATTCTTTGCCATCGGTTCCCAAATCGATTATCTCATGCCCCAATTCTTTAAGTATCTTCTTGGCCGCCTCTTTCAACTCAAATCCGGCGTGATCCGAGCCAACCGCTATTTTCATCTTTAACCTCGTCTTTCCTGCTACTTATTGACATAGGTCAGCCAGCCGTAATTATCTTCGGCCCGGCCCTCAAGTATATTAAAGAATCGCGTTTGTATCTTCTCTGTTATCGGACCCCGTTTGCCCTCGCCGATTTGAATATCATCAATCGATGATATCGGCGAAATTTCCGCCGCTGACCCGGTGAAAAATACTTCATCGGCGATATAAAGCATCTCGCGCGGGATATTCTGCTCGCTCACTTCATAACCCATTTCCTGAGCCAAAGTCATGACCGTATCGCGGGTTATTCCCGGCAAAACCGAAGCCGAAAACGGAGGGGTAATCAGCTTACCGTTTTTAACAATAAATACATTTTCACCGGAACCCTCTGAGACATGGCCGTAAGAATCGAGCGCGATGCCCTCGGCATATCCGCGGGACACCGCCTCCATCTTGATTAACTGCCCTGACATATAATTGGCCCCTGACTTGGCCATCATCGGCATCGTATTCGGAGCCGAACGGTTCCACGATGAGACACAAACCGAAACACCTTTTTCCATTGCATCGGGGCCCAGATATTTCCCCCATGCCCAGGTTGCAATAGCTGCCTCAACCGGGCATTTACCCGGATGAACGCCCAATGAATCATAACCGCGATAAACAACCGGGCGGATATAACAGGAACTCAATTTATTAGCCCTAATCAATTCCAGAATCGCATCGAAAATTACTTTTTTGGAAAAGGGTATTTCCATTCGATAAATCTTGGCCGAATTGAAAAGACGGTCAATATGCTCCTGGTGGCGAAAACAGGCCGGGCCTTTCTTGGTTTCGTAACACCGTTCACCCTCGAATATCGACGAACCATAATGAATAACATGGGACAGCACATGAATCTTGGCATCATCCCACTTGACCATTTTCCCATTCATCCAGATATATTCAACTTTATTGAAAGCCATATTTCCTCCGAAAAGTTAATAGTTTACATTTCGAATCTGATTAAAATATATGGAATTGGGTATTTTATTTCAAGTCTATTCGGGAAAATGTCAAAAAATCGAATTTATTTTTCATCATTGAATATTTAATAGTCTCTCTGGTATATAGATCAGATTAAGAAATTAACGATAATTAACAGGATGCTGAGAAACATAATTGGAAATATACCGTCTATTAGATTGAAGGGACTGGCAAGGCGCCGATTCGGGCGGGCTTTTAGGCGAAATTGAAACTATAGATTTTGAGTAACTTTTTAATGGAGATATAAAATGAATATCAATGATGAACTCAAGGATGATATTCTGATAATGAAATTGGGCGGCAAAGTAATGGGCGGCAATGATGCCGATCTGTTTCAGGGGCGGCTTCAGAAATATATCAGTTCCGGACAGAGAAAAGTAATTATCGATCTGGCCCATGTCAAGCAGATCGGCTCGATGGGTCTGGGAATGCTTTTATCGGCTTCTCATATGCTCAATAAGTACAACGGAAAACTGGCGTTGAGTAATATCCCCGAATCGGTCGAATCGCTATTGGTGATTACGAAACTCATTACGGTCTTCGACACTAAAGATTCTATTGAAGAAGCGGAGGTGGCTTTAAGATTGAACTAATCTTAGTCATGATGTGGACACAAAGTTCAATTAAGGAAATGCGGAAACTGTCTTGCCAATCAATAAATAATTATAATTTCGTCCCGGCTAACTCGATTATTCGAGAACCGTACTTGTTGCGGATTTTATCGAGTGCCTCACTGGTGCTGGCTATCTTTTTACCAGCTGTATTCTCGATTAAATCCAGTTGGAGACTCGTCTCTTTTTTCTCAAGTTGAGAAACCTTGACGCCGATCAAACGGACTTTCACCTTTGGCCCATATTTTTTTGGTATCAATCTCTTGGCCGTCTCATAAATGACCTGGCACTGATCGGTTGGACAGGCTATCGTTTTATCGCGGGTTATCGTCTCAAAATCGGACGAGCGTATTTTGACAGTTATGGTCTTCCCCTGATATCCCCATTTTCGCATCCGCCTAGCCACCCGGTCGGACAACCAGAGAACCGTTGAATAGATTTTATCAATATCTGACAGATCTGCAATCAAAGTTGTCTCGTGCGACATTGATTTATCGTGCGGCCGATTTTCGAATGCATGCACCTCGTTTTTGTCGAGACCGTTGGCCAGCACCCATAGATATGTTCCATACTTGCCAAAAATAGCGGTCAACTCTTTTTCTTTCTTCGACGCGATATCCCCGACCGTATGGATGCCGTTTTTGGCCATGTGGTTTTTCATCGACTCCCCCACGCCCCAGAGGGCATCGACCGGCCGATCATAGAAAAGCCGCTTAAAATCATCGCGGTCCATAATTGTCAAACCGTTGGGTTTATTTTCGCCCGATCCCATCTTGGCTATCAGTTTGGTCGGCGATATCCCCACCGAGCAGGTCAAACTCAGCTTGTTTTTCATTTCAGTTTTCAACTGATGTACCAAGTTTTCCACTGTCCCATAAATTTTATGGCACCCGGTCAGATCGAGAAAAGCCTCATCGACTGAAACCGGTTCGACAATTGGCGAGTAATTTTCGAATATTTTCTGCATCACCGCCGAAGTATAAGTGTAATTGCCAAGCGTCCCTGAAACGAATATGGCGTGCGGGCATAACTGCTTCGCCCGCACCGAAGACATCCCCGAATGCACGCCGTACTTGCGCGCCTCGTAATTGCAGGTCGACACAACTGAGCGGAATCTTGGATTGCCGCCGACTATGACCGGCTTCCCCTTCAAATCGGGACAGTTCCGCTCCTCGATCTGGGCAAAAAAAGCGTCCATATCGACATGCATGATGATTCTCGGCCATTCTTTGGTGCGGTCTATTCCACCCATATCTTACTGATAACCCAGCTGGTTTGACGTTCATCGAAAGTGATCTGGAAAAAATTCGATGAACCATCGACCACCGCATAATGATGCACCTTGTAGGCGCCGATATCGGTTTTCCATTCACCTGTCACTTCGCTTATTTTATATACCCGATCGTTCCATCGAAACCTTATCGGTTTCATTTTGTGGTTCTCAAAGAGAACCACCACCTCGATCGGTTCATCCATATCCTGATACAAACTCGTTTGTTCTTTCTCAACCTATCCTGCCACCACGTAAATTTACCTCAAGGCCATCCGAATTTGATATCAATTTCTACTCTATTTTGAGGCTCGTCCGTTTATCCTTTAGTATTGTCTCGGGGCAAAGGCGGGGTGTGTTATCATGCCCGCTTTACACACCCCTAAATCCCCTCTCAAGAGGGGACTTTGAACTTGCTGTATTGTGTGGCCGGTGCTATTCATCTGGCGGAAAAGGAGGAACAGATAATAGGTTGATTCACGAGCTTTCTAACTTTTTCCTTTCACGTTCCAAATGATCTCGATAAATTTCATCGACCTGAGCACCAACTTTATTACATTTATTCTTTAATATATTAAAATCACTTCCCATCGGGGATTTCAGCGCTTCTAATATAGCATAATTAAACTTCTGAGATAGTAGCATAACATTAGCCAAGCTCTGTTCAACAAGAAGCTCATGCAAATCAACTTCTTCATGATTACTTAATTCTATTCTATAATGATTTTCTATAAATATGGGATTAAAATGTATGTATTCACTCAATTCATTATAATAATATTTCCACGATGGAAATTTCAGTATTTTTTCAAAATATACTCCAATATCTTTAGGACGAACCTTATCCCCTTTTAACCATTTCTTATATTTATCATCATTATCAATTAAATACCTAGAAAGATGACACATTTCTAAATACCATCGTATCAGGACCTGTACCTGAGCAAGATAACCATATTTTAAATTCATAATAATACAATCAACTGTTTCAATAGAAATATTAGATAGTTCAAATGCAGTTTTATGAATAACTGATCTATTTTGAACTATATCCAACAATCTACTTAACTCAGAAGTTTGTGCCTTTACTTGTTGAATTAAATCAACATATTCTAAATATTCTTTTTCTAAATCAAATTTTACTTTCATTTCCATTGCTCTCCCATGTCGGGTTGCTCGTTGCGCTTCGCTTCACTCGGAAACCCGACCTACTTTTTAAAATCCCCTCTTGAGAGGGGTGGATTCGCCGAAGGCATTCATGCCGTTGGCGAAGACGGGGTGTGTAACGCAATCCAATTATCAATAGTCAATACTACCCCCTCAATGTTCGTTTTTACATCGCTATCATAAAATCTCAAAAAATCAATTCCTAAGGATTCCAGCTCTGTCTGCCTTATTTTATCTTCAATTTCTTTACCATCATGACTATTGCCATCGATTTCGATTGCCAGCAATAATTCATCACAATAAAAATCAACAATGAACTGATCGACCGGTTTTTGTCTATGGAAATCATATCCTTGTCTTTGTTTGCCATTTAAGTGTTTCCAGAGAATCTTCTCAGAAGTAGTACTATTATTTCTTAACTGCCGTGCTTTCTCTTTCAAATCGGGATTATATGTTATAATCTTACGTTTCATAATATTCTAACTCTGATTACACACCCCTAAATCCCCTCTCAAGAGGGGACTTTGAACTCCCTACACCAATCCCCCCACCAACCGCACCAAGGGTTCAAAACTGACCGGTATCAATAGCAAAACAACTATCCAACCCAATATCCGTCTCATTTTAACTTCCTCATCAAAGCCACCACCTTGCCGGCAATTTGAAACTCCGGTGATTCTTTATTAACGATGATCGGCTCAAAACTGTCATTCTCCGGTTGCAAACGGATATGTCCTTTCTCCGGATAGTACCGTTTCACCGTCGCATCATCGCCGATAATCGCCACGACAATATCGCCCCGCTCGGCACTGTTCTGCTTTTTAACCACCACCAGGTCGCCGTCAAATATCCCGGCATTGATCATCGAATCCCCGGTTACATTCAAAGTGAATGTCTCGCCGCTCGGAAGGAAACTGGTATCGACCGCAATCTCCCCCTCAATATTCTCAATCGCATCAATCGGAATACCGGCCGGTACCGAACCGACGATTGGCACCCGACCGATCGATGAGGCAAAATCACGGACCAGTTCGATCCCGCGCGAAATCAGCTCCTGTTTGCGAATATACCCTTTCTTAATAAGCGCCTCAAGATGCGAACGAACCCCGTTGGTCGAACTGATATTGAATTTCTCGCCGATTTCACGAATCGTCGGTGATTTGCCAAACTCGGTGATCATCGTCTCGATATATTTCAATATCTCTTTCTGCCGTCCGGTCAATTTTTCTCCGACCATAACGCCTCCATTTTATATTTCACAATCCTTGTTACTCTATTTTTCAATCACAATTAAAAAATACTGCACATTCGTTCAGCTGTCAAGAATAAATATCGGCGATTCTAAAAATCAATCAAATATGTGATATAAGAAGGCAGTAATACTATAAATAAGCTTCATCAAGTAATTTGTACAAAAAACTATTGAAAAAGATTCAAATTTGCCTTATACTTTTGGTTTATAGTTTTAGAGGATATAACAAAATGAAAGTATTAGTAGTAGGTTCCGGGGGGCGGGAACATGCCCTTGCCTGGAAATTAAAACAATCTCGACATGTCAGCAAAATATATGTCGCGCCGGGAAATGCCGGCATCAGTCTTATTGCTAATTCGGTAAGTATTAAAGCTGACAATATTGGCGCTCTGATCAATTTTGTCGAACGGCATCATATTGATTTGACCGTGGTCGGCCCCGAGGTTCCCCTCGCCCTGGGCATAGTCGACGCCTTCGAGAAAAAAGGCCTTAAAATTTTCGGCCCAACAAAATCAGCCGCCGAGCTGGAAAGCTCCAAAGCTTTCGCCAAAGAATTCATGAGAAAATATCATATCCCAACGGCCCCGTTTCAGATTTTCACTCAGGCGACCGAAGCGGTTTCGTTTATAAAATCAGCCCCTCTCCCACTGGTTATAAAGGCCAGCGGATTAGCCGCCGGAAAGGGCGCCATTGTCGTCCGGACACAGGAAGAAGCGATTCAGGCAATTGATGATATGATGACCAACAAAATATTCGGTGAAGCGGGCGAAACTGTAGTCGTCGAGAATTTTCTCGAAGGGCAGGAACTTTCGGTCATGGCCTTTAGTGATGGCAAAAATATTCAGATTATGCTTCCCTCGCAGGACCACAAACAGATTGGCGAAAGCGATACCGGCCCCAATACCGGAGGTATGGGAGCTTTTTGCCCGGCTGAGTTGGCCGATGAACAAACCAACAAATTTATAATGGAAAACATCTTGGTGCCGACCATCGCCGGAATGGCCAAAGAGGGTCGTCCATACAAAGGTATTTTATACGCCGGATTAATGCTGACCCCGGCCGGTCCTAAAGTGGTGGAATTTAACTGCCGTTTCGGGGATCCGGAAACGCAGGTTGTCCTCCCCCTTCTAAAATCAGATCTGGCCGATATCATGATGGCGGTTATTGATGGCAACCTCATGGCGGTCGATGATCCCATCTGGGATAACGGCGCCTCAGCCTGCATTATCCTCGCCTCACAGGGATATCCGGGCAATATTGAAACGGGCAAACGTATCTACGGCTTGAGAAATTACAGCGACAAAAATTGCCAGCTTTACCACTCTGCCACGCGAAAAGAAGGTAAAAACTGGGTCTCGGCCGGTGGCCGAGTCGTCGGCGTTTCATCGGTCGACCGCGATCTGCCATCCGCTCTTGCACGAGCATACGAAGTTGTCGATCTCATCAAATTCGATGGCATGTATTTTCGGCCGGACATCGGCTTTAGAGTTAAACACAGAGTCAAAGTAGGCGGGGTTATATAATATGCCAAAAGTATTAATTCTAATCGGTTCCAAATCGGATATGCCTTATGCCGAAAAATGCCAAAGTGTTCTCGATGAACTGGGAATTGAACACAAACTCGAAATTTCGTCGGCCCACCGCCAGCCGGATAAAACCGATGAGTTGGCCAAAAACGCCGCCGTTAATGGATATGAAGTGGTCATTTGTATGGCCGGAATGGCCGCGGCCCTTCCCGGAGTTGTCTCGGCCAGAACCGATTTGCCGGTCATAGGAGTTCCACTACCAGCCTCTCTTGACGGTATGGATGCGCTTCTGGCCATCGCCCAAATGCCTGGCGGAGTTCCGGTCGCAACAATGGGTATCGGTAATGCCGGAGCCAAAAACGCGGCTATTTTATCAGCGCGTATTTTGGCGATTAAATATCCTAAAATGTTAGAAAATCTGGAAAAATTTAAAAATAAATAAGAAAATATGGGATATTAATCGTCTACTTTTGTAAAAGAAGAAAGACTTATAAGGAGGAAAAATATGAAAAGTAAAGTCAATATTTCAGGAATCATTATTTTAGTCATCGCGATGTTCAGTTTTAATATGTTGGCCATGGCCGGTGATCCCGAAAAGGCGAAAGAGCATTTTAATATCGCCTTAACATTTGAAAAAGAGGGCAATGACGAATTTGCCATACTTGAATATAAGGCGGCGACCGCCGAAGATCCAAGTTTTATTGACCCCTATATCAACTTGGGTTCGATATATTTTAAAATGAATAATATAGATGACGCTATTACACAATTTAAGAAAGTTACTGAACTTGACGCCGCCAATGCCGATGGTTGGGCAAATTTGGGACGGGCTTATTATAAAAAGAAAGCCTATCTCGAGGCCGAGAACGCCTATAAAAAAGCATTAGAGGCGAAAAGCGATTTTTATGATATTTATAAAGATATGGGACTGATGTATCACAATCAGAAAAATTGGCCGGCTCTCGTTGAAAGTATGAAATCATTTACTACCGTCGTGAAGGATGATAACCTGTCATTTTATATGCTAGGCAAAGCTTATCAGAAGCTGAAAAAATACCCCGAAGCGATTGAAGCCCTAAATAAAGCGGCCGCTCTGGATCCCAACTATTTTAATACATTTAATACGATGGCACAGGTTTACCAAAGTCAGGAAAACCATAATAAGGCTTTTGAAACTTATGATAAGGCGGTTAAGCTGAAATCGGATCATTATCTGGCTCTTTATAATCGCGCTATTGAATATCAAACATTGTATGCTGAAAACGATGAGAAAATTGATCAGATTATAAATTACTGGACCAAATTCGTGAATGTTGCCAAAAACAATCCGCGGGCAGAGAAACTGGTTCCGACCGGCGAGCAGGTTATAGAAGGCCTCAAAGAACGGAAAGCGGTCCTGGCTGAACAGAAAAAATAGGATTTCGATTCTAATTAATCGAAACCAAAAATAATCAATGGAAAAAACCGGTTAACCAACCGGTTTTTTTCTCAATCTAAAGTGGCGGGATATAAGTGCTGGCAAAATTAAACACGCCGATGGCTTCAACCAGATTCTCTCTGGTCATGAATATTCTGCTGTTTATCCTGAAAATCTTTGCCGGACTGGTCGGCAAATCACAGGCTCTGGTTGCCGATGCTTTAAACTCGCTTCTGGATATTGTTGCCAATATCATTGTCTGGTTCGGAATCAAACTGGCCAAAAAGCCGCCGGATAAGGACCATCCATACGGTCACGGCAATGCCGACAATATCGCCGCCGTCATGGTTGCGGTAATCCTCTTTGTCACCGGAGCGTATATCGGCCGAGAGGCGGTTCATTCGATTATCAATGGCGAGTTTTCCAAGCCGACATATCTGGCCACAATCGCCGCGGTGATTACGATTGTCGTCAAAGAATCTCTTTATCAATACACAATTCGTATCGGAAGGAAATTCAAATCACCGGGGGTTATAGCCAATGCGTACGATCATCGCTCCGATGTTATTGTCTCCGCCGGTACTTTGATTGGTATTATCATTGCCCAAACGAAATATCCGATCCTGGATCCGATTGCCGGGCTGTGGGTGGCGGGCTTTATTCTGAAACAGGGGATTCATATTCTCAGGGAAAATTACCAGACCTTGATGAGCGGTTCGCCGGGCGCCGATTATGAGACAGAAGTAAAAGAATTTATTCTGAAACAGAATGGAGTTAGCGGAGTTGTTTTCGTAAAAGCGAGAATTGTCGGATCGGGACATTATATCGATGCCGCGGTAATGGTGGACCGGAATATTTCAGTTTTTGCCGGCCACGAAATCGCCGAATCAGTAAGATCGGCGGTAAATAATAATTTCGCGGATATTATTGATACTCTTATACATATCGAGCCAAACAAAATTTAATCGGGCCGCTGCCATTTCTTTTACTTGACAAAATATGCCGTCAATTATATAATATTTTCAAGAGAGTTCTTCTTAGGACACTGGGTTTTCATAGTCCCCTCTAACCCAGCCGAGAAAACTCTCTTTTAAAATGGCCTCCAATTAATCAACCCCTATCATATAAGAGTAATAAATTTATTTTGCAGCCTGAGGCATACGCGATAAGCACTGGTAAAAAATTCCATATAATTAATTTGTAATGCGAATATAATAAATTGGCTTTGTTTTCTCATATTTACTTTTTTTCCCGTTACTCTTTCTGGAGAAAAAATGTAAATTAGTTTACACACTCCTTAATTCTTTCTC
>JBDRRI010000057.1:0-15094 GCA_043825815.1 Candidatus Zixiibacteriota bacterium
AGGCGCTTTTGATATTCGTCCAGTATTCCAGGGCGCGTTGACGATACAGATATTTGCCGTCAATGTACATATAGCATTGATCGGTCCCGAAAGTACCAACAAACAGACCCCAGTTTGGAAAATCGGATGAATAGGCATCGATAGGAGGATGAATAAAATAGGCCGGGAAATTCTCTCCGGTGTAAACATCAAGAACGGTGTAATCAAACTGGGTGTACCAGACAAACGGCCACATATTGGTATTGGTGTTGGCGAATTGCCAGTTATCTTCTGTTATTCGGAATCGTTCATAAGTACTATCGGGCAGGACTCTGGTCAGTACGGTCGGTTTAATATGAAACAGGCCGCTTTCGCCGTACACCTCACTGTGGGCGACATCCTGCACGAGTATTTTACAGCGGTAGGAAATAGTATCCGGGACCTGCCATTGGCAATGTCCGGAATCAGGATCAAACATCAGTTCGATTTCGTGCCAGTCGGAGGAAGCGTAGCCGTTATAATCGAGCGCATACATGATATGGACATAATCCACCTCCTGCGCCAGCCAGGTGATATCGACTGTATCGCCGGGGCAAAAGAGACTGTCCTCACGCGGAGCAAAGACGATTATTGCTCCGTTGCCGCCGACCGTTCCGGCCTTGAACTCATCGCCTCCGATATCGACCGAGGCGATTCCGTTACTGTCGGCATCGATAATTCTTTCATCCTTTTCAAAATCATATTGGGAGGTAACAATATCATTATAACCGGAATCTACCATCGGCGAGGTGAAAGAGAGGTGCGGGTCGACCACGAGAAAGGTATCGAATGAGGTGGCCACCTCGCGAACCTGTCCGGCCACATAAAGGGTATCATCGGTATTATCCAGTATAAAATACCAGACCGTATCGTTGATATTCGGCCTTATCAAACGATCTTTAAAGGAACGACCCTTAAGATTAAAATCCTTAACCGACAGGGCGGAAATAGCCTTAATACTGTCATAGTTGATAAAACTAATAACACCGGTATCGGCCGGGATAAAGACAGGATTATAATTCTTATTGGTGGCCGCAATGCCACCGAGACCGATTAATTCTTCAAAGGTATAAATCGTTCCGGTCGGGGTGTTCAAATAGACATCATCATCGCCATCAATATCATTTTCAAAGAAATTATTATAGGCAACCAGCTGATCGCCATTATCCGATGATTGCCGATAGCCAATATTGCCGTTATGGGCAAACAGATTATTATAAACCTTCTCCGTATAATCGACCGTGGAATAATTATTGAGACCGTACCCTTTGGTAAAGAGAACGCTGTTATTGATAAAATCCATCTTGCCGGCAGAGACACACACGGCGCACTGGTTCACCAATTCTCCTCCTCCGGCAATAATATTACTTTCCAAAAGTATGGTGCTACTGTCGCCGTTTTTATCGCCCAATGCTAACGCGGCTCCACTACTGGCGGCAATATAACACCCCTTAACCAGCAGAGTATCGAGAAGCGGCATTAAATCAATAGTCACGGGGGCCGAGCCGAATTTACAATTTTCAATAAACAGATCGATCGGTTTAGGATGGTACATATTGTCATCAATATTAAGACCCAAACCAGAGCAATTGATAATCTCCATATTGCTCACGGTGAATCTCTGCGAGGCTTCATCTTCACGGCTGATTTGATAAGTAATACCGTTGCTGCGGTCGCATCCATTGATGTATGAATTCTGGACAATATGCTCTCGACCATTTTGTGCCACAATATTTATCGCATATCCTACATTATTTTCAAAAATGCAACTGTCTATTAAAAGCGGGCCTTCAATGTTAATCGGTTTTTGGGAAAGGCGAAGTCGGCTGTTTTTGATATTTACCGAACCGCTGTCAGAGGCATAGATGCCATACCATCTCGGAGAATCATAAGCGGAATTACTTGTCTGAAAACCATAATCGCGATCATTAATACCGGTCAAAACGGCGCTATCAACAATTAGGCGACCGTAATCGCATTTTAAGGTTCCACTAACTATATCGCCATACATTTGAAAAACGGTCCCCTTATCAATGACCAGAACGCCGCCGCTGTCAATCTTCGTCCCCCCCATATTTAAAATCGGAATATCTGATTGGACATAGGCCGAATCATAGACATATAGGTATCCAAAGCGCAAAAACGGTAGGCGGCAATCAGAGGCGGTTATATTTTTAATGTTGTTATTTATGATGGCACTGGCCGGACAATAGATTAAACCGGGATCACTTGACGGGGATGTGATACCAATGTCGCTAAAATGAATGTTTTCCAGTTCAAGCGCTCTAACCCCAAGAATCTCGATGGGTGCCTTATTATAAAAATAGCTGGAGCTGAAGAGACAATTTTTGAGAGACAGATCACCGCTCCCCTGATAAAACAGACAATAATTTTCTCCATCGTCAAAATATTTAAAATTACAGTTTTCAAACGTGGAATTCCCGCCCAATAGATCTATTGCCGTGGTGCCGCCCGTGCAAAGATTATCGCGCCCGGTAAAATTGCAGTGCAGAAAAGTATTGGAATAATCTTCCAATTTACCGCTGTAATCCGAGGTCGAGGCAATGCGGTAGCACCCGCCAAAAATGACCGGATCGCCCGCTTTGCCTTTACACGTCAATAGACCGCCATCATTGGAAATACTAACGGTTCCGATTATGCCTGCGCTTTGGAAAACGAGAACAAAAGCCTCTTCGGGATTTTTATCATTGTCGTCGGCTTTTATGTAGCCGTTATTAATGGTAAAGGATCCATAATTGAGGACGGAGCCATCATCATTATATTCGTTAGCGATCATTATAGGCATTTCTATTATAAACGGCGGCCCGGGGGGATCACCGAGGCAATCTCCGTATTCATTATGAGTTCCCCGACTAATAGTCATTCCTTTGCCGGTCAGGTCAATCGGTTCGACGACATAGGTCAACGGCTCACATTCTATAAGTCTTCGATTCAGGTAAACCAAAGCATAGGATTGAGACGCCATCAATAATAGAAGTAATAATAAAATCGAATAAATTATCACCTTACTCATGAATAAACCCCTTACATTTTTTAATTAATTGCAGGCAGGTATTTATGATATATCTGTTTCACTATATAGTGTCCGATTAACTTGGTTTGCTCAATCGTAAGAAAGTCAATAATATCATTATGTCAATAGAAAAAGCCCTATACCATACCAATATAGTCTGGTTATTGTGGAGTGATTAGGATATTAATAAGCAATATGTTGATATTATGCTATCCGAATTGAAGAAGCTTATGAACGGCAAGCAAGGAGTTTGCCGGGCACGAGAATTATAGGTGTAATGGATGTTATGGAACAACATGTAAAATATCTATTGACACCAAACAAAGAAGGCGCCTGCCGCGCACGGGAATTACCATTTATATGATTGCTTCTCTGTCTCCGGAAAGGCAGTCAATTCTTTTATTACGCCGAAAACACTTTCTTGACAGTTTTGTTTTAATTCCGCTATATTTTAAGCCTTATGATTGACGTATTGAAATTGGCGGTGATTTTTATCGCCATTGTGGTTGTGCTTCGCAAAAAAGTTTTTGTGGGGTATATACTTTTCGGCGCGGGACTTCTGACGGCCATATTATTCCAGGCCAATTATAAAGATATTTTAATCGGGTATGGGGAGCTGTTTATTTCCGACCAATTCTGGAAACTCTATGTTATTATTATTCTGATTACATTTATGGGCCGGATTCTTCGGGAAATCGGATACCTGGATCGGTTGGTCAAGGCGAGCGAGAATCTTATTGGCGGGGCAAGGACAATTGCCATGGTCCTGCCGGCCCTGGTTGGTTTGATGCCGATGCCGGGCGGGGCGCTTTTATCGGCGCCATTGGTCGGGCAGGTTCTTTCTGACCAAAAATACAGCAGAGAATTAAAAACGACGGTGAATTATTGGTCACGGCATGTCATCGAATTCTGCTGGCCGGTCTATCCGGGATTGGTATTGACCGGGGCGATAACGGGCCTTCCGGTGGGTAAAATCGCCCTTTTAAATTTACCTATGACATTGGTAATGATACCGTTAGGCTATTTTTTCCTGATTCGCAGGATTGATGCCGGGGAAAATAATGGACATCAATTTTTCCGTCCGGCGGGAAAAATTTTAGCCCGAATCTGGCCAATTATTCTGGCAATTTCAATTTACGGCATATTCGATATTCCACTGGTATACGCCATCGCTATTGCGTTGATAGTCTTGTTGTTACGGGGACGTCCGAGCCTTAAAACGATTAAGATTTGCGCCGCGGAGGCGATTCATCCGCGATTGTTCGTTTTGGTCTTCGGAGTGCTATCTTTTCAGAAAATGCTGGAGCTGACCGGGGCGATCGGTTCGATTACAAAACTTTCAACCGAGCTTGGATTTCCGGCGGAATTAGTTATTATTTTGGTTTCATTCTCGGCCGGGCTTTTAACCGGTATCCTTTTTGCGCTGATAGGGTTAGGGTTTCCCTTGCTGGCCGGGTATCTCTATTATCCGGATATTAATCTGGCTCATATTTTTCTGGCTTTTATTGCCGGTTATGTGGGGATGATTTTCTCTCCGACGCATTTTTGTCTGATTTTGACCAACGAACATTTCAAGTCCAATCTCGGCCGGGTATATAAATTGCTTACTTTACCATTAGTGCTTTTATTTATGGCAGGTTTCGTATTATATTTGACGGGATATCCGTGGGGTATTTTCGGGTAGTCTTGAAAATATTAGGAACCAATAACTTAGAAACCATGTTTTTATAATAAATCGTGGAACTTTTAAAATTGCCGAATGTAACATTAGAAAGTGTAGGTGCATTTTGAAAGAGAATACTGAGAAGATGACTGACAAAGATGCTGACCATATAATTATGAAGCGGATTCAGGGCGGGGACATGGTTGCATTTAATGAGTTAGTCGATAAATATAAGAAGCGATTAATGAATGTGATAATGAGAATGATAAGCAGCGAGGTTGAAGCCGAGGATATTGTTCAAGAAACATTTGTTCGGGTTTTTCAACATCGGCAATCATTTGATTTCAACCATTGCCTATCAACCTGGATATATACAATCGCTTTGAATTTGGCGCGGAATGAATTGCGCAAGAGAAAACGTTTTAAATTTATGGATATTTTTGATATGCAGGGCAAAGAAGGTGAGTTTGCGGTTGAGATGAAACTGCCGAACGGCCTTCCTAAGGCGATTGAAGGAGCCATGGAGAGTTTGCCGGAGAAATATAAGATGGCGTTTATTCTGCGGGACGTTCAGGAGCTTCCGTATGAAGAGGTCGCCAAGATTATGAATATCCCGTTGGGGACGGTTAAATCGCGGGTTAACAGAGCCCGATCAATGCTTCGAGAAAAATTAAAACCGAGAATGGAGGAATACAATGCGTTGTCAAAAGGTACGCTTCTTCCTGTCAGCATACTGTAAAGGGGAGCTGACCGATAAGCGGCATGACGCAATTCAGGCGCATTTGAAAGTATGTGCCGATTGCCGCCGCGAAGAGGCCCTATGTCGTGAGATTGAGGGATCTATCGGCAAGATGGCAGAGCATAAGGTTTCCAATGATTTCAACAGTCGGTTATTGAATAGAATCGCGGAAGAAAGATTTGCGGAAACTCGTACCAAAGCTTACCATCCCAAGAAGGCACCTGTTTTTGGGTGGGGCAAAATAGTTCCGGCGGTTACAACGGCCTGTTTGGTTCTGGCCTTTGTTTTTGCCGGCGGATTGAATGTTCTTGATCATTCGACCGACCAGCCGATGTTGGCGGCCGATAACAATTATGATGCTTATAAGACGGTTATGCCCAAAGATAATCCGAATATGAATAAACCGACTCAGCCGGCAACCGAATTTGCATCCTCACAACCAGCAGAAATAAATGCGCAACATGCCAGTATCGGCGCCAGCTGGGAATTTAAAAAAGAATTGGAGCGGGCGACCCGAATTAGATCGCTTATGAACCAATTAGCAGGCAATAATAGTTTTAGCAATCAGCCGACGCGGCTGGCATCGATTTTAACTAATCCGCAGAGGCGTTCAATTGTTATGCGTTTGCCTTTTGGCGGAACGCTAAACAATGGATTTGAAACGACAGCCGTTGCCGTATCTTCGGAAAGGTAGGTTGATAAAAAATATTTGTTAAAACTTACGCATATAAGCCGTCGGTGAAAATTGTTTGCCGACGGTTTTTTTTATGTTAGTGTAATAGTATTGATTATAGCATTTTTCTTTCAAATAATTTATAATTATGACCGTGACAGATTTTGAAAAGATAAAAAATAATTTAGATAAGATACCAGATTCGCCTGATATTTATTGTCGGGTGAGAGCGGTATCAATATTATCAGCTGTTATCGCCAAAGGCGAATATGCGTTGACCAGGGAGATAATCACTGTTTTAATGAAACGGGGAGTAGAAAAAACCGCTATATACGAAACTATTTTGCAGAGCTATCTGTTTCTCGGTTTTCCTCGCATGATTGAGGCGGCTCTGGCATTTAATGAATGTTACGGCGATTTTGAATATCCGGAACCAATTACGGCGGTAACGGAAAATGAGTCGCAAAAATGGTTTGATGAGGGAGTTAAATTATGCCGGCGCGTGTATGGACGGAATTATGATAAACTGGAGAAGCGGTTTTTGGCGGTTTCGCCCGATCTGTTTCGCTGGATGGTTTTTGAAGGGTACGGCAAGGTTTTATCAAGGAACGGGCTGAATAATATTGAAAGAGAATTAGCCGAAGTGGCCGCTTTGATTGTCGATATGAGGGAAAGGCAGTTGATGTCACATATTTTGGGGAGCCTGAATGTCGGCGCGGAATTGGATTTGATTAAATTGGTGCTTGAAGATATTACCCCGGTCGCCGGGAAAGAGGGACATGAACTGGGAGAAAAGGTTTTGGCTCGAATTGTAGACAGATATGAAACAGAAAAATAAAATTATACTCAGTATTCTTATTGGGGCTGGAATTCTTTTTCTGGTTGCTTACCTGGCGGTTTTCCATTTCGGTTTACTGGAATATATCGTCAATCGTGAAATCAGAAATGCAATTCCGGGTAATCTGCCAATTAAGGTCAATATCGAGGATATCTCCGGTGATTATCTTTCGGAATTAACGGTCCGCGATATTGTTATTATCTATGAAGACAGTATCGAGTCTTACACCTTGGCCAATATCCCGGAACTTACGGCTGAATATTCAATCGGCTCGCTTTGGGATAGGCAGATGGTTCTGGAAAAATTAGTTATAAATGATGCTCAGCTGGCTCTTAAAAAGGGCCGCGATGGCAAATGGCTTATCCCCAAGTCAGTTGAGGAATCATCGGTCAAAGTCAATCTGTTTGATTTTGAGGTTAAAGATATTACAATTAATAATCTGTCGGCGACTCTGATCAGGCAGGAGGATAGTCTTCAATTAAAAAATATAAATTTGCGAGCGCATGTTGAGGGGCGCGAAGATACTTATTCGGCGATAATAGATCATTTTGACTGTCGTTCATCCGATTCGAGATACAATCTGGAATCTTCGGGAGGCATTGTCACCATGGCCGATTCGAATATTGTCTTCCAAAATCTGGGATTAAGAACCGATTCGTCGGATGTTAATCTTAACGGTCAGCTTACGCTGGGGTCGGAATTCAGCCTGCGGCTTTTAGTTGATGCCAAGAATTTTAATCTTTCGGAATTATCATCGTTTATCAATGCTGGATTAGGCGGCAACCTTAAAATTAACGGCAAATTGGAGATTAAAAAGGGCAAGTTTATTATAGATATTAATTCGTCCGGTATCTTTTTAAATAAGAAAGTAGACTCGCTTCATACTCTTTTTTATTTCGAGGATAATAAACTTGTATTCGATACGCTGGATGGCACAGTCCTTGATGGATGTTCTATCAATGGCCATGGCGAGATCAATTTGTCGATCCATCCGGAACAATATAATTTTGTAGGGACATTGGCTGATTTTAATCTCGATAATCTGGTGCCAAACACTTTTCAGACCGATTTGAGCGGCAAAATAAATCTTTCGGGAAGCAGTTTTAAAAGCGATGAATTAACTATGGATATAAATACTGATCTGGATGAATCCTGGTTTGATCAGTACCATGCCCATAAGATAATCGGTTTTATGACAGTCACGACCGAGAGTATACGATTTCATGATAAATTTGGGGTGAAATATCATGATAATTTTTTTACGGTTGGGGGCAAGCTTGATTACCGGGGAGATATCTCTATTGCCGGGGAAGCGACCCTGAATGATCTGACCGCCTTTAATAATCAAATATTTATTGAAGAAATGGGCGGTCGGGGAACGGCCCAATTTATCGGCGATGGTTCATTGGCCAATCCAAATCTAAGGGGAACATTAATATCCGATTCATTGTGGCTTTATGATATTTACAGTTCCAAGGCGAAGATTGATTTCGATGTCGACCGTTTTATTTATGATCGACAGGGAACGGCGAGTGTGTCGTTATATGACGGGACGGCCTATAAAAACGAATATGACACATTATTTTCGATTATGAGACTTGATACTCAGAATGTTTATATAGACAGTTTTTATTATTACAACGAGTATTCCAACGGCACTATTAGCGGGACACTTGATTATGCGGTTTACCCTCAGACGTTAATGTTAGACAGTACTACTATTTCGATTTTGGGTTTACCGATTTATAATCGGGGTTTGATTGAGGTGAAAATTGATTCGTTGGGATATGAGTTTTCACAGAGTCGGTTGAATAGACCTCGCGGTTATCTGTCCTGGAACGGACGAGTCAATTATGATGAATCAATGAATCTGTCTCTTTCCGGGCAGAATATCAATATTGGGCCGTGGGTAGATTTATTCAGCGATGGCTATCAGATAAGGGGCGGGGTTTCGGGAGATATGTTTCTCGGCGGCAATTTCGGTTCGCCTGTTATTTCATTTGAGGGCAGAATTGATTCATTATCCTACGACCAGTTAGTTCTTGGAAACCTGAATGCCGATTTCAATTATAGAGACAACAAAATCATTATTGATTCAATATCGGTTACAAGCGAGGAAGGATATTATCTGGCCAAAGGCGATCTACCGATTAAACTTGCTTTTAGCCGCGATGTGGAAGATAGATTTGGGGACGGCGAACAAAATATTAAAATAACCGCTTATGACAAGCGGTTCGATTTAGTTACCCTGTTAATGGATCAGATCGAAGAATTTAGAGGCGATTTTCAAGCCGATTTTGAACTTCGCGGAACGCCTTTAAAACCAAAATTGAACGGCCAGGCATCGGTACGCAACGGTGTTTTGAAACTTTATGAAATTGTTGACTCCTTGAGAAATGTTTATGTCAATATGACAATGATTGACGATCATATATATCTTGATTCGATTTCGGCGACCAATAAAAAAAGCAAGAGTCATGCAGGATTGCTGTCCTGTTACGGTGAAATTATTTTAATTAATATAGATTCTCTGGATTATTCTTTAAACGTATCTCTCAAGCAATTCCCGGCCACCTATGAATTGGGCGATGCCAATGGAATCGTTTCCGGTGAAATGTATGTGGTCGGAGTTACGCCACCGACGGTTCTGGGTGATATAGATATCATCTCAACCACATATCGGGAAAATTTCGCGGCTGATAATTCCGGCTGGGCGGTTATGTCGGAGCTGGAACAGGAGAATAGTTGGAATCTCAATCTAAATGTTCACGCCGAATCGAATCTGTGGATTAAAAACGATGATATTGATGCTGAACTGGCCGGCGATTTGAATTTTATTCGATCGGCGGGACAGTATCGGTTTGTCGGAACAATGGAGATTTTAAGGGGAAAAGGCTATTGGGCCGATCGGGATTTTAGAATTCAACCGCAATCCACTATAAGCTATGATGATATTGAAATTCCGAACCCGCGTTTGAACATTAATGCCTCCACCCGGGTTAGAACGACGCGTGAGAATCTCGCCGGCGAACTTGAATACACCAATGTTGATTTGCCCATACTTATCACGGGAACGCTGGATGAACCGATAATCAGCTCCGGCGATGAAACACGATTTAGTACCGAGGATATTTTGTCAATGATATTTCTTAATTACGCCGTGACCGATTCCAGCGCGAGGGGAACCTCGGAAGTAAAAATGGGGGATCGTTTAACCGCCAGCGCTGCCGGATTTCTCAGTTCACAATTCGGTCGGATTGGTTCGCGTACGCTGGGAGTTGAAACTTTTGAGATAGACCCGGTCTATGGCGACAAATTTGATCCGCTCGGAACCAAAGTAACGCTCGGATTTTATACCAACCCCAATTTATATATATATGGGCGGTCATCAATTGCCGGAATGGACGAAGCCGGGTTTGAATATCGGATTGGACGATTACTGTTGATGGAAGGCAAAGTTGATGAAGATAATCTCTATCAACTCTTTTTGAATTTTCATTGGGATTATTAATGAATAGGACGTCTCTTTTTATATATCTTATAATATTATTTGTCACCGGTTTTATTCCATCGACTGGCCAGGAGATGACAGATCGTGATTACCAGCGCTGGCTGATTAAAAAACCGATCATAAAAAATATTGATGTTGAAATTGAATCTCAAAATAGTTCATATTTTTCCGAAGGAAAAATCAAACGGTCATTATTCTCCAGAGAAAGCAGTTTATTACGGGCTATAAAGGCGGATCGAAGTCGACGAGTTCAACGGGAAACACTTTCGCGCGACACCTCCGCGGTAAAATTTCTTTTTCTTTCCAAAGGTTTTCTTGGAGTGCAAATTAAAGAAACATTCGAGCCGATAATGGAAACAGGGAAAGAATTAAAGCCGGCCCGAGTAAAGATATCTATCAAAGAGGGGAATCAGTTTGAATACAACGAGATTAACATTCAGGGTAATTTCCCCGAGCAATTCCGAGACAAATTCTTTTCAGAAATAAGGCGGTTTAAAAAAGGCCGAGAGGTCAATCCGTTTGATCTTCGACAGGCCATATATGATATAAAATCAATTCTGGCCAATAATGGATATCCTTATGCCCGGGCTGAATATTATATAGATACATCGCTAAATGACAGTCTGGCCAATATTACGCTAAATATCAATTCTGATACTCTGGTGCATTTTGGAGAAGTAAATATCAGCGGGGCGGAAAAGTATGATTTAAAGGCGGTTAAGCGCGAACTAACATTTATGAAAGGCGATATATATCGTCGCAGAGCCATTCTAAAATCACAAAAAAGACTTCTGGGAACCGGCTATTTTATAACGATGAGGCTCGAAAGCGCGGTGACAGATTCATCGTCGGAATATGAACGGCTCAATCCGAATTTCAATTTATTTCTAAAAGAGCGCAATCCCCATTATGTTTCAATAAAAACAGGAGCAGCGCAGGATACCATTCCGGATCTTATCTGGCATGTTGGAGTTTCCTGGGGTAAGCGTAATTTTCTTGGCTCAAGGCAGTTGGAATTGTCGGCCAATTCCAAGTTTAAAATAATCAATGGTTTTGCGCTTAAGGAACATAATTATCAGGTCAGTCTGACAGAACCATGGCTATTAGGAATAAAAATGCCGTTAACGCTGGTTGGCAAATATGAACCGGGAGTTCAATCATTGGTACAATATTATTCGAAACAAACCTGGTCGATTTCGGTTTTAACGGTGAAAAATTTTGGAGAAAAACTAAAGGTTACGGCAGGCCTTCAATATGTGCAATTGGTAATATATAATGTCGACACCAGCAAGTATGACACTAAAGAGAACTTAGAAGAAATTATTATGGCCGAAGAAGGATTATCCGTTCGACGAAAGCTTTATGTAAATCTTCTTCGGGATCGAAGGAACTCGATTTTTATTCCTTCGACTGGGTCGGTCGTTTCTTTACGGTTCGAATATATCGGCGGATTTCTGGGCGGGGGAGAATCATTTTATGTCGGCGAGGCAAGCTGGTCAAGGTATCAGGAAATCTGGAAAGGTTTGATTTATGCTTCGCGATTTAGAGGGGGAGTGATTCAGGAATTTGGACAGGCGACGTCGGTTCCGGTAGATGATCGGTTTTATATTGGCGGGGCTAATACTATAAGAGGCTTCTCTGAAAAGGAGTTGGGACCGAAAACCGGTTCTGATATTATCTTTATCACAAATCATGAGCTTAGGTTTCCACTTATTGGAAAATTGTGGATGTCCGTTTTTAGCGATATCGGCAATGGATTTATGCGCCGATCGGAAATTAAATTAGACAATCTGGTGGTCACCGCTGGAATGGGGATTCAATTTATTTCTCCGGCGGGACCGATTCGACTTGATTATGCCCAGCAAATAGAAAAGGCGAATACCGATACCGGGAAAGATTATCGCTGGCATTTTACAATTCTTTACGCTTTTTAGCCATTCCCGCGTATGGATTTCAGGAATATAAGTTCTCTAATTATTGACAAAATTGCAGAGATACTTATATTGTTTGAATGTTGAAACAATAAATGGGAAATATCGATGAGACAGGTATATTTAGATAACAATGCGACAACGCCGCTTGACGAGCGAGTTCTTGAGGTGATGCTCCCGTATCTCAAAGAAAAATATGGCAATGCCAGCTCGGTACATCATTTCGGACGAGAGGCCAAAACAGCGATTGAAGAAGCGCGCGAAAAGGTGGCGGGAATTCTCAATTGTGAACCGGCTGAAATTTATTTTACATCGGGCGGAACCGAATCGGATAATATCGGATTGCAGGGTCCGGCTTTTTATCAAAAAGAAAAGCGGGATCATATTATAACCTCCAAAATTGAACATCATGCCATTTTGGAAACGGCGAAATTTCTTGAGAAAAATGGTTTTAAAGCCGATTATCTGGGAACCGATGAGGTCGGTGTTTTCTCAGCCGATGAACTCAGGCAAAAAGTCACGGATAAAACCTCAGTGGTTTCACTGATGCATGCCAATAATGAAATAGGCACCATTCAGGATATTCCTAGTTTGGTCGCAATAGCTAAAGAAAAGGGAGCGCTTTTTCATACCGATGCGGTTCAGTCGGCCGGGAAAATTAAAGTTGATATTAAAGAACTCGGGGTTGATCTTCTGTCAATGTCGGGTCATAAAATTTACGGACCGAAGGGCACGGGCATAATCTATATCGGCAAGGGTGTTAAAATTAGGCCACTGGTTTATGGCGGACATCATGAAAAGAAACGCCGTCCGGGGACGGAAAATGTTCCGGGGATTGTCGGATTTGCCGCGGCTCTGGAACTGGCCGAGTTTCTTCGCGAAAAAGAGCATGAAAAGTGGACCAAGCTTGCGGATATGTTTATTGACGGGGTTCAGGAAAAGATTCCGGAGGTTTTTCTTAATGGTCCGCGGGATGAGCGTCGGGTACCATCGACGGTAAATCTCTCCTTTAAATATATCGAGGGAGAATCGATTATTCTGTCACTGGACATGAAGGGAATCGCCGTGGCGTCCGGATCGGCGTGCACATCAGGTTCGCTGGATCCTTCGCATGTTCTTACGGCTATCGGGGTTCCGGTTGATCTGGCTCAGGGCTCCATCCGATTTTCACTGGGACGGTTTACCACTGAGGATGATATTCAGTATACGATTGATGCCTTACCGGAAATAATTGAGCGGCTTCGTTCGATGTCTCCTTTGTATGAGAAAAAATAGAGATGTGCCAAAATTCCTGATTGGATAGGGGTCGGGACGCCGACCCTTTTTTATTTGTTATGAGTGAGAATAAGAAAGTATTGGTGGCGGTTTCAGGCGGCGTGGACTCTTCGACAGCTTTGATGCTTTTGCGCGAGGAGGGCTATGAGGTGGCCGCGGCCCATATGAAACTTTGGGATTATTCGGAGGTCGGCGGCGATTCTTATCAAGATGGGCGCTGCTGTTCGCTGGAGGCGATCAATGATCTTCGGTTCATTTGCACCGCTCGAAATATTCCGTTTTATGTTCTTGATTTCTCCAAAGAATTTAAGAATTTGGTGATCAATAATTTCGTGGATGAATATAAACGTGGCCGGACACCGAATCCATGCGTTTTATGCAACACTCACCTTAAATGGGAAAATTTACTGGATAAAGCACGGCAGATCGGTTTTGATTATATCGCGACCGGGCATTATTCGCGCATTGGGTATAACGATAAATCAGGACGTTATGAAATATGGCGCGGTATTGACGAAACCCGGGATCAGTCATATGCCCTTTATGGTTTGACTCAGGAGGCGCTTTCAAGGACTTTATTACCTCTCGGGAAATACCGCAAATCGGAGATTCGTGAACTGGCGCAAAAATTCGAATTGAAAAACGCATCGGCACCGGAATCAATGGAAATCTGTTTTGTGCAGGATAATGACTATCGGCGGTTTATCAGGGAATGGGAAGCAAAAAAAGGGGGGACGTTTGAATCCGGCGATATTTTAAATAATGATGGGCAAAAAATGGGCGAACATGAGGGAACCCCGTTTTATACGATTGGCCAAAGAAAGGGGTTGGGTATATCGAATCCGACTCCGCTTTATGTCAATAAGATTGATCCTAAAAAGAATACGATTGTTGTGGGGGATGACAGCGATCTATTATGCCGGCGGATGATTGTCGGACAAATTAATTGGGTCTCAATTGCACCGGCTTTGGATTCCTTTCCGGCCGATGTAAAAATCCGGTATCTTCATAGGGCCGCTCCTGCGGTTGTTAATCCAATTGATGATGATCGCGCGGAGGTTATTTTTGAGAATGATCAAAGAGCGATTACCCCCGGGCAATCATCGGTATTTTATGACGGCGACCGGGTTCTTGCCGGCGGAATTATCGAAATGTCAAAAAATTAGTTGAACTTCGGCCTCTCCGTTTTTATATAATTATCAAAGTCAGAAATAAATAAAAAGGAGTTTCAGATGCTTAAGGCTACCTTTTTGGGTCATAGCTGTGTCATGGTTACGGATGGGAAAAGCAATATTATTATCGACCCGTTTTTAACCGGAAATCCTCAGGGAGCGATGAAAGCCGAGGATGTTAAGGTCGATTATGTTCTGCTCACACACGGACACGGGGATCATCTTGGCGACGGCGTTGCG
>JBDRRI010000058.1:0-5928 GCA_043825815.1 Candidatus Zixiibacteriota bacterium
GGATAATTTTATTACTTATAAAAGGTGTATCAACCGTGATACACTTTTTTTTATCGAAAAAATATATCCTCTTGACAAATGAGACGATTGATGCAATTTTAAAAAAATGAAACATTTTTTAAAAGTCGACCATATCAAAACGTAATAAAGGATAGAAACAACTATTAACATCATTGGAGGATATGATGAAAAAAAATCAAATCGTCACAAAGCTATTGATAATGTTATTAATAGCGGTGGCCTCGACTTCATTTGCATTCGATTTTTCTCAAATCGAGGACAAAGTAGTCGAATACAAACTCGACAACGGATTGACAGTTTTAATACTTCCCCGCGGTGACGCTCCGGTCGTTTCCTGCTATACTCAAGCTAATGTCGGTTGTGCCGATGATCCGATGGGTTCTATGGGAATGGCGCATATGTTTGAACATATGGCTTTTAAGGGTACCAAGGAAATCGGAACGACGGATTACAAAAAAGAAAAGAAATGGATGGATGAGGAAGATCGGATTTTTGAATTGATTCTGGCAGAAAGGGCCAAGGAAGATCTGGCGGATTCGATCAAATTAGCTGAATTGGACAGGCAACTTCAAGAAGCCACCGATTCAGCTTCGACATATATCGTCACTAATGAATTTAAGGAAATTGCCAAATCGCAGGGTGGGGCCGGATTGAATGCGGGAACATCACAGGATAATACGACATATTATATAAACTTCCCATCGAATAAACTTGAGCTATGGATGGCGCTTGAATCGGGTCGCTTTTTAGATCCCGTATTACGCGATCTATTCAAAGAAAAACAAGTTGTGGCTGAGGAACGCCGTTATCGCGTAGAGTCAAGTCCAACCGGCCGTATGTTTTATGCGGAATATGTAGGACTAGCTTATAACAGTCATCCATATGGAAAATGCCTTATTGGGGAGGCAAATGAAATACAAAATTATAATCGTCCGATTATGATGGAGCAATTTAAAACTCACTATGTACCCCGAAATATGGTCGTGGCTATTGTCGGCGATGTCGATCCTGAAAATGCTAAGAAACTGGCGGACAAATATTTTGGACAGCTTGAAGACCGTCCGGTACCCCGTCCGGCCGTAATTGAAGAAAATGAGCCTTATGGCGTCAGGACAACCACATTGGAAGAAAACTCGCAGCCAATGTTTATTACCGGTTTTCACATTCCTTCTAATTTGCATCCAGACTGGACCGCTTTAAAGGCTTTGGCCGATTATCTTGGGTCGGGACGAACTTCTGTTTTTAATAAAAGATTGGTTAAGGAGGATAAAACAGCCGTAACTTGCGAATCTTTTGTTGGATTTCCGGGTAGCAAACATTCCTCATTACTTTCAATTTTCTGCATTCCGACTAATGAAAGCAACAATTCAGACAACGAATCTGTCATTTTAAGTGAAATTGAAAAAGTTCGAAACGAACCGATTCTCCAATCCGATTTGGATAAAATTAAGACTCAAACCAAAGCATCATTTATAAACGGCCTTGCTTCTAACGGCGGCCTGGCCGGCCAATTGGTGTCCTATCAAAATCGTGGCGGCTGGCGGGAAATGTTCCGCGAGGTTGATAAAATAAATGCTTTAACGGTTGAAGATATCCAGAGAGTAGCCCAGAAATATCTTGATCCAAATAAGCGTGTTGTTGTCTATATTGAAAAACCTCAAGCAGAGATTTAGGAGCGGATGATGAATAAAACTATTCGAGTGTTAGGCTTTCTGTTTATACTCTCCATCTTTCTTATGGGAGTAAACGGATTTGCAGGAAAATCAATAGACAAGATCAAATACCCTCCCCTGCATGATCTGGTTTTGCCGCAAATTGAAAAAATTGAAATGTCCAACGGCATGACGTTATATCTTCTTGAAGATCATGAACTCCCGGTAGTTAATGCTTCCGTCAGGTTGGCGGCCGGAGGTTATCTGGAACCGGTAGATAAGATTGGTTTGGCCGAAATGGTTGGAACGGTAATGCGTACCGGCGGAACGGAGAAGATGACGGGTGATGAAATTGACGAACTCTTGGAATCGATAGGCGCCACGGTTGAGACTTATGTAGATAATGCCAGCGGCGGCGCTTATATGAATATTCTTTCTGATAAAGTAGATACAGGTCTTGAGGTATTGGCCGCCATTCTACGCACGCCCCGTTTCGATCAGGAAAAAATTGATATCGCCAAATCCTCGGAACGGACCAATATTGCCTCCCGAAACGATGAACCGTTCACAGTTTGCATTCGGGAATTTAAAAAACTGCTCTATGGGGCCGATTCGCCATTCGCGAGACATACCGAGTATGCAACCATTGCCAGTATCTCGCGGGACGATATGTTTTCATTTCATAAGCAGAACATTACTCCGGAAAATGTAATGATGGCTGTCTGGGGAGATTTTAACAAGGCCGAAATGGTTGAGAAAATCAATAAATATTTTGGCGACTGGGCAAAAGGATCTGGCAAAACTCCCCCGCTTCCAGAGGTTAAATATGATTTTTCTTCGAGCGTTAACTATATTGAAAAAAAGGATCTAACTCAATCGTCAATTCTTCTCGGACATATCGGAGGGTTAACCGCTGATCCTGATTATTTTGCATTAACAATTGCTAATATGGTTCTGGGCGGCGATGGTAATGGGGGCAGAATGTTCAATGAGGTTCGTTCCCGAAAAGGTTTGGCCTATTCAACGACCGGCCAATTCACATCTAATATTTCGTACCCCGGTATATTTTATAATTATGTTATAACCAAATTGGAATCGACCGGTGAAGCGATAAAGGCTGTCCGGCATGAAATTGAAAGAATGCAGACAGAACCGCCGACAGCAGAGGAGCTTAAAATTGCCAAAGACACGTATCTGAATTCTTTTGTTTTTCAATTTGATTCTAAGAATGAGATAATTAACCGAATGATGACCTATGATTACTACGGTTTTCCGCAGGATTTCCTCCAAACGGCTAAAACAAAGATTGAGCAATTGACAGCGAATGATATTCTTGATGTTGCCAAGCGCCGATTCAAACCGGATCAAATGCATCTGGTAGTGGTCGGCAATCAAGCCAATTTCGATGAACCACTTTCCAATTTTGGAGAGGTCAATGAGATTGACATAACTATTCCGTCCGGCGAAGTTGAAGAGGAGATCGCTATCAATGAGGAAACTCTTGCTCGCGGCAAAGAATTACTGACCAAAGCCCTTACCAAATGCGGTGGAATCGATAACTTTAAGAGAATCAAGTCGTTCAGTTCCAAAAGCACTTTTACATTGGTTCTGCCACAAGGAGAAATAGCGTTGGAGACCAGTTCCATAGCTGTTCTTCCGGATAAAAGCAAAGATATAATGACGACGCCGATGGGTGAAATAATATCCTGCCGAAATGGTGAAACCGGCTGGGTTCAGCAGGCGGGGCAGATTATGGATCAACCGGCTGATCAGATTGCGGACGCCAAAGAAGAAGAGTTTCGTAATTCAATAATGATGTTTCAAAATTCAGCCGATTTGCAGGTTGTATTTGTCAAATCATCCGAATTTAAGGGAACGCCAGTTGAAATAGTCAAAGTTATTTCACCGGATGGCCAAAAATCCTTTAAATTGGCGCTTGACGCGAAAAGCTTTATGCCCTTGGCGCAGATGTATTTCGGTGAAACAATGATGGGGCCGGCCAATCTAATAAATACGGTTTCGGATTACAAAGAAGTTAATGGTGTAAAGATACCCCACAATATTTTTATTGAAACCGATGATGGAACAAAAATTGGCGAGGTGGCCATAAAGAGTTTTAAAATCAATCCCGCGATTGATGAAAGCGAGTTTAATAAGCCTCAATAATTTTTAGAAAAATAGGCCTTAAAAAAACCGCCCCATTTTTATATTGGGCGGTTTTTTTTGCTTAAATTTTACCCAAAAAAACAAATAAAATAATTTGACGATGATAACTCTATTCCGTCCTAATTAGTGGTTAATGATATGATAAATTTAAAAAAATATCTTCTTTTTTTATTAATATGCGCTTGCAATTTAATAGCGTATTAGATAAATTGTTGTTCTATGAAATTGAAGAAATATAATTAATTGGCGGGAGGTAAGAGATTTTGAAATCTTGGTTACTACGATTCTCACTAATACTATTAATAGTGACATTGGGATTTAGTGTTTTAAATGCAAGGGCTAGGTTTGATTCTCAGTCGACTTTTCCCCAAACCGGGAAAACCGGTATAGGCGAAGAACCATTTGTTGACGTCGGAATTCATAATGTCGGCAAAATCGGTTTAACTATAACCAATCAGGGACATCTTGGAAACGGTTTTCTCGATAATCCGGGAAGTTCCCCATCCTGTCAATATCCATATCCTAGCCAGCAGGAATATCTTTATGCCGGCGCTTTCTGGATCGGAGCTGTTGTTGGACGGGATACGCTCGTATCCGTGGCGGCCGATGGTTGGTCATTTACTCGTGAATTCTGGCCCTCTTCCGGTTCGCAGGCGCCCCCAATTGGAGGCGCTATAATCCGCAGATCCTTGGCAAACGATGAAGACGCTGTTTCAGAACAGGATTTTATCTGTGTTTATACCGATACTCTAACCGACCCTGCTTATGTTCCTAATGACCCGATAGATGCACGTCCGCATATTCCGCTGAATATTGAAGTAACTCAAAGAAGTTATGCCTGGAGTTATGAATATGCCGAGGACTTTGTTCTTTTTGATTATTCAATAAAAAATATTGGCCGCAGAACTTTAACTGGCGTCTATATGGGAATTTATGTCGACGGCGATGTGCCGATTAATTCAATTGACCCCAATGGTTTTTCGGATGATATTTGCGGTTTTTATCAAAGTCGAACAACTACCAATGATTACGGCTGTCAAGTGACCGATACGGTCAATATCGCTTGGATTGCCGATAATAACGGTCGAAATGATGGCGGCACATCGGCGCCGACATCATGCGACATTCCCCATGTAACCGGTACCAGGGTGGTTAGGACTCCTTCGGATTCTCTTAATTACTCATTTAACTGGTGGGTATCCAACGGAACGCCATCGCTTGACTGGGGTCCGCGATTGGCTGGAACTCCGGATGATCCTTTCCGCGATTTTGGAGGTTTTCTCGGCACGCCAGAAGGCGACAAAAATAAGTATTATATTTTAAGACATAAAGAATTCGATTACGATCAGATATTCAGTAATCTTAACCTTGAGTCTGAAGGCTGGCTATCACCGGGTCCGCAGGCCGGCGATATTGCCAATGGTTTTGATACTCGATATTTGTTATCATTTGGTCCTTTTGATATTTCGGCGGGCGAGGTTCTTCCAATTTCGTTCTGTTACGTCGCCGGTGAGAATTTCCATACGGAGCCATGCGACCAATTTGATGATATTTTTTCAGCGTCGAATCCATATCCTTATTATGATTATTTTAATTTTTCCGATTTGGCAACCAATGCCATCTGGGCATCCTGGATTTATGACAATCCGGGCGTAGATACTGATGGTGATAAATATTTCGGCAAGTATCGGACTTGCAGTTATATAGACGCAAGCGGGAATCCCCAGGAAGACACAACCTATTATGAAGGCGATGGCGTTCCTGATTTTACGGGCGCGAAACCCCCGGATCCCCCGTCTTTGTGGATAGTCAATGAAACCAAAGATACCTATACAGGCGAATCTATTAATGATACCATGGGTATTAAATTTATCACAGAAATTGATCCATTGACGTACGAGGGGAAAATCAAAATTAGATGGAACGGCCTGAAATCTGAAACGGTTCGCGACGTATTTAGTAAGGAACTTGATTTTGAAGGCTATAAAATTTATATATCCGATTCGCCCGATCCTGACGGATTTTCCTTAATTGCATCTTTCGATTATGAAAATTATAACAAGTGGGTTTGGAACAGCTCAATACAGCA
>JBDRRI010000059.1:0-2046 GCA_043825815.1 Candidatus Zixiibacteriota bacterium
CGGACCGCCTTTATACAGGAAGGTTATCAAATAGGTAATATCAAGGATATTAACATTCCAGTCATCATTGACATCGCCGTAATAAACTATTGATTCTTCGGCAAAGTAACTCATGGCTTTCTCAATAAAAGCTTTGGCGCTCGCCTCGGTTAGATAGTACAGAGGAAAACCGAGAAGAATGCGCTTGCCGTGACGGGAATCATAGGCGACCCCAACCGGTTTATTGGCCTAGGCCGGATTGCCGGTCGAGGAATTAAAGGTCAGAATAACCTCAGCTTTATTATTAACCGCAAAGCGGTCAATATTAGACATTCGGCCCAGTGGAACCAGGGCGGTGTTTATTTCCAGATCGGGCCAGCCATTAAGGCCGGTCGCTCCCGCAAAATCAAGATTGCTGTTTTCGGCAATGTATGTTATTCCAAATTGATCATAAAAGAAATCACCGGGATAAAAATAGGTCTGTCCGGTCATCGAATATATCGTACTCCAGCCGGCCAGAAGAAGATTAGTCTCGAAATCAAGATACCAGGCCAGAGTATCAAGCGAACCGGGCAATTCCTTATGTACCAAATCATCATCAACCCAGAAAAGAGGATTGTACTGCCCCGCGGTTGAGCGGGTTAAATAATCGCCCTCATCTATCTTATAAGAACTGAAAGAAAAAGTATCCAGTATAGCCGAATAAAAAGTCGTTTGTTGCGCCTCCGTTGGGAATCCATCGACATCCTGAGTTTCATCAACAAATAGAATTCCGGCATCAAGACTGGCCGGTATCGCCACAGCTAATTCGGAGCTGTCTGATTCATTAAAATCATTGTCAACTGCAAATATAATATAGAAATTGTTCTTATATTTTTCAGCGCTCAGGTCGGTATAAAATGAATCGGTTACATTATCAATAAGGAGGGACCATCCCAATTCTCCAGTCACTTTTCTTATGATTTTATAATGGCTTAAATCTACTTCCGTATTGCTTTCCCAATTCAGAGAAACGCCGTCATTCTCCGGTATCGCGATAAAATTATTGGGGGCTAGCGGTACTATACAAGGCCTATTCGAATTGACATAATATCCAATTGGGCCGGGACCAACATCCGGTTGGCCAATAACACCGGCATAATATCTCACGCCCTCTGAGAGTCCATAAATATCGTATTGGCAGGTTAAAGGCGGAACATCAATGGTATCTATAAGTTCATTTTCACTATTCCCATAAATAATCTGATAGCTCCAGTTGGCAAAACAGCTATCCCATGAAACCCGAAGAGCCTCGCCATTACCGACATCGGCTAATTCAAATTGAATTGGCTCCGGAGCGGCATCAATTATTGGCAACCCGGCGGCCGCCATGGTGATAATCTGGCGCATATATTCAAAGTCAATGGTCGATGATAAATCCCAGGCGGTATGCATATCGGGATGAAATTCGTATTCGAAAAAAGCTGAAGTCTGGAAACCATATTCAAAAAAGGGATCGTCGTCCCATGACGGATAATTCCCTTTAATTGGTATTAAATCAGTTTCAAGCCTTGAAGCGGCATCAACAAAAACCTGTCCGTAGCCTTTCTGGCGAACGGTTGAAATATTTACCTCATAAATTCCATTTGCTTCATAACTGATAATATCATAATTAACCATCAGTTCAATATTTGCCTCATTTTCATACATTTCATCGGCCATATGATGGGCACCCCAAAGCCCCTGCTCTTCGGCCCCGAATCCGACAAAGATTAGAGTACGTCGGAAATCGATATCTTTAAAAATACGGGCCAACTCTAAAACAGCCGAAACGCCGCTGGCGTTATCGTCGGCGCCCGGCGCCGGGTAATCATAATCATTAGAAGAATAGGAATCGTAATGGGCTCCAATAATAATATATTCATCCGGGAATTCGGTTCCCTCTTTAACGCAGATAACATTCCAGGCCGGTTCATTGAATACATTCATCCATTCCCGGGTTGCCAAAAAGTATTGAAAGGTAATATCAGTATAGCCAAAACTTTGTAATTTGGATTTTAACCAATAACGAGCCGATGCATTGGAGTC
>JBDRRI010000060.1:0-2109 GCA_043825815.1 Candidatus Zixiibacteriota bacterium
TTATTGGTTAAAATCCAAATTACAAAGTTTTGGCTATACTGATATTACCTTTCAATACTTTTTGGCAACCCGGGAATGGATGAATGTATTCAATGAACCGGCCTGGAATGTTATCTGCGTTAAGGAGGGAACCGAATTCCCGGATGAATATATTATTATTGGAGCCCATTACGATTCCTATTCTTCAAATGATTATGATTACCCGGCACCGGGCGCCGATGACAATGCCAGCGGATGCGCCGCCTTTCTTGAATTCGCCCGCCTTTTTAAAGATTATGATTTTCGCCACTCCCTTATATTTGTCGGATGGGGCGCGGAAGAACAAATGATGGATGGTTCCATTTATATGGCCGAACAAATGTATGCCGACGGGGTTGATATTAAACTGGTTGCCAATTACGATGTAATATCGTATGAGGGGGATGGCATATATCAATATAACATATCGCAAATGGGGCAAAAGGCATATGCCCAGGTTTTTATTGATGCCCTCGATCGCCTTGGCCTTGATTTGGAAACTCACCCCTCTAATTGGCCATTAGATGATGACGCCTCATTTGCAGATTTGGGCTACCAGACAACTGCCTTCTTTGAGTGGGAATATCACCCCTTAATGCACACCGCCTACGATTTAGCAACATCCGTCGATTTTGAATATATGCGGCAAATTATTATGTTGGGTGCGACGGCTTTTCCAATAATCGATGCCGCCCCGAATCCGATTGTTTCCAATGTTTATGATGTCGGCGACGGCAGTACTCTTAAACTAATCTGGGAGGATTGCCACACCGATTGGATATATACCATCATATATGGCACCAATAGAGATCATTTAACCGATACCATACAACTTTCTTCATCCAACTGTGAATACGATATAACCGGATTGACCCAAAATCTGACATATTATTTCGCTCTTACAGGACTTCCCCCGGACGGTTATCCGACTATCGGCTATAACCTTGTTTCTATGCGCCCTGCTAGTAAGCCCCGTGTTCCTGCGAATTTTACAGCTGATATAGGTATGAATTATATTGAATTGGGTTGGGAACCAAATATCGAACTTGATTTCAACCATTATAAAATATTACGAAAATTAGCTGATGACCCGACGTGGGCGGTATTGGAGAACAATTACGAGGGTATTCAATATTATGACTATTCCGCTCAAAAATATATCGATAATCAATATTGTATTTTGGCGGTTGATAACGACTCTAATGAATCAGATAGCTCTGAAATAGTCTATGGAATGCCGGCCAGTCTTGATGCCGGCCTGCTCTTTATTGATGAGACTCAGGATGTCAATGGCCTTCCTTCGGAATACAATCAGAATGCATTTTATTCAGCCATACTCGATACTTTTTCATACATGTCATATATTCTTGATGAAGGCGAATATCTGACTCGCTCGACTGCCGGACAGTACAATCCTCTTTTCTGGGTTGATGATGATTCGGTTCACAATGAATTGGCTGCGTCATGGGACAGTTTGGCCTGGTACCTCAATCTTAACACCGATTTCTTACTCGCCGGCTGGAAAACAATATATTCGATGACCGGACAGACCTATTTTTATCCCGGCGATCTCTTTTATGATCAGTTTGGAATAACATACATTGCCGAAAACAGCAATCTTGATTTTGCCGGAGCGACCGGCCTTAATGGCTGGCCCGATCTGGAAATAAACACCGCTCTGGTTCCACTGGGTCGGATGTCTAATATTAACCGCTTTGCGGTTAATAATAAAGCTGAGGTTATTCTGACCTTTAATTCCTCGACCGGCAATCCGGCTTATGCCAATAAACCGGTTGGGGTCGCCTATGATTCCCGTCACGGCAAGCGCATTCTGCTCGGATTTCCTCTGTACTATCTAACCGAGGCGAGCGCCAAAGCTTTTATTGAGAAAGCCATGAGTTACTTTGCCGAAGAATCAATAGTTTATTACGGCGATGTCAATGATGACTGGAATGTTAATATCCTTGATATTACCTATTTAATAACCTTCCTGTATCAGGGCGGTCCGGCTCCGATTATCATGAACAATGGTGACCCGAATGCGAGTTGTAATATAAATATATTGGATATAACTGATTTAATTGGTTACCT
>JBDRRI010000061.1:0-10033 GCA_043825815.1 Candidatus Zixiibacteriota bacterium
AAGACAAATTGCAAAGATATATTCATCGGGAATTTATTCTAGTTACAAATGTTAGGCTGCGGATTATTATAGAATCAGATTTTTCTAAATACAAAAAACTTATATGTAAACGGATAAAATATAATGTATGGCATACTTTGAATAGTCTTTTGGGCCATAATCCACTGCGTCTCGTTTTATCCGCCGATGATGCCATGTCTCTATTAGGCATCGCCCGAAACTGGCCGAAAATAACTGTTAAGTTTTAGCTGGGAAAAGCTAAGCCTACGTTTGGACATAATTTCAAATCCAGGTGGGATGGTCATTCTCCTTGTTTATAAACAGTTGGCTTAAAACAATTGATAATACTGAATCCTGAAATTTAAATACTGGGGGGGAGACTCGAACTCCCGACCCTCAGATCCACAATCTGATGCTCTAACCAACTGAGCTACCCCAGCATTTTTCAGAAATACTTTATATCTAAAAATCGACAAATTGTCAAGATATTTCAAGTATTTATCTTTACTTATCGGTCTTATGAAGCTCTTCCTGAATTGTATTCAGAAGTTCATATCCATTGGGATATTTGGGATCCAATTGTAGCCCGTATTGAACAAAGACATAGGCCGAATCATAAATTCCCATCAGGCGATACATATTGCCGGCATCGAAATAGACCGGGGCAAATTTGGGACTTAGATTAATCGTCCTTTTAAAATAATCGAGCGCCCGCGAAATGGAATCGAGTTGATAATAGGTGTTGCCCAGATAATAATTGACATTATAACGGTTTGGTTCAACAGAATTGGAACGTTGGAAATATATTAAAGCGCTATCCGGGCGATTCAGTCTTAAATAAGCCATACCGCCCAGGTAATTGGCTTGCTCAAACTCCTCGTCTATTAGTAAAATATTATTAACAGCATTAATCACTTCGCGGGGGCGATCAAGGTCCATGCTTGCTTTGGCGATTTTGCTTAAAATTCTGGTACCTTTATCTTCGTCCGGTATTTTTTGCAATAGTTCCAGCGCTTTCTGGCTGTTGTTCATTGTAAATCGATAATACTGCGCCAACAACTCCAAACCATAGGCCGAGCCTTTATTACTTAAAGAGAGCAGATTTTCGGCGCGTTTCAGTTGTCGAATATTGTCGGCATTGGTCACAATCCAAATTGAACTGAATATAATAGCTGTTCCGGCCAGCAATGTTTTAGAATAGCGGCTGACAGATTCTCTATTTAAATCAATCCAGAAGACTAAAATAATTAAGCCGGCCATGGCGGTGACGGTGGCAAACAGATCCCAATCCCGCGCAAAACCCAATTGGGGATCAAGGAGCAACAACATGGCCGAAAATGATATGATAGAGATTAACCCGAAAGTCCGCAACTTTCTGCCAATTACCGTTTGTTTGCTTCTGAATATCAGGCCGACAAGGCCTATAATTAATAGCGGTGTGACCAGAAGTATCTGGTTTAATATATCAAGAAAATGTTTCAGGGATAACACGCAATATTCACTCGATGAATAGAGCGGGAGCAATTCTCCTGATCCGGTTGAACTCAGCGTTTTGCTTATATAAACCAAATAATAATGTTGAACTGCATATCCTAATATTGGAAGCGTTCCCACGATTAAAGGGAGAAATCTGAAAAGCAGCGGCAAATCCTTTCGGTCTTTCCATGAACTGATTATCAGATATAAAAACGACGGAAAAAGAACCAAGGCCGTAATATGCGAAGCTGATGCCAATAGAAAGAAAATAACAACTTCGGCAAGATTGGTTCGGTCATAGAGGAATTTAAGGCCATTCAATAAATATAGAAGGCTGAACATAAAATTCAGAGTGTATGATTCGACATACCCGAAAAATAAAAGCGATCCCCCGCTAAACAAAACTCCGATTTTAAGAACAGTCGAATAACTTCTCAACTTTTTCGGAACTTCGTATAAATATAACCAGACCGTGAATAACATGCCTGAGGCAATACTAATTATTACATAGCTTGGTTCACCCGATTCAATGCCGAAAAATTTTAGCCCTCGATATAAAAGCGCATGAAGATAAAAATCGAGCGGTTCGCTGAAATAATGAAGATACCCTTTTTCGATCTGATAAATCCGTTGATATCCATCGCCCAGTGAGTGAACGTGGACTCGAAATAGATATAAAATCAATCCGGTAAAAAATGCAATAATAATAATTCTGGGCGCTTTGGGGAGGTTTCGAAATGATTTTGTCATTCGCTCGGCATATTGATAAACCTTATCCGATAAACTCGGAATCAGAATCATTATGAACATAAATAAGACAATAAATAATGAAAAATCGGGCAGATACCGTAGGTGATTGAATCCCCAAAAGCTATTTAGTGGCGTCAATCCGCAAATAATCAAAAACGCGGCAAGGATGAAGACCGCTGTCAGGAGGGCGATATTTTTTTTCACATTATCATCGTTCATTATTTTATCTTTCGTCACAAATCCATTTTGACTTTTGTATGGCAATTATATATAATTTAAACTGATAAGTCAAAAAGAAGGAGAAGTAATGATTGACCGGCCAACTGCTCTTGCCCTGATGGAATCTCGTATAAAAAATAAAAATCTTCGTAAACATATCCTGGCGGTCGAGGCAATTATGATAAAACTGGCCGGACATTTTGGCGAGGACGCCAATATCTGGGGATTAACGGGGCTTCTTCACGATCTCGATTATGCCGTTACTCTGAAAAAGCCGGAAAAACATACTTTTACAACCGCGCAGTGGCTTGCGGAATTTAAACTGCCGGATGAGATGATTTACGCTATTCGATGTCATCCGGGACATACTCCCTGTCTATCTAAAATGGATTGGGCGCTTTTCTGCTCCGACCCGACCAGCGGTTTCATTGCTGCCTGCGCTTTAATGCATCCCTCCAGAAAGCTGATTAATGTCGATGCCGAGTTTATGATGCGAAGATTCAAGGAAAAACGTTTTGCCGCCGGAGCCTCAAGAGAGGGAATCGCCTCCTGTTCCCAACTTGGTCTGGAACTGGAGGATTATCTAATGCTGGGACGCGAAGCAATGTTGACCATTCTCGATAAGTTGGAACTGTGAGCCGGTCGAAAAATATATTCCGCAAAGAGGTGATTGGCTGGTCGCTCTACGATTTCGCCAACACGATTTACTCGATGAATATTCTCTCGCTTTATTTTAAAAAATGGGTGGTTGAGGATCTCGGCAAGGATGGCCTTTACTATGATATCTCTTACTCTTTATCAATGCTTCTGGCCGGGTTATTAATGCCGGCTTTGGGGACATTATCCGATCATTCCGATAAGAAAAAGCTGTTTCTTATGCTTTTTACCTTCAGTTGCTGTCTGGCGATCGGGATTGTCCCGATCGTGCCGTTAAGCCTGTTCGGATTCATTATTATCCTCTTTGCAGTCTCCAATTTCTTTTATGAGGGAGGGATGGTCTTCTATAATTCACTCATGTATTCAGTTTCATCCGGGAAAGAGGCCCGTTTTATTTCCGGTTTCGGCGTTGCGCTGGGATATCTTGGAGCGATTGTAGGAATCATTATCGTTCTGCCGTTTGTGACCGGGGAATTATTCGGAACAGATATCGGTTTTATCGCCGGCTGGGGAAGAGCCGGCGCATTTGCTCCAACCGCCATTTTATTTGCTTTATTCAGCATCCCGATATTTTTGTGGGTCAAAGAAAGGAAAGAACTGGTTAAGTCGGGTTCGGCAAAATTCAAACGAGCATACCGCGATGTTATAGAGGCAATTAAAGACAGCAAGAAATATCCGGGGGTCATGCGTTTTTTGATAGCTGATTATTTTTTTGAGGACGCGGTCGCGACCGTGATTCTCAATATCGGGATATACTCATCGATTGTTCTTGGTTTCTCCGATAAAGACTTATCGGTTTTTCTGATTATCACGCCGATTTCGGCCATTGTCGGTTCGTTTTTGATTGGCAAAATATCGCAATCAATCAGTCTTAAGCGAATGATGACATTCATTATTTATGGTTGGATTGTAGCTTTAATATTTATGATGTTGCTTGAGGATAAAGCCTTGATATATATTGTCGGCTCGTTTATCGGTATTCTTCTTGGCGGTTTATGGACGGTTTCTCGCCCGCTTCTGGCCGAGATGGTGCCAAAAAACGAACTGGGACGTTTTTTCGGGTTGTACTCTTTGTCTGGCCGTGCCGCGGCGGTGATCGGTCCGCCGATTTGGGGCTTGATTGTTTATCTGTTCACGCCCGGCCGATCGCTGGGGGAAAGGGCGGCGGGTATGTTTAATCTTTCGGATATGTCGGCAGAGAAATTGCCGTACCGCTTGGCGGTTGTATCGCTGATCATAATGATGCTAATCGGTTTGACAATTTTCCACAAATTACCGGAGAAGAAGGATGGGTGAACGCGCGCATATCATTCTTACTTGTAGTGGCGATTGTGGTGATAGAATGGTTGTTCCTATGGCTTATGTAATAACTCTTGAAAACTAAACTAGATAGAGGATTATATGTATAAATTTATTCTAATCATATTAATATTATCCTTGCCAATTTCATGTAACGATGGACAGACAAACAAAACGGAAGTCAATATAGGCGATTTTGTACCAAAAGTAATAAATTATTGGGAGCTTCAGGATTCAATCGAAATTTATGATAGGCAAACTATCTTCCAGTATATCGACGGCGCCGGTGAAGTTTATAATTCATATGATTTCAGTAATGTTTATATATTCAAATATGTGAAGTCAAATGCCCCCGATATTTCAGTTGAAATATTTGATATGGGAAAGGATGAGGACGCTTACGGCGTGTTCAGCTATTCGAGAGAATCGGAGTTGAGTGGAATCGGGAATGCGTATGAGTATATTGGATCGGTACTCTGTTTCTGGCGATCGAAATACTATGTCTGTGTCCGCGCTGATGATAAAACCGAAGAGACAAACGATGTGTTAATGGCAATGGCAGAGGCAATTGATATTGAAATATTAAAAGCCAATGATAGCACTTTAACAGAAACGATACCAATACAGGAAATAATTAAATACCTTCCTGAGGAAAATCTTAAAAAAGAATCAATTCGATATTTGCATACCTATTCAGCCTTAAATTATCATTATTATTTTGGCAGTGAAAATGTTTTTAATTTAAATGAAAATTCTGATGTCGTCTTAGCTGAATATGAAACGTCTCCGACTATTTATATTTTACTTATTAAGTATCAATCGGTAGAAGATATGTTAACTGCTTACAATATTTACGCAGGAAAATTCAAGCAAGATATTAAATCTAACAATATTATTGAGATTGGGTCGAATAAAAAAACCATGATTGATTTATGTGAAAATCATATGATTCTAATTCTTGATTGGTCAGATAAAGAAATCGCCAAAATTATGCTAGCAAAAACGAAATCGAAATTATTGAAAACATATGATAACATGAGGTATTATTATGAGTAAAATATTCAAGAGAATCACACGACGCAATTTTATAAAAAGCGCCGGAGTCGCGACTATCGGGATTGCTACTGTTGGTATTCCATCATTGGCTGATGAGATTGTTTCCAATTATAAGACCAAAGTGATATTAATCCGTAATGAAAATGTAGTTGGGGATAAGGGTAAAATCAATGGTGATATTGTTCAGCAAATGCTGGATGAAGCGATAATCAAACTTATAGGCAAGAAAGATATCGTCTCTTGCTGGAAAGAGATGATTGTTCCCGAAGATATAGTCGGTATCAAAACCAATGAGTGGGCAAATCTTCCGACTACGACTGAAGTTGAGCAGGCAATAAAAAAGCGTGTGATGGATGCGGGTGTTTCTGAAAAAAATATTGGAATTGATGACCGCGGAGTTTTGAACAACCCTATTTTTAAAAATTCAACAGCATTGATAAATGCTCGACCGATGCGTACCCATTCCTGGTCGGGAGTCGGCAGTTTAATAAAAAACTACATCATGTTTGACCCGAATCCTCCAAAATACCATGCTAATTCCTGCGCCAGCCTGGCGGAGGTTTGGGATCTTCCAATAGTAAAAGGAAAAACGAGGTTAAATGTACTGGTCATGTTTACTCCTCAATTTAATACAATAGGTCCACATCATTTTGATAAAGAGTTTACCTGGAATTACGGCGGATTAATTGTTGGTTTTGATCCGGTTGCCTGCGATACTGTTGGTCTGAAGATTATACAGGAGAAGCGAAAACTCTATTTCGGCGATGATCGTCCCATAAAGCCAATTGCACATCATATACAAATTGCAGATACCCAATATAAGCTGGGAACCAGTGATATGGACAAGATCGAACTTATCAAACTCGGTTGGGATAAAGACTGGTTGATATAGAATTGCAACGACTATACACTGCATAATTATATGCCGGAGGTCGGGGAAGAAGCGAAACCGACCAATTTATGCGGTTGTTATTTCAATGAAGTATTGACAGATAAGCTGTTGTTAAACAGACTGTTGCAACAAATAGCTAAAGCAAATAATAAATATCGCCTACCCCGCCCTTCGCTTGAGGCTTCGGCGGGAAGGAAGGATCATTAACTTTACCATCGACCTATAATATACCAATTAGTGCCGTCACTAATTATTGTGACGTATAGATATGTTGTTAAAGTGATGATAGCAGCATTCCCATCAATAGATTCGAGCCCAAACGGATGAATATTTAATACTCCGCTACCAGTGCCTTTTTTAATCGTGTATGTCCGTCCCTCGATACCGGTTGCCGAGGGTAAATCAACTTGTATGTCATAATCACCGTTGCCTATTAAAATGTTGTCACTATCCAAAGGAGTATATTGTACATTCCCACCACTGGCATCTATTATATTATATTTTCTGGAAATTGACCCATTTACGTGCAAGTCAGAAGTGGGAGCATTTGTGTTTATACCTACACCACCACCAGCTCGTAAAAGGAATTGGTTGGGTGCTGTTGAATAATATTCAGCATCGGTAGAATCCGTCCAGACAAATGTTCCATCGTGCTCTGCATGTGCTCCTCGGCCAGCTGCATATGAATACCTGCCTGAGGCTAAATTATCCCTTCCAGCACCAGTTCCGCTATGAGCACCTGTCGCATCATTGTCGAAACCCCCACATACAAATGCCGCAGTATCGGTCGCGCTGTTTAAACGTCCTCCTGAAACAGTTGATAAGTATCCGCTTGCTTCATTTCCCCATCCTCCGAGGACGGAGGAGAAATTTGCACCGGCAATATTTCCTGAACCACCTCCTATAAAGGTATATTCTCCATTTGTCTGATTAGAATTTCCGCCTGCAATTGTGGCAGAAGAACCATATGCAGTGTTTCCAGAGCCACCACCTATTGTTGAAGAACCTGACCAAGCAGAGTTATTGAATCCTCCCCCAACCGTACTTCCTGGGCCACCATTGCCCAACCCGGTATTATTTGATGATCCCCCTGCTATTGTACAAAAATTCGCCTCAGTCTTATTACCATACCCACCGCCTATTGTGGCATATTGCGGACCATCATAACAATTATTGCTTACACCGCCAGCAATAGTACATCCCGCACCTGTGTGTGAAATCATATTATTTGATCCACCCCCAATAGAACTATTTCCCCCCAGTATTCTGTTGCCCTCACCTCCTGCAATAGTTGATGCATATATTCCATCTGCTGCATAATTAACGTCTATTTGATTGTTGATTCCGCCACCGATGGTTGCATATTTATTTCGCAATCTATTATTAAATCCACCGCTGATTGTAGAATATTCACTATATCTTGTTGAACAAGCTACTCCGAAATTGATATGAGTTTGTATGCTATCACCCAAATAATAATTGTCAACTCCTCCTCTCGCCAATCCCCAATATTCATTTGTATTCAGTACCGAATCGGTAACGCTCCATTTTGAATCTAATCCAGAGTCATCATCGGCCACTTCCCAATTCGTGCCGTTCCATTTCATTACTTGACCAACAGCGGCACCATTTTGAGCAATGTCATTTAGCTGGATAGTTCCATCGGCTATCATTGAACTGGTTATAGCGTCGTCGACAACACCAAGAGCGACATTCCCTGTATCAGAGACGAGGGCATGATAAGTAAATGGGGTCGAAAGCAGGGAAGTCCTTGGATATATCTCGCCTTGACCTTGAAGTTGAATTCCCAAATATCTTGGTGAATCGCCGAAAATGCCCAGATGAAGATTGGAATTGTCGCCAAGATAAGTTGCGAAAAGGCCGCCTTGTGTGGTTAAAGTATCCTGTTCCGTCCAAAGGACATTTGCACCAATAAGAGAATCATCCCAAATACGAAAAGTGACAATATAATTATCGTCTGGTACGGCCTCCCCTGAACTATTTGTTAGTCGGCCTTGATAGTTAATTAATTGTGGCACTTCTGCCATTAAGCTTGAAGAACAAATTAAAAAACAGATGATAAAGCCCAATATTGCAGTTAACTTCTGAAACATATTGACCTCCTGAAACAAGGATATTTTTATTGTAGTAATTGCCTTACTTATGGATGCAGTAATATAGCGGGTTTAGCGGATTTTGTCAATTATCATGTAATTATATTAGGATTATTATTTTGCATAATGGAGTGGGGTTATAAAACCTAAGTGTTTGTATCATATTATAATAAGGCTGGACTTGCGTTTATATTCGCATACCTTTATTCGTCCCATTTTGTCCTATATGTCAACTGCTGTCTAATACCAGAATTTGCCTGTCAGGGTGCTTTGATGTTGACTTTTGGGAGTTGAGGAGTATATTTAATAATTATCTCAAATTTCAAACATTCCAAAGCTTTGGAGGATGTGATGACATGTTTTACAAATAATTTTTGTATAATCTCAATTATTGTTCTAATTTTCTTGTTATTTTCCCCGGTATCTTTTGGGCAAACGTGTGCAGATGTAAATTGTGATGGATGGTACAATATAATGGATTATTATTATTTGCTTGCATACTTATATGAGAACGGCCCCGAGCCGTGTAATACTGATGCAGGAGGAATAGATGCATGCTCGGGTATAAATAATGGTGATATTGATTTTTTAACTTGGTTTCATTTTTGCGAAGGGCCTGCCTATATATGTGAGGAATATGATTGTTCACCTACGGAAACGAATGATATAGTTGAATTTAGAAATGTTGGTATTCCACCATATGTTACTAATTGGGAAATCGAAGTCTATTTATATCTTGAAGATTCGTTGTTTGGGATGTCATTACCATTTGAATTAAACTGTATTACTTCTCCAATAACTATTAATGATATTTCATTTGAAAATTCTTTTGTTTCCGAATTAGATGGAATCGATACGGTTGGCTATATAGATAAAAACAAATGTTTGATTGCAATCCCTCATTATACGCCATCGTGTGTTGAAGTGCCAGGTCCAGGAGATGGGTTAATTGCCACATTAGAGATTACAATTAATCCAAGTGTAGATTCTCAATTTATTGCAATCAGCACGACCGTGTTTGAGCCAAGCCATATTTTAATCTTTTCAAGGAAACATAGTAATGGCTATATCTATCCTTTTATTCCGAAGATTGATTTCGGCTATTCGCCTAATTTATTGTCATTTGTCTATGGCCCAAATCAGCCACTGGCTGGCCAACCGGTCGAAAATGTAAATTTGGATGTTTATCGAGATGGCCAGCAATATTTTCAAACAATGGGGCCGACTGATGCCTCAGGAACCATTAATGTTCCTTTTGTCCTGTTGGAAACCGATGAAATATATGCATATAAAGTTATTGGAGCGGGTAGGACTGAAAAGGAATTACATCCAAATATTCCTGAACATATTATTCCTCAATCAATTCCAGGCGATTGTTCATCACCACCTTGGAGAGCATTTTATTTTAACTATTTGGATAATCAGTATTATAGCGGAAATGAACTGACTAAATTTCTATATGAACCTGGGAATAATATTATTCAACTTAATCATGAAATAGCAAAACTGCAATTAGTAGTTGGTTTTGATCATTCGATTGCCTTAGAGGATTACCCGACTGTAATTGACG
>JBDRRI010000062.1:0-7541 GCA_043825815.1 Candidatus Zixiibacteriota bacterium
TTGATAAGGATCTGACATATCTATCTGAAAAGGAATTAAAAAAGATACAACTCCTGCCAACCTCGCTAACCAAAGCCTTGAATGCGCTTGAAAATGACTATAGCTTCCTTCTTGAGGGTGGAGTTTTCACAGAGGATTTAATCGAAGCTTGGATCAAAGTAAAACGGAAAGATGTTGAAGGATTGAGAATCCGCCCTCATCCGTACGAATTCCTGTTATATTACGATAAATAAGATAATATTAATTTCGTTAAGGCCGGCCTCGTTAATTGACGGACCGGCTTTTTATATTCAAAGATTGTTCAATTTTTAATCATAATTGGAAGCATCGTTTAAGTCTCCCTCAAAACGCCCGATACCTGTTTTATAACTTAAAAGATTAGGTAATCATGTTTAAAATCGAAGCCCAGGATTACGGCTACAAATTAATTTTCTCAGGGACGGTCAACGCCGCCGAAATAAAGCGATGGCTGGCTGTGTCGGAGAAAATTCTCGAAAATCAAACTTCCGGATTTTGTCTGCTTATTGATACCAGAGGCATGGAACCATTTGATAATGACACCAAGGTCTATATGGAAAAAGGCCAGGAACTTTTCAAAGAAAAGGGATTGGAACGCGTAGCCATTATCATTGACAACCCGGCCATCAAAATGCAATTTAAACATATTGCTATAAGAATCGGAACTTATGGCATAGAGCGATATATTAATTCTGCCTGCGATCATAATTGGGAACAGATGGGAATTGACTGGTTAGAAAATGCGAATGATCCCAATACGCAATCGCAGAAAATCCAACTCAGCAAACTCAAGTTTTAAGATACCGTATTAATCGCCTATTACGCATTTATATCAACTACAATTTCTATTTATTATTCTAATCAGATCAAAGGCAACCCTGTCATAATATTTGTTTTATTTGGATAATTTATAACCCCTATTTCCGATTCACCATCATCGCGGTCGCCTGATCGGTCGGCATGATAATGACCTGTTGAATCGTTACGTGGGCCGGCCGGGTAACGCAAAACAGAACCGCCTCGGCCACATCGATTGCCTTAAGCGGTCGCAGACCGGTATAGACCGTCTTGGCTCGGTCCTTATCCCCCCGGAACCGAACCAGTGAAAATTCAGTTTCAACCATTCCGGGATCGACGGTTGAGACCCGAACCGGTGAATCCAGAAGGTCGAGTTGCAAGCCGCGCGTGAGAGCATCAACCGCATGCTTGGTGGCGCAGTAGACATTACCACCGGGATAGACCTGGTGTCCGGCCACTGAACCGATATTGACAATATGGCCCCTTTTACGAGCCACCATTCCCGAAACAACCGCCCGACTGACATATAAAAGACCTTTGATGTTAGTATCAATCATCTCTTCCCAGTCAAGAAGCTCTCCCTCATACAGTTTGGTCAATCCCCGGCTGAGTCCGGCGTTATTAATTAAAATATCAATTTTTTTCCATTTGGCGGGAAGATCATTAATCACTTTATCGACATCGGGTTGATTTCGCACATCAAGTTCAATACAGATCGAATCGGTTTTATATTTTTTGGAGAGGCTATCGGATAATTTCCTAAGTTTTTCCATTCTACGCGCCATAAGTATCAGTCTGGCTCCGTTTTGAGCAAAAATTTCGGCAATCGCCTGCCCAATACCAACCGAGGCGCCTGTCACAACGACAATTTTACGTTTTAATAAGTACATTTATTATTTCCTCTTTTTTAATTATTTTGCCGGAATTTATCAAACTGACCCTTATCTGTCAAGTTATCAAAACAGCGCCAAAAAGTTAAAAGGGTATTGACCATTTCATATTTATATGGGAAATTTCCAATATTTATAAAATGGGTATATTTCCTCCGCTTTGAATCGGCGATATTCTCCATCCGGTAACCGCTTGTATATTAACATCTTAATATAATTTTTTAAAAGATGGCAAGAATAAGTATCAGGGCACAGAATCTGCAATATCAAAAAACAAAGAAAATAACTGAATTTTCCATCAAGTCGGGTCGATATTTAATTTAAGGTTATTTATCCTCTCCCGACTGATAAGGGAGGATGGATGCCAGAGAAGAAAAAAGAGATATACATAATGCCCCCTAAGCTTTATTGGCATTTGTATAGTCTCCAGGGGTTGAACTGCGAGAAACTGGTGAAGGTAGTTGACAAGATATTAAGGAAAGAGTATCGGTTAATTAAGTAATTTTACTTGAATCTTTCGCCCGATTTTAGTTGACATCAGGACTGCCTTACCATATTTTCCCACAGTTTAGAACAAAAGAGGAAATCGGATTATTCCGGATTTGGTTAGGTAAAGATGTTTAACAAAAAATTGAAATTCATGCTTATCCCGGACAGTCGCGACAAATTGCGACAGTTCTCAGTCTCGTATTCGTTCATTATCGCCAGTATGGTGGTAGTGGTTTTTCTGTTTATCGCCAATGTCTTTTTAACTTCATCTTATGTAAAATCAAAATCAGACGCTTATCAAATCGCCCGCCTGGAATCGGAAAATGCAATTTTAGCCGAAAAATATACTGAGCTACACGATAAAGTGACGGAAATTACAAGTCAATTTGAAAAAGTAGTTGAAAAAGAAATAGTTATTAGAAATATATTTAGTTTACCCGAAATTGACGAGGAACAGCGTCAATTGGGAATTGGCGGACCGGAAAAAGCGGTCAATGAAAATGTCTCCGAAGTGGTCCAGTTGGCCAGAAAAACGCAACTTGAAATTGACGCATTGCTTCGTTTGGCCCGTTTTGAAAATGAGCAATACGAAGAGGTTTTTGGCATTTTGGCCGAAAAGAAGACTATTCTTGACCATACCCCATCGATTATTCCGGCGCGAGGCTATAAAGGCCGCGGATACGGGATGAGGGTTGACCCATTTACCGGTTATAAGCGATTCCACTACGGTCTTGATATTTCCAATAAAACCGGCACTCCAATTTATGCCGCCGCTGACGGTATAGTTAAATATTCCGGGGCGGCCGGAGAGCTCGGCAAACTGGTAACCATCAACCATGGTTATGGATTTCAAACCAGATATGGCCACTTGAGCAAGATTAAGGTCAAGCTGGGACAAAAAGTAAGACGCGGCGATCTGTTAGGTTTGATGGGCTCAACCGGTTATTCAACCGGGCCGCATCTTCATTATGAAGTGTTAAAAGATAATCAGCGGGTTAACCCGTTGGAATATATATTGAATGATTGATAGTTTATTGGGCTATTCGGGGCATTGGGCAGTTATTCTAAAATAATCTAATTTCAGTCCAATCCAAATACCATTTTTCGACATAAAATATTGCCTCGAAACGACTTACTGTATAATATTTCATCCCGGCCGAACGGCTATATTCCCAATGGGAATTTTATTGCATCTTGAATTTTAAAATATCTAAAAAAGTATAGTTTTTTAAAAAAAAAGATATTGACCGGGAACTTTTTATATTGTTAATTGTTAACTAAGATATAATGGATTTGAATAATCCACATTGTAATAGATAACCTTGGGGAGGTAATTAAAATGGCAATGGTACAGACCAATTTGGTGACAGATCATAAGACCGAAATAGACGATCGTTTAGATAGAGAAACCCGCGTAATTATCAGCAAAATCAAGGATGGTCAATCAAAGGCTTTCTCTGAACTTGTCAAACTTTATAAGAATCAGGTAGCCGCTCTGGCATATAAAATGGTCGGCGATTACGATGAAGCGGCTGATATTATGCAAAATGTTTTCGTCAAGGTAGATCAGAATATCTGGCGTTATGATGAAAGCAAGCGTTTTTATACCTGGCTTTATCGAATTACAGTTAATGCTTCCATAGACTATATGCGCAAGCATAATCGGCATCAGCACGAATCGATTGATAATATTGTCGAAAAGGCTGATGACAAATTTATTAGTCCTGAAGATGAGTTCAATCGTAACCGGATTCGGGAATATATCGATGATGCGACTCATTCGCTTAATGAAAAGCAACGCAATGCATTTGTCTTGCGCGATATGAAGGGTGTCGAGATTGACGATGTGGCCAATATTATGGATATGCCGGAGGCAACAGTTCGCTGGTATCTTTATCGGGCTCGCGCCAAGATTAAAAAAGAGCTTCTTAAAAAACATCCCCAGCTATTGATCAGTATGGGATTCAGATAAATATAGCAATTTTTACCAAAAAAATTGTTCTTTTCCTATTTCATTAATAGCATTATCTTTGTCCTATGAGTAAAATTAGCGAATTAAATCTGGGCATTAATGGAATGCATTGCGCCGGTTGCGCCGCCGGTATTGAAAAACAATTGACCAAAATCGAGGGCATTGACAAGGTTGAGGTCAATTATGCGCTCGGTACGGCAAGGGTCACTTATTATGATGATAAGGTTAGTAAGGACCAAATAGCGGGAAAAATTAAAGAGTACGGCTATATTCCGAAATTGCCGGGAGAATCCTTAAAAACCAATCTGGTTGCCGATAGCGAATCCAATTCGATCAGAAAATCTTTTATTCTTTCATTAACTTTATTGATTCCGGTTATAATTTTAAGTCTTGATGGAATGTTATGGGGCGAACCGCTTCTCCCCTTTGGGCTTAAAGGTATATTTCTATTAATCTTTACTGCCATTATAATGTTCCGGGCCGGGCGTTCAATATTTGCAGATGCTCTGAATCAGACCAAGCATTTTGCGGCCAATATGAATTCATTGATTGCAATTGGATCACTTGCCACATTTATTTATAGTATATATATCTTAATCGACAGCCTCTTTATCAATAGATTAAACACTGACCATTTCTACTTTGAAACTTCAGCAATGATAATCACCCTCATTCTTTTGGGACGTTTTCTTGAAGATAGAGCCAAGGGAAAAGCCAAAAACGCGATTGCCTCGCTAAAAGATTTGCGGCCGGATACAGCCAGGGTATTAATTGATGGCGAGGAGACGGAAATTGAAATTTCTAATCTTACCGCAGGCATGATAGTCTCTGTTAGAGCCGGTGAAAAGATTGCCGCTGATGGGCAAATTATCGAAGGAAACGCTTCCATTGATGAAGCGATGATAACAGGCGAATCAATTCCAGTTGAAAAGACGGTCGGCGATAATATATTTGGCGGATCGGTTAATGGCAATTCTTCGTTCAAATTCAAAGTTACGAATGCGGGTGAAAACAGCTTTTTGGCAGAGGTCATTCGGCTGGTGGAACAGGCCCAGAGCCGAAAGGCCCCGGTTCAAAGATTAGCCGATAAGATTGCCGGCATTTTTGTTCCAATTGTCCTTACTCTGGCAATAATCACTTTCGGATTATGGTATCTTTTTGATCCGGAAAGCATGATGCTTCTTAAGGCTCCTATAGCGGTTTTGATTATAGCCTGCCCTTGCGCTCTTGGTTTGGCCACTCCGACTGCGATCATGGCCGGAACGGCCCGGGCAGCCCGGTTGGGAATTTATATTCGGGGCGGAGATATTCTTGAAAATGCCACCCATGCCGACCATATTCTATTTGATAAGACGGGTACATTGACATCGGGAGAGTTTGAAGTAACCGCTGTAAAAACTATAGAAAATATTTCGGAAAATAAACTGATAAGAATTACAGCCTCGGTTGAAGCCGATTCATTACACCCGCTGGCCCAAGCCATCGTCAAAATGGCCAAAAATCTGGAAATTGAATTGGAAAAAACGACCAATTCAATAGAAATACCAGGATTTGGCATCAAATCCGAGGTCAACGGTAAAGCCGTCTTAATCGGTAATGAAAAGACAATGAGGCGGGAAGCGATTGATTTGGGAGCTTTGGCCGGATCAGCTGATAAAGAAATGGAATCGGGTAAGACTATCGTTTATGTGGCACTTGAAAACCATCTCATTGGATATCTGGCTTTGTCTGATTCTCCTAAAGACGACGCCGCCACGGTTATAAAAGAATTAAAAAATGACAATAGAACTCTGGTTATGCTCACCGGGGATAATTATAAGTCAGCCAAAGGAATGGCCACGCAATTGGGTCTCAGCCGCTTTGAAGCCGGTATAAAGCCGGACCAGAAAAAAATGATTGTCGAAACCTTAAGACGAGCCGGTCATCGCATTATGATGGTTGGTGATGGCATTAACGATGCGCCTGCATTGGCAGCGGCCGATATCGGGGTGGCTTTGGGAGCCGGTACCGATGTCGCATTGGAATCAGCGGATATAATTCTGATGAGCAACGATCTCAGCTCCCTTTTAGAGATGCTTAAAATATCGCGCGCAACCTTGAAAACAATTAAGCAGAATCTGTTTTGGGCGTTTTTTTACAATATGGTTTCAATACCATTGGCGGCTGGTCTTTTTTATCCATTGTTCGGATGGGCGCTTTCGCCTGTGGTCGCGGCTGGAACGATGGCTGTCTCGTCACTGATTGTCGTCTCTAATTCTCTAAGATTGCTAAAAATTCGTAAAATACCCGATTAAAATAAAACATTAACCGGGTATTGATACAGCATAAGGAAAATTTATTTTATTAGTGTCATCTTTTTTGTGTCGATAAAATCACCGGCGGTTATTTTATACACATACATTCCGGAAGCCACCTTGCCTCCCTTATCATTGCGACCATCCCAGATGATATAATGAATTCCGGCATCTTTAACATCATTAATCAGAGTTCTGACCAATCTACCCTCGAAATTAAATATTTCCAGAGTCACTTTTTCTGAAATCGGCAGACTGAAAATGATGGTTGTTGTCGGATTAAAGGGATTGGGGTAATTCTGCTCCAATCGGTATTCATCCGGCAATATATCCTCCGTTGCCTTATCCGATTTCTGAGATTCGGATGGCATCAAGGCCTTTTTGGGAGTATAAATAACTGCAGGAAACTCTCCATTACAAATTCTGGCGGTATTAATTGTAATGCCCAGAGAATCAAGATGGGCGACGTCGTCGGGATTATTTAAATTATAAAGAGTCATTATACCATCTTTTTCCAATGAAACCAATTCATCATCACCTTCGAAATAATGACGGATGTTGTAAGATACATAGTTACTGTCATTAGACACATCAAAATTGGAATAATCTCCTATTTCCTGAGTACCAAGATAGTAGCCTATCTGTAACGGATTGGAATCCTCGTCGACTATTTTAAGAACTCCGAAGCCGGAATCGCCGGATTTCTTGCTTACCCAAGGGCCGATTTTGACTTTTTCGCTATCATTCAAGTTCTTTAAAAGATCCAAAATGTATAGATTGACATTGTTTTTGATATTATTTTCATTTTTAATATCATTGGTTAATTTTAGATTTATTCTTTTCAGAATGGTAATAGACTGATCTTCGATTATCGGCGTTAATTCTTTTAAAACCGTGTTACCGAACTCGTCAAAGGCGGCAATGATGATATTAGCTTCATCCTTGCTTTTAAGATTGGAAATGGTCAGCTTGCATTTTTCTTCGCAGCCGTCAACCACAAACTCGGCACCGTTAATTCCCAGCATAATTAGAAAATCATTCAGTTTATCCTCATTCAGCGCCATATCCTTATCCACGGCG
>JBDRRI010000063.1:0-30241 GCA_043825815.1 Candidatus Zixiibacteriota bacterium
CCCAGATTTAATATTTGATTTAAAAGCGCGGGAATTCCGGTATCCGCAAACATCCCCGGTTTGGCCTTTGCTTTTTCGGGCGCAATCTTCGATAATGGCAACATATAATGTATCATTCCGCCAACCTTAACTACCGGATCATAGGCTGTTAGACCGATACATGATCCGAGCGAATATGTTATCAGAACATCGCCTGGAACATTCGAGACATATATTTCAGAGATACCCAATATTTTTAACGACATCAATTACAACCTTATATATATTGAAGGTTTTATGCACTTAAAACCTGCCGAAAAGTTTGAAATCGATTCGGCATGACCAATAAATAAATAACCTCCCGGCCTTAATAATCTTCTAAACTCTTCAACCATTTTGACGCGAAGACCATTGTCAAAATATATCATTACATTTCGACAGAAAATCATATCCAGAGAGTTTTTAAATGGATAAGGGAATAGGGCCAAATTCATTTGTCGGAACATAAGTATATTCTTCAAAATTGGTTGGGCTTTATATGAAAATTCAGTTCCCTGCTTAATTTTATCGAAATATTGATTTCTCAAATGTTTTGGAATTGAAGAAGTTTTACTTTCGCTATAAATACCGGTTATGGCCGTTTTTAACACCGATGGTGCAATATCGGTGGCCAGTATTTTGACGTCTGTTTTTGGCAAACCGTTAGAATCCAGGGCCTCTATTGCCAGTGTATATGGCTCCTCTCCCGAGGACCCGGCAGCGCACCAAATTCGCAATTTTTTTAAATCGTTCTTCAACCAATCTTTAAGAATCGTGCGCATAAAATCAAAATGAGCCGCTTCCCTATAAAAATTGGTAGTGTTGGTTGATATTGCATCAAGCATATTCTCAAGTTCAGAATCAGTTTCATCATGATTGACAAAATCAATATATTCATCGTACGTCGAAATATTTAATTTTCTCATCCGTTTGGCGATCCTGGACCTAATCAAGGCTTCTTTATTTTCGCCCAGTGATATGCCGCTTTTATCATATACAACCTGACGAATCATATTAAATGTCGATTTATTTAATTTTTGTGATATATCCATAATAATTTTTTAAAATTAAATTTGCAAAATTCCCAATCCTTCATTATGCGGCAACCACAACAAACTTCTGCAGCTTGGCTTTGATATCTTTAGGGTTAAAAGGCTTTATGAGATAATCATTGCAACCAGCTTTAATCGCTTCAATGACTTTCTCCTTTTCCGCTTCAGTGGTACACATAACAATCGGCACTTTATTACCTTTGGAACGAATATTCTTAACAGCTTCAATTCCGCTCATGACCGGCATATTCCAATCCATGAGGATCAGACCTATGTCATTGTTCTCACCCGCCTTTATCACCGCTTCTTTTCCGTTTTCAGCTTCAATAATATCATTGACATTCAATTTAGCCAGAACAACTGAGATGATTTTTCGCATTATTTGAGAATCATCAACAATTAACACCTTCATGCAATGCCTCCTTTTTATTCTGCTGTATCGAACTGAAACCAATATATACTTCAAAGTTACCCAGATGGCTGAAGAATGGGATAGCCATATAAGTAACTTCGGGGGTAGTTAATTTTTGCATTGAGCCTTTTAGAACAGTCGGCAAAGAAATTGATATTTTTTGCCCTATCATTTTAGATTTTGTACTTCCGGCAATGATATTTACCAATTCTCCAACACCATCGATCACAGTCGAATCAACATTAGTAAATTTTGTACCAACAAAGGCTCCGACAATATTCATGGCGGTTTCCGGCGGAAGTTTAATGGCAATGATTCCCTTGGCCGTGCCTGATAAACCAATTAAACCGATAAGTGACGCGATATCATCATTATAGGTGGCCGGTATCGGTTTTCCATGTTTCACTTCACAGCCGAGCATTTGTTTAAAGGTCTCGACGACTGAATACATAAAGAGATTTATATGCTCTGCTTTCATTGTCTCTCCTTGTTCTCCTCTAATTCTGATGTTAAGGCAAGCTTGCCGGTGACCGAGTCAATTATTGCAACTATGGGTCCGGCCAACGCGTTATCAACGATAAATTGAGTATCAAAGATACGCAAAGTCACACCCGGGTAGATCATCTTCAGGATTATTATTCGTGCCTTCCTATTCTCATAGTTTTTCTTTCGAATAATTTTATTGTCTTCCTCTAGTTTTTCAATGGTATCATTTATTTCATAAATCTTGAATTCCAATTCAGTAAGCTTTTCTTTTTGCGTCGCATCCAGGAAATTCTTGATATTGATTAATTGTCTATAAACCGGTTTAAGTTTTTTGAGAGAATCTTTTAGTTTTTGGATATTAGTATTATTTATATTTAATCTTTGCTGAAGATGAAAATCGACGCCGGCAATTAATAAAGTATTGGCATATCCCTTGGAACCAGCTTCACCCGTGCGAATATCCTTGGCCACCATAATTTCACCGCCCACTATTCGGCCCTCTTCACAGGAAATATCCCCTCTTGATTTGATATTTGATTGATATATTTCGGAATTGACAATTATATTCCCATAAGATTCAATGGTGGCATTCATAATATATTTAGAAAACAGTTCACCCTTGACTTCAATCTTTTTTTCAATACTTTCGTTCATTCCTTCTTTACAGGTTAGATTCCCTCCACATTTTATATCACTGGCATAGACCAAGCCGCGGACTTCAATATCCCCAGTTGCTTCCACCTTACATTCCGAGTTAATACCGCCATTGATAACCACATTGCCTTTGTGGTTAATATTGCCTGATTCAACTCCAACATCTTCCTTGATAAAGACCGTTTCATCAATATCAACGGTACTGCCTGTTAGAATCACTCGGCCAGCAACCTTAGAATAAAAAGCTGCTTCTTTATTATTCCAAACTATATTCGGACCGTTCTGCAAATTAATACGCTTTGGTGCCGGAACCTTAATAGTTTTTCCAAAAACATCGCGGCCATCTTTGCCCTGCTTATCATATGTTACTTTTGCCAGAAGAACATCTTTTTCGACATTCGGATTTCCCATTTTTCTGTGAAAATCTGTTCGCTTGGTTTCAGGATCAATATAATATTCCTCATTGAAATAATCCCCGGACCATTCAATTTTACCATCAACGGGCATAATTGGCACGATTCCTTCAACAAGGACATAATTATTGATTCCTTTATTTTGTTCTTTAGATTCATTTAAGACTTTTAGCAGGGCTTCTTCATCAGGTTTGGCGGTTATTTTTTTATTAATTAATTCCTTAAATATATTCTGCATAATGACCGACACATCCCCTTTAACCAATTGGCATGAAAAGACCACTTCCATTTTATCAGGAGAGACTTTAATTTCAATTTCTTCAGAAATTAGAGTATTGGTTTCAGGTTTTATATCTTCCATTATTAACCCTACAAAGTAAATGCAGTTTTCAAATGCCCAATTATTTTGGTTTTAATTATTTTAGCCCCCATTATAGGGCACATGCCCCAACGGTAGCACTATTATGGCATTAAAATTCTTATCATCAGACCAACTGGTGAATATCTTCTTCCTGGACAATATCGGCCGATGTAACATCGTCTTCACTCAATTTCAGAAGCACCGCTGATTCGTTAACAGCCAGAACTTCATCAATATCGAGAAGAATTTTAACTTCGTTTTTCACTTTGCCAATACCGAGAATAAATTTAGTATCAACATTTGATCCAAACGCCGGAGAATCCTCAATCTCATTTTCTTTTATATCAAGAACTTCGGACACGGCATCAACAACCGTTCCCATCAAGATTGACTCCCCATTCAGTCTAATTTCAGCCACGATGATACAGGTTTCATCCGTATCTTCGGAGGCTTCCATACGAAATATATTTCTCAAATCCAAAACCGGAATAATTTTACCGCGCAAATTTATAACGCCTCTGATATATTCGGGCGCCCGCGGAACCGGTGTCACGTTCATCATTCCGATAATTTCTCTTACTTTGAGAATTTCAATTCCAAACTCTTCATCAGCAAGCCTGAAAGTTAGATATTTGCCAGCCCTATCTTCAAGGACGGCGCCTTTATTTTCCTGCTTTTTGCTCATTAGTTTAACCTCACCGTTTTAATAATTTGAATAATTAATATCTACTTATGTAAAGCTATCATGTTGGCCAATCCCTAAATAGTTTTTGTCTTTAACCTTCAATCAATACCTCCGTATTTTCGTTAGTCATACATTCATTTGCATCAGAGACACTAAAATCCGGGACATTCATGATTGATGTATTTTGGGGTTCCGGCCTTGTTTCCCGGTTATTCTTATATTTATTAATTTGATCCTCAGGCAACATATCCAACAGCTGCATCATTCCTTCAATATCGATAATTAAACCAATGTTTCCATCGGAAAGAACGGCTCCTCCGGAAATCCATTTTTGCTGGGTAAAGGTTGAGCCCAGACTTTTTATTACGGTTTGTCTTTGACCCAATAATTTATCAACCACCAGACCGACTTTTCTAATTCCGTTTTCAACTACGACGACAGTATTTTCGCATGTTTGGTCATTATCTTTAACGCCAAATAGTCGATTGATTCTCAAGAGAGGCAACATTTCACCGCGAAGGTTGATCATTTCGCCTCGACCAATAACTGTATTAATCATATTTTTCGTCAGGGAAAGTGATTCCACGACTGATAGGGTTGGAATAATATATTTTTCTTCCGCAACGCTAACCAGCATACCTTCAATAATTGCCAGCGTTAAAGGAAGTTTCATTGAAAATTTAGTGCCTTTCCCAAGCTCCGATTCGATATCCAGACTGCCGCGCATCGCATCAATATTCTTCTTGACCACATCCATGCCGACACCACGGCCGGAAATATCAGAGACTTTATCAGCCGTCGAAAATCCGGGCATAAAGATAAGTTTGTAAATCTCTTGATCCGAAATCTCCTTACCTGACTCGATAATATTACGTTCAATCGCTTTGGCGACTATCTTTTCCTTATTAAGTCCATGGCCATCGTCACGAATATCGAAATAGACCTTGCCGCCTTTATGATAGGCACTCAAAGAGACCGTTCCGGTTTCCGGTTTGCCGGCTGCGATTCGTTCCGACGGTTTTTCAATGCCATGATCCATGGCATTTCGAATCATATGCATCAGGGGATCACCAATAAGTTCAATAATAGTGCGATCCACTTCGGTATCCTCACCATTCAGATTCAACTCCACTTTTTTGCCTGCCCGATGTGTTAAATCGCGCACTGCTCGGGCAAGCTTCTGGAATGTTCCTCTGACTGGAACCAGGCGCATGGACATTCCCATTTCCTGAAGTTCTCTGGTGATTTTATTTAAATGGGCGATATTACGCGAGACTTTATGGGAGACTTTGGCCAGGATTTCCTCGTCCTGACCGACCATTGATTCGGCAATAACCAATTCACCGATTGTATCAATCATTTTATCCAGGCGCTCGGTATCAATTTTTACCATATCTTTTACCGCAACACCGGAAGTTCCTTCTATTCTACTTTTTTGCTGTTGACGGAGTGCTTTGGCGACCGCCTTGGCCGGAGCCATTTTTTGCTTTACCAAGGTTTCGCCAATTTTTTCATCAGGCGTTTCTCTTTTCTTTAGAGCCTCATTAATTTGCTTCTGAGAAACGACGCCCATTTCAATAAGTTGATCGCCGATCCGGTAAGCTGGCGGTTTAGCGGGAATATCTTCAGGATTCTCCAGAATTCTTCGAAGTTCTGCTAAAATAGTTGAAATATCATCTCCGGCATCATATGAAGTCCCTGAGGCAAGAGCGTTTTCTGTTCCTTTTAGTAGTGTTCTCAGCGTATCAATTGAGTCAAATACGATGTCTGCAATCGGGCCTTCTATTTGAACTGAGCCTTTTCGTCCCAGATCGAGAAGAGTTTCGCATTCATGAGCTACTTTCATTAAAGGCATTAAATCAAGAAAACCGGATGCGCCTTTAATAGTATGAAAGGCTCTAAAGATGCCATTGATTTTTTCATCTTTATCTTCGCCGGTCTCCAGATCCATAAGCAACTGCTCGGCATTAGTGCAATGCTCCAATGCCTCATTAATAAAATCAGCAATTAAATCGGAATCGCCATCGCTTAAGTCGATAATAAATTTCTTCGATTCATCTTTTTCATCACTTTCAGAACAATTATTCTCACCGCAAGATTCATGTTCCGATTCATTCGATACTTTGCAATCTTCTTGCTCCAATAGATTCAGATGAAGTCCTGATGGAAAAGAAATATCGGATTCATTCCGACCATCGCGAATTACCAGTTGTATGGCTGATATTGAATCTTTGAGGATTGCAATTGCTTCATCCTTGTCATTGGTTTCTGAAAGAATTATTTTTTCAACCAGATTGCCGCAGGCGTTAATGGCCGCAGGTACCAAATTATAATTATCTTTTAATTCTTCGTGCAGCTGATTAAAGGTACCGTGAATAGCAGCCAGCGCCGGTAGATCTTCAACATCCACCAAAATCAGATCAGCGGCTAATTTTTCAATTACACTTTCACAGCAAGACATAGATATTTCTCTTTATCTAATTTAATTAACCATATACCAATTTTTAAAGAGGCCAAATTCGCCCCTCTCTTCTATTTCCTTTTAGTTATCGACTAATCGCTGTCTAACTTTAGACCGTTAAAGGTAGGTTATTATCAAGGCTGACCTGGGAATATTTTATTGGCTGATTGATTATTTAAGCATTCTTCCTCATTTATATAGAGAATAAATAATTACTCCTTATTAGACAAAATTGACATAGCACGGTCGAACGATTATTCACTAACATCTTATGTTATTTGTTAATATAAGCTTAACCATAAATCACGAATAATGATTTCATTTCTAATCTGTAAATTGATACCCAATTTATCCGGCAAACATCAGATGAGTATATTACTGCAATTAAATTGAGAGTCATTAGATGGTTGAAAAGGACAAAAAATGTCATCATTGATTCTAAAGTATTACAGAATTTTTCCGATATTTTTACATAATAGATTCAACAAAGACTGACTAATAAAAAAAATACTATTTACAAATTTAGGAAAAGGCAATTTAAAAATTAAAACCATAAACTATTTAATCAGAGGAGAGATGAAATGAAAACAGGAATTCTGGTTTTTATTTCAGTAATGCTGCTTTTAGGCAGTCTCGTTTCTGCTGACGACAAAGGTTCGATAAACCTTGACTGGTACGGTTATTTTAAGCTTGATGCTTCATATGACCAAAATATTACCAGTCACGGTAACTTTGTCATGTGGGTTAATCCAAAACAAGTGGAAGACGACGCACAATTTAATATGACCCATAAACAATCCCGATTTGGCGTTAAAGTTGCCGGAAATGGCTACGGAGACGTTAAACTCGGAGGAAATCTTGAATTTGATATGTATGGTGGCGCCGGTACTGAAAACAAAGCGGCTCTTTTACTTCGCCATGCCTACATGACCTTGGATTATGGATCATTTCAGTTATTGGCCGGTCAAAGCTGGGATCTTATTTCTCCATTAAATCCTTCAACTTTGAATTACCCGGTACTCTGGGGATGCGGTAATATTGGTTATCGCCGTCCGCAGATTAGAATGACTTTGAATCATAATTTTAGTGAACAAACCAAAATGAAGATTGCCGCCGGTTTCTTCCGGACTATCGGATCTGATCTGACCCCAACCCTCGTTTTGTCAACTGAAACCAGTGATGGTTCGGATGACGGCACTGATGCTGCCATACCGTCGATTCAGGGTCTGGTTGATATCACTCACGAATTCTCTAAGGGTAATAATCTTCGATTGGGATTGGGCGGTGCCTATAGCCAATATAGGGCTGAAGGCACTCTGGGTTCCGATGAAGATTATAGCAGTCAAGGAATAACCGGACATCTTCAGATGAATTTTGCCAAGGGCTTCGGATTCGCCGGTGAATTCTTTTCAGGATCGAATTTGGAAAGTTTCTTTGGTGGAATCTCTAATTCAAACACAATTGATGGCATATCTGCCGTTGGTGGATGGGGTTATGCCTGGATAAAACTTAATAACAATGTTAAATTCAGCGGCGGTTTTGGTTTGGATGATCCGGACGATAATGATCTCACCTCCGGAAAACGTTCAAAAAACCAGTGCCTGTTTGCCAATATTTCATGGTCACCGGTGAAAATTTTCAGTATCGGCCTGGAAGGTTCTCAGTGGCAAACTGATTATAAAGATTCGGAAACGGCAGAAACATTTAGAATGCAGACATCATTCATCTTTAATTTTTAAATGAGTAGTCTTTAAGTCTACCATAATCCAAGGAGAATATGATGAAAGGCATCAAAGTTCTTTTTATAATTTTACTCGCATTTACATTTATGATCACCGTTACGGCTATGGCCAAGGTTAAAATCGGATTGAATTATCCTAAAACCGGTCCCTACTCCGTTCAGGGTCTTGACCAATGGCGCGCCGCTAATTTGGCTGTAGATGAAATTAATGCGGCCGGTGGAATTTTGGGTGAAGAAATTGAAATCGCTTGGAGAGATACGGAGTCCAAGCCGGATGTTGCTACGGCCAACGCTAAAGATCTTATCAACAACGATGGCGTTAAAATGATTTTTGGCGGATCCTCAAGCGGTGTAGCCATAGCTACGGCCAAGGTTTGCTATAGCAACAATATACCGTTTTTTGGAACCCTTACCTATTCCAATGAAACCACTGGTTCGGAGGGATTAAAGACGACTTTCCGGGAATGTTATGATGCTTGGATGGCTGCCAATGCAATTGGTGATTATTTGAGACAGAATTTCCCGGGGAAAAAATATCTTTATGTCACCGCCGATTATACCTGGGGATGGTCAACCGAAGCTTCGGTGCGCAAATTCACCAATACGGAAGATAATTCAACACATAAAGGCATTAAAACTCCGTTCCCGGGAGCTACTAACGATGACTTCAAAAAAGCCTTGAGTTTTGCAAAAATGGTCAAGCCAGATGTTTTAGTGCTGGTTCTATTTGGCAATGATATGGTCAATTGTATAAAACTGGCAACCTCAATGGGTCTTAAATCTGATATGCAGATTGTAGTTCCTAATATTACTCTCGGTATGGCAGAAGGCGCCGGTCCCAAGGTAATGGAAGGTGTTATTGGGGCCTTACCGTGGACCTGGCAGGTTCCATACAAATACAATTACGCCAAAGGCAAAGAATTTGTTGAGAAATTCTCGTCCATTCACAATCGCTATCCGAGTACATCTGGGGCTTCGGCATACACTATTCTCTGGGAATATAAAAATGCTGTTGAAAGAGCTGGAAGTTGGGATACCAAGGCCATTATTGGAGCCCTGGAAAATCATGAGTACGCCTTGCTTAAAGACAAACAAACATGGCGCGATTTTGACCATCAGTCGGTTCAAACAGTTTATATGGTAAAATGCCGACCAGAAGTCGAAGTATTAAAAGACAAATTCAAACTTGATTATTTTGACATTATTGGATCCATTCCCGGTGATAAGGCTGTCAAATCCCGTGAAGAGTGGATGTCTGATCGCCAGGTAGCAGGAGTATCGGCCGAATTATAATACGCTAATGGGGGCTAGCGTAAAAAAACGATTATTATCGAAAGGTGGTTTGGTTAAACATGTTAGCAAACTGGAAAAACAAAAGCCTTCGTTTCAAGCTGATCTCCGGCACATTGATTTCGTTATTGCCAGTTATGGTTATAGTCTATTTTACGTATAATTATAATAAAAATGCTTCTCTTGAAAACAGCGGTAATTTCATGGTAATGATGAATGAATATGAGTCATCTGAGCTAAATGCCTATTTAGAAGACCAAATGGCGATATTCAATGAATGGGTGGCTGATGATATATTTGGCCTCGCCATTGAGTTTAATACACTTGAAGAAATCAACGGGAATTTCCAAAAAATGCTTGAATTTTCCCCTGGATATAGATCGCTTAGACTAGCCGATATAAACGGCAAAGTGGTCGCGTCGGCCGGCAAGAATGAAAGCAATTCGATTATTCTAGGTCAATATGACGGCAAGACTGTAAATAATATTCAAACGTATATTGGAAAGAACTCAACCTATGTTGAGTTGGCGAAAAATGAATCCGGATATTCCAATAGCAAGTCAGGATGGACTATGCTTTATACCTTCCCGGCCAAAAACAGCTCCGGGAAAGTGAATGGATTATTTATTGCCGAACTTGATTGGTCTTATTTCGATCAGCATGTCGTTGATATGTCCACGGAGGCCCATAAAAGAGGGTTTAAAGATGCCAAGGCTGTTATCATTAATACTGAAAATGGCACATCCATTTGTCACTCCGTCGAAGAAAATGCCGGAAAGGCATTTACCGCCGACAATGATTTTTGGACATGGTTGAATAAATCCGAAACTATTAACGAATTTGAGATTGAAAAAGAAGGCTGCTATTCAATATACGCCTGGATTCATGATGGTACAACGATTCAGAATCCCGATCAAAATAATATTAACCAATCAAAATTAAGGCAGGTATTTATTGTACCAAAGAGTACAATTCTCGCCAAATCGCAAACAATATTAATAATATCGCTCTTTATTGCCCTGGGTGGAATAATAATTGCTTTATTGATTGCCTATTTTCTTGATAAGGCAATTGTCAAACCAATTAAGGAATTAATTGTCGGACTTCTTAATATAGCTGAGCAGGTCGGTTCGGCTTCGAACCAGGTGGCCAGTTCCAGCCAATCATTAGCAGAAGGCGCATCTGAAACGGCCTCGTCGTTGGAAGAAACATCTTCTGCTCTGGAACAAATGGCCAGCATGACCCGTCAAAATGCTGATAACACGAAACAGGCCAACTCGCTAGTTTTAACTTCCAGTAGTGAGGTTGAAAAAGGAGTGACGGCAATGAACGGAATGTCGAGCGCCATGCAGGACATTAAAAAATCTTCCGATGAAACCGCCAAAATTATCAAGGTAATCGATGAAATCGCTTTTCAGACTAATCTTCTTGCCTTGAATGCAGCGGTTGAAGCGGCTCGTGCGGGCGAAGCGGGTAAAGGGTTTGCCGTCGTTGCTGAGGAAGTTAGAAATCTTGCACAACGTTCCGCTGAAGCAGCGAAGAATACTAGTTTATTGATTGAAGGCTCCCAAAAAAGTGCCGAAGCCGGTGTAAAATCGACCGGAGAACTGGTGGGAATTCTTAAGAATATCACCGATGGCATCCAGAAGGTTACTAATCTAATGAGCGAAGTGTCTGCTGCCAGCAATGAACAGGCGCAGGGAATCGATCAGGTTAATAAGGCTGTTAACCAGATGGATCAAGTGACGCAGCAAAATGCCTCAAACGCCGAAGAGTCATCTTCTGCCAGCGAGGAACTTGCCTCCCAAGCCCAGCAAATGCAGAAGATCGTGCATGACCTGACTCTTATTATCCACGGTGCTTCAGAAAAATCGGCTGTTGATCATAATACCTTTTCTTATAATGATCAAACAGCCAATAAGCCCGGTGGCGGGTTGGCAAAAAATCTTAGTCGAATAACGGCTAGGAAGAAAAACAATCCCAAACCCAAGGAGAGTAAAAAAGAAGCAACGTCCAAGACAGCGGAAGAAGTTATTCCACTTGAACAGGACGATATGGCAAATTTTTGATTAATATAGAATAATTTGGTTGTATCAAAAGCCGGGGAAACCAATTCCCCGGTTTTTTATACTTATATATTTATCCACAATACTGTATTGGTATGTTACTTGGCATTGACAGTAACCTTGGCAAACGAAAACGTCTACAATGTACGAAAACTCAAAAAAACGGCTAAAAAAAATTATTGGATTGTGGCAAATATGGGTCCGCAATCGGGATAATAATTCTTCAGGGGGGTCTGGCTGTTATAAGTTTAATTCTTCTTTTTCGCGGTCGCGGCATTATTCAGCCAATTATACCAATCATCCAATCCGTCACCCCGTCGGCAGGAGATTTCGAATATCTTCAGATTCCCATTTATACTCAGCGCATTGCTCTTTGCCCGCTCCGAATTAAAATCGGAGAAACCGAGCAGATCAATCTTGTTGAGAATAAGGATTGACGAACGCCTGAACATGGCGGGATATTTCAGCGGTTTGTCGTCGCCCTCGGCCGTACTTATCAGGGCAACTTTTAAATCTTCGCCGAGATCATAACTGGCCGGGCAGACCAAATTGCCGACATTTTCAATAAATAGGATATCGATATTGTTCAGATCTAATTGATCGATAACATGACGGACCATTTTGGCATCGAGATGACAGGCGCCCCCGGTCACGATTGGCTGTACCATCGTACCGCCTGCTTTCTTGAGCCGGTCGGCATCGTTTTCGGTCTGGACGTCGCCAGCGATCAGGGCCATGTTGAGTTTACCGTTTAAGGCGCTGAGAGTTTTTTCCAGAAGGCTGGTTTTACCGGAACCGGGCGAACTGACCAGATTCAGCGCCAGAATTTTTTTTCTTCCAAGTTCTTGCCGAATGGAATCAGCCAAACGATCATTTTCCGATAAAACCTTCTGTTCAATTGAGACTTTTTTATTCATATCCACCACCAGTTAATTTAAAAAAGAACGGCTAATGCCCGGAAATATAGACAATATCCAACTCTTCTCCCTGATTTATATCCAGATCAACGCTCCCGCAATGAGGACAGATAAAAACGAATTCCTCGATTTCAATTGCTTTCCGACAGACCCTACAAGCGCCCCGAACCGGAATATGTTCGATAGTGACCTTAACTCCGGCTAACGGCGTATCAATAGTCGATGCTTCAATGGCAAACCGAAGAGCCTCCGGATCGATACCCGATAAGGCGCCGATTTTAAGACCAATCTCATCGACCAGAGTGATCTTCTTTTGTGTTGCTCCCTTTTCCACGAGATTAATTATTTCAAGAGCGATGCCTAACTCGTGCATCCTAAAATTCTCCGCCGTAAAATTTCGTTTCGGTTCAATATCGGTCTAACGAAAGCAGGAAAATCCGATTTTGTCAAGGTAAATAAGAGATAACGCGCTTGGTTAATTGATCAATTGCTGTTGCCACCGCCCCGGTTAGATCCTTCCCCATATCACCGGTATTGGCCACCTCCATCCCGATAATCCTGATTTCATTCGGGAAATCAACCTTCAATTCGCCGGCCAACCGGATTAGTTCCGGGACACCGGTGAAATGTGGCGAGGGGTTATCCACCGGAACCAGCTTGTCTGGTTCGATTTCAACGATAGTTCCCGGTGGATGCCGTCCGGTCTTAACGGCATCGACAATAATCGCTTTCTCATAGCCGATCAGTAGATCAAGCAGAGCGACACCGTGAAGACCGGTTTCGACAAAATCAGCCCGATCGGGGACGAGCTCGGCCGTTTTCCTTACTGCCAACAGACCGACGGCGTCATCGCCGAACAGCTCGTTCCCCATTCCTATAACAACCGTATTAGGCTTAATCGCGGCGAATCTCCTGTTTAACGTTATGTTCTGAATCGTATACCCGCACCAATATCGGCATCTGACCCGGCAGGGCGTGAGTGGCGCAACCATTGCAGGGATCGTACGCCCGGAAGGCCATCTCGATCATATTGAGAATACCGTCATCGACTTTACCATCGGAAATCAATCCCCGGGCTGCCTTATCGACCGACATAGCGATTCGGGCGGCGTTATTCTGGGTGGCGACAATCAGATTGGCTCCGGTAATGACACCCCGTTCGTCGGTTTTATAATGGTGAAAAAGCGTTCCCCGGGGCGCCTCAACGACACCAATACCCTCGGTCGGTTTTTCTTTCGGGATGGTGCGCACTTCAGGATTGACGATATCGGGATCATTGGCCAACTCTTTCATCCGTTCAGCGGCGTACAGCAGTTCGATAAGACGAGCCCAACTGGTAGCCAGAGTATGATGCACCGGTTTACCGCCCAGCGTTTCGAAATACTGCTCATAGGCGGCCTGAGCCAGCGGTGTTGCCATGCCATCGGCGGCGTTCAGCCGGGCCATCGGCGCGACGGCGAAAACGCCGCTATCGGCGCCATCTTCAAATCCGCTCCAGCCGACATTTTTCAGGAATGGGAATTTGATATAGCTCCATGGTTCGACATGCTCGGCCATGTGGTTGAGATAGTCACCGCCGGCGAATTTGACATATTCCTTGCCTTCGGGATTAACTACCCGCAGTTTGCCATCATAAAAATTCACCCGGTTATGTTCGTCAACCAGGCCCATATAGTATGTCTTATGCGTGTAGGTATCGGAGACAATATAATCGACATACTCTTTATTTTTCAGAACGACATCGTTGAACAATTGAAGCGAAAACTGCCCGAATTCAACGGCCTGATCGGTGGCGGCGATGAATTTCTGCTGGTCTTCTTTGGCAATCGGTTTGGAAATGCCGCCCGGCAGGCCGAACACCGGGTGAACCGCCTTACCCATTGCCAAAACCATCAACTCACGCAATTGTTTTCTGGTACCGATAACCTTAAGTCCAATTTCCATTCCGACTTTGCCCAGAACACCGAGAATATTTCGTTCGGCTTTGGGAGCCTCGGGACCTACAACAAAATCCGGTCCGGCCAGAAAATAGAAGTGCAGGGCATGATCCTCGACAGTGAAGATGTTATAAAGCATCTCACGAATCTTCTTGGCCGCGACTGGCGGATCCACTTTATATAGGTTATCGAGCGCTTTAGTAGCGGCCATATGATGAGCGGTGGGACAAACACCGCAGATACGCGAGGTGATCTGGGGCATATCCTCGGCCGGTCGTCCGATCGCAAACCGCTCGAAACCCCGCAATTCCGGAACTTGAAAATAGGCCCGGTCCACCTGGCCGTTGTCGTTCAAGAAGATATCAATTTTACCGTGACCTTCCAAGCGCGTAATCGGATCGATGGTAACCTTTTTGCTCATTATCTCTCTCCTCCCTGCGCCGACGGCACATAACTGCGATGCAACAGTGACGCGGGCAGGCTGTACCTATAGAAAGTACCCACCGGATCAACTATTTTCGCGAGAATTTCCTCGATTTCATTTTTTTCGTTGCTGTCGGCTAGCGAGGCTATAGCCGATAGCGCCTTGGTTCCGTAATCATGCACCCGACTGGTTGGTCCCATGCACCCGGTGCAGGGCATATTGCCCTTGACACAGGCGGTTTCGCACCCCTGACGGGTGACCGGTCCGAGACAGAGGAATCCCTGAGCCAATAGACATTTTTCAGAATCAATGATAGAGGTATGCGGCCGCTTGAACTCCTTGATCGACAGTTTGTCCGGTTTGGTGGTCCGGCGATCACATTCATCGCAAAGGGCTATATCGGGTGCCAATACCGTTTTGGCCGGAGGCAGTTGCCCACTGACGATGGCATTGACTGCATTCATTATAAGCTTCACCGGCGGAGGACAACCCGGCAGATAGTAATCGACATTTATCACCTGATCAAGCGTCTTGACTGTATTCCACATGGTCGGGAGGGTTAGCTTGCCCTCGGGGACATCAATCTCGGGCTGGGGAACGGTTCCGTTCTCATTGTCGATGCTGGGCACATTGGCATAAACCTCACGGAACATTGCCTCGCGATCGAAAGTATTCGCCAGTCCGGGGATACCGCCCAGATGAGCGCAACTTCCGAACGCAACCACCATTTGTGATTTGGTGCGGAGTAGTTGCACCATCTCGGCCTGTTCCGAGGATCGAATGGCGCCGTTAATGAAGCTTACCGCCAAATCGCCGTCTGCCATCGCTTCCATATCGGCCCGTTTGAAATCCAGAGCCACTGGCCAGAAAACGATATCAACCGCTTCGACCACTTTCAGGACATCCTCGGCCAGATCAACAACCGCCTCTTCGCATCCGCCGCACGAGGCACACCAGTAAAAAGCTACTTTCGGCTTACTCATGACTCCCTCCCATTGCAACGACTTCCGCCTGTAATTCATTCGGGATTAAACCTTCAACCATTTCCGCTGACATCGGTTCCAGATGCAACGGTCCCAGCTCGCGAACAGTATTAGTCATCTCATTGATAACGCGCTGGACCTTGTCACCTTCCGAGGCTGCGATCCATTCCAGCCGTACTCGTCCCTCCTCTATTCCCATCGCTTTGAGAAATTGTTTGAGGAGAGTGAAACGGCGCAAGGCCTTGTAATTGCCCTCCTGGTAATGACAGTCACCGGGATGACAACCACCAATTAGGACGCCATCGGCGCCCTCACGAAAAGCCGACAGGATAAATTGCGGGTCCAACCGCCCTGAACACATAATCCGCACCACGCGAACATTTGGGGCATAGCTCATCCTTGCAGTACCGGCCAAATCCGCGGCTGTATACGTACACCAGTTGCAGAAGAAGGCAACGATCCTTGGTTCAAATGCCTGTTTGTTGTTTTCTATATTAGACATAACTGACAACTCCTTTGATTTCGCGGAAAATCTGTTCATCAGTGAATAAATTCTGCTGAAGTGCACCGGACGGACAGGCCGCCACGCAGGTTCCACATCCCTTGCATAAAGCACCATTAACCGAGGCCGTGTCTTTCTCATCATCGAAAACAATCGCACTGTAGGGACAGATGGCCGAACAAGTGCGGCAACCGGAGCACAACTCTTCGGTCACGAAGGCAGTGTTCGGCTCCATTTCCACTTTTCCCCGGTCTATCAGCGCCAGCACCTCGGCCGCGGCCGCGCCCGCCTGAGCGACGCTGTCGGGTATATCCTTTGGCCCCTGGCAGGCGCCGGCAAGGAAGATCCCTTCAGTAAAAGTTGACACTGGCGCCAGCTTGGGATGCCGCTCCAAAAACCATCCTTCTCGACTACAACTGATATTGAAAAGCCGTCGGACATCATCGGCATCCGGTTGGGCCTCCAGACCGACAGACAGAACGATCATATCAACCGGAATGCGCCGGACGGCACCGATCAACGTATCCTCGGCCCGGATAATCAGCTTGCCCGTTTCCTCAGGCGTCATCGCCCAGTCACTTACTTCGGCAACCCGACCACGGATAAAATGGACCTTTTCACGAAGCAGTTTGTCGTAGAACTCCTCATATCCTTTGCCGGGTGTTCGCATATCGATATAAAAGTTGTACACTTCGGCATTGGTACGCTCTTTGATCAGATGCGCCAGTTTCAGGGAATACATGCAACAGACCCGCGAGCAATACCGATTGGTTTTTTCATCGCGGCTGCCGACGCAATGCACGATGCCGACCGCTTTCGGTTTTTCACCATTTTTCATGATGATTTCGCCGCCGGTCGGTCCGGCCGCATTCACCAGCCGCTCAACCTCAAGGCTGGTATAAACGCCCGGATATTTGCCGTAACCGTACCGCGAAATACGTTTGGCATCGAAGGTCTTAAAGCCGGTAGCGAGAATAATCGCTCCCACATCTATCTCCTCGATTCGATCGGTCTGAGTAAAATCTATCGCCTTCGGCTCGCAAACTTCGGCACAGGTTTTGGCGCACTTATGGGTTTTGAATTCGACACAGGCTTCCGAGTCAATCACCGCCACTAACGGCGTCGCTTGCGGGAAGGGAACATAGATCGGTTTGCGCTTAATCAATCCGGAATTAAATTCATCATAGGTCTTACCTTTCTTGAAGATGCAAGCCTCAATACATTCCAGACAGCCGACGCATTTTTCTTCGTCGACATAGCGCGGTTTGCGTTTGACCTTAACCTTAAAATTACCAACGTATCCGTCAACTCCGACCACCTCGGAATAACTCCACAGCGTGATATTGGGATGCGCTCTGACGGCCGACATTTTCGGGGTGAGAATACAAGCCGAGCAGTCCAAAGTCGGAAAGGTTTTATCAAACTTGGCCATATGCCCGCCGATGGTCGGTTCGCGTTCGACGAGGTAAACCTTTTTGCCAGCCTCGGCCAGTGTCAACGCGGCATGAATACCGGCGATACCGCCGCCGACCACAAGCGCATCGGGATGTACCGGGACGCTGGTTTTCATCAGCGGTTGATGCAATATGACGCGCTCCACCGCCGCCGCGATAAGCGCCCTGGCCTTTGCAGTGCCGGCGACCTTGTCCAGCGTTACCCAACTGACGTGTTCGCGGATGTTGGCCATTTGAAACATAAACGGATTGCCGCCTCCTTCAGCCATGGCTCGCCTGAAGGTCGGTTCGTGCATCAGGGGTGAACAGGAGGCGACCACAACCCGGTCGATCAGACCATCGCGCAGATCCTTCTGGATTATTTCCTGTCCGGGATCCGAGCACATAAATTTATATTCCTTCGCCACCGTTACGTACGGCAGTTCGCGGGCGAAGGCGATCGCCTCAGCGACATCTACTTTGGCGGCGATATTGATACCGCAGTGGCAGATATACACACCGACTTTTGGCGTACTATTGATTTTAAACTCATTTTGTGACATGCTGACCTCCCACGGCCTGATCTAATTTGTCTTTGGCGTTAAACGGCACAAATAACCGCTGCATGGCCAATTGTCGACTCGATATCCCCAGTGCAATCCCCATTAATTGGGTGAAATATAGGACGGGAATATGGACCGGTTCATGGAATTGACTGCTCATTTCATTTTGATAGCATTCCAGATTGAACTGGCAAAGCGGGCAGGCGGTTATAATCACATCGGCTCCCCGCCCGATCGCTTCCCGAAGGAGGATATAGCTCAATCTCTGTCCAACATCCTGCACCGTCCCAGTCAGTGAGCCGCCGCAGCAACGAGTCTTCAACGGCCAATCGACAGTTTCGGCGCCCAGCGCCTGAGCCAATTGATTCATGGAAGTCGGATTTTCCTGATCGTCAAAATCAGCATAGGGCCGGACTATCTGACAACCGTAATAACAGGCCACTTTCAAGCCGTCCAGCGGTCGTTGCACGTTCGCGGAGATTCGGTCCTTGCCAATATCATTGACCAGCACATCGAGCGGATGACGAATACGAATATGGTTGTTATAGGCCAGATTGGCGGTCGCCAGCGCTTCATCGATTTTATGTCGGATAGCCGGATATTGATCCAGATACCGTTTGGCCTTATTTAAACCGAGATAGCAAGCAGCGCAGGGAACGATCAGATCGGTCATACCGGTCTCTTTAACCTGTCGCTCGGCCAGTGCAAAATTGCGGGCACACAGCGCAAACGCCTTCAACTCGCTGACTGACATATACGACGTGGCTCCGCAGCAATTCCAGTCATCAAGTTCCTCAATTCGAATCTCCAGTGCTTTGAAAACCGCCAATAGAGATTCCTCGTAGGCTCGGCCCGTTCCTTTCAGGGAACAGCCGGGATAGTATATATAACTCATACTGCCGCCTCCTTCATACCGGTCAAATCATCTTTACTTTTGACCATACGTTCTTTTTCGAGCGATTTGAGTATGCGATGCAAATCATCGCGATGTTTGACCTGTTCTTTTTTCAGGCTGAAGCGACCTCGTAACATCAGCTTTAATCCGAGCGCCGCCTGACGGAGCATGTTTAATGGATTCGTTTTAAGATACAGTTTAAGCAGAACGCGGCCCTCATTACTCCGTCCAGTATCTTCGACTGACCGGAAAAACTCATTAGCCAGAACGGGGATAGGAAACCGTTTCGGATACACTTTTCCCCGAATAGCCAAACGTTTGGCGGCGTACATAATGTCGGTTAATTTAATCTCCTTGGGACATTCCACCGTGCAGGAATAGCACGAGGCACATAGCCAGGTCGTATAACTGCTGAGAACCTCCCCCCTGAGACCCGCCCGAATCATAGCAATGACTTGCCGGGGGGTATAGTCCATATAGGGACTGAGTGGACACATGCCGCTGCATGTTCCACACTGAATACATGTGAATAATTGATCTCCACCGGGAATCGAGGCGATTTCACTGGCGAAAACCGGGTCAAGTTCCGATTCATAGTGAATTTTACGCCAACCCTGCCATTTTTCCATGCGACGTCTCCTTTTTTCTTATTCCTCTCAGAGAACTGCGCCTCTATTTCTCCGGGAGGAAAGGAGTACAATCAGCGGATATGGCGGGCCGGACTTATATACAAACGGAAGCCCGACGTCGGAACATCAGTTCCGACGTCCGCCTGAATCAGCGGGACTGTCATCCCCTTTTGAATTAACCCGGGTACTGCCGATACGTCGGATCGGTGTTGCCATTGGCATGACGTGGACCCGCCGAACAGGACGAATAGGAGTGCGCGGCTGCAATAACGATTGACGGCAGAAATTCCATGGCTTTTCGGCATTATATCCCCACCCAAAGAATGTGAAATAAATCACATGCTCCTTTAAATAATGAACTTTTCTGGGCAAGCATGTTAACGGATAAGTCAGGTCTAACCGAGGCCGGAACAAATCCGATTTAATAATTTTCTGGAGATTTTGTTCAGATTGAACAAAAAGCTTTTTGCCCAAAAGCCGTTCAGAGGGAAAAATGTCAAAGCATTTCTGACCTGCCAATGTGGTCATTGCAAGCATATCCTCTATTAAAACTTTTGTATTAAATTATAATATCATTTCCATAAGTCAATAGAAATATGCATCTGGCTAAAATAATCTAAGTATTAATATCAATTTGGAAGAAACTACTGGTATAGAGGCAAGGAGGCCTATTTTGAACATTTCTTGTTGCGATTGGCCGATATCATTCCAATCTGGAAATAGGCGGGAGAAATCAATGACAAAACGAATCTCCACAATTTATACAAGGTAACAATCTGTTATTCAATTTATTCCTTCAAAATCTGATGGACGGATCTATGGTTTAAATTAAGAGGTGCTTTTGGTAAATTCAGGCAAAATAAAAGAGTTTACAAAAACCGAGGCAAGAAAGCTTTGATCAATGGTAAACCATGTCCACAGGATCCAAAATTGCGAGTAGCTCCCGAAATAGAAGAAAAAATAATATATCTTCGCAAAAAGTATCATTTAGGCAAAGTTCCACCGGCATCTGGCTGATTTGGGAATCAGACATGTTTATACTAAACCGCGAATGCCCCGGTTTAATGGTAAAGTCGAACGCTCCCACTAAACAGACAAAGTAGAATTTTATCAGATTTTAGAATATACCGATAATGTTGATCTTAACCAAAAAATGTCTTAAGATCTAAGCGGAGATCGTTATACGATCTTCGCAACTTTTTGATGTTTGAAAAGGTCGAATTAGTCCTTAAACTACAATTGAAGTTCTAATTTAAAGCGGCCCAAGTATCACTCTCCCCAGACTTTTGTAGGATTCGAGTTTTCAGTGAGGTTTGTCTATTCGACGACAAACGAGAGCCGTCGGAAAACAATAAAATTTACATATTTCAGGGATGTGCCAGTACTTTCAGGCAGTGCGAAAACTCACAAAGTAGCTGATACCCTACAAGTCAAAGCACAGCATGGTCTTGTCATTGATTCACGTTGACAGAAATTGAAAACTGACGTATATTGTTACTAAATAGTCACTTAGGGACAGGAGAGAAGTTGAGAACAATCTTTGCTAAGGCTTTGCTGGTCGCAATATGCGGCTGGCTTTTTTTTGTTAGTTCTGCGAGGGCTCAGCTAATGCGCGAGTGGAACTACAATCTTTCCACGCTCGGCCGCTACGCATACATCGACCATCCGGTAATCGTCGATGACACAGGCAACGTTTTCGTGCTGTCTTATGCGGGTGCTGCTCTTGAGGGTGCGCGTGTTACTAAGATCAAGCCAGATTCCACGATCGAATGGCAGGTTGACTACGCAGATTCCGGTTTGTATCTGGATTATTTCGGCCGCTCCCCGGCAGGCGACCTCTACATAAGCGGGTACCACATATTACCAGGGGGATGGAATGCCTCGGCAGTCGGAATCAAGATAAACGGTAACGGAACCCTGGCATGGGGACGAGTTCTAACCCCAGATTTAGCCCCGTACGCCAATAATCCCAGCGCCGCAGTCGATATAGACGGCAATCTCTGGATCGGTTTCACTGAAACGCCAGTCGATAGCTTCTGTATCGACTCCTTACCGGACGGTTTCGGCAATCCCGGCGAATCGGGAGAGATAAGCCATGCGGTCATCTACCGTATTGACTCTCATACCGGTACGCCTACGTTAGTACAGCGAGTGACGGGTGAGGACCGTCAACTTGTCGGGGTTTGGAATATCAGTGCTGATAATGAGGGCTTTGTCGATGTTGGAATTTATGTAGGTGAATTCTGTTGTAACAGCCTCTGTCAGAACTGCCGTGACAGCTGTTTTACCGAATATCTATTTCAAACACCGGTCGGTTACCGTGGAACTTATAACATGCGCCGATATTCGACCGCGGGAGGATTCTCAAATTCAGTATGGATTGCAGCCACAGATAACTCAATTTATAGCGCCTATCTTTTCACAGGGCGTAATGGAGAACTTTTGATTTTCAAACACGAATACAGGTTACCCCAGCCATACTGGACTCATGTTGACCGTTTTGGACACTGGGCTACTTCATTTTCCGGAGAAACCCAGCTTAGCGGTTTGTATGCTCCCACGACAGATTACAGCGGCAATGTTTTGCTGTGGCACTGGCTTGTATCGACAAAAGCCGCGCTTGATGACAGCGAGCGCGAGACGATGGTCTTGGACGCGGCCACTGGGTTCGTCAAATGGACCAAACCAGGTATAGCAGGATATATGGGCGCCGATCGGGACGGCAACATTTATGTCAACGATTTCACGGCTATACACAAATTCGACCAGTACGGAGCGGAACAATGGGTCTGCACTACAGGAGTAAACCTCGGTTCCATTCTACATGCCGATACCGCCGGATGGTTTTACTTCCAATATTATACAACGCTGGCCAGATACAATAGTACCAAGTATCTTACTATCCGCGACGCCCGCCGCGACAGCATACCTGATGTTAACTTTGATATGATCAGGGTGACCAACAATCCACCGTACTTCGATGAGGACACGCTCGGAACGTTCACAACCGATAGCGAGGGGCGGCTGAGCCTGACACCTTTTGCCCCGGATTCGTTTTTCGTGCAGCTTGGTCTGACCGGCGATACCATGGTAGTCGGCGACAGCCTCAAGATCGCTAAACATGTTCACAGCGTTCCGGCCGTCAAGCATCAGGCGCTTTTGGGAACCATGTACAGCGTCCATCTGGACAACATGCAGTTTACGGAAAACGGGCAGGTGTTTTTTGATACGCTGACTTCCGGAGATCAGGATATCGTGCTCAATCACACGGAGCTGCGCTACAATCTACTGGTCTCGGTGGTATGGGAAGCCACCGAATACTACCTGCGCGATCTTGAAGACAATATTGCTCGAATGTCCAACTACCTGTATGATGTGAGCGACGGGCAAATTCGGCTCGATACGGTATACATACTCGATAACAATGTTTTCTCTTCCGAAGCCGATATGCTCGTCCTTGCCAGCAACCTGGAATGGCCGCGGGCTCACGCTGGCGGTATTCTGCGTAACGGTATCGACTATCTCTATATGCCTCGTATCTGGATAGGCGATTCGACCCGAGCCAGAAACCATACCGACGCCGTTTACCCTCTGGATTTGACCAATCCATCCCTTGACTACCGCACGAAAGCGCACGAGTTCGGCCATTACGCGCTAAATTTCTATGATGAGTATCTCTTCTGGCATCCGGACAGCAATCTATATTCCCCCAATAACGACTTGCGTTGTTTGTCGCCGACGGTTTTCCAGTATGGTTTTATGGACAGTCAATACGAGGACGGTCGCGAGATGTCATCGGAAATGTCGGGGACATTTCGTTACAATATGGAAACCTGCCGAAATACTAATCAGTGGCTGGTGCACAATAAGTCATGCTGGGATCATCTGGAGAGCTGGGTCGAGGCTGTTCCGTGGGGGACGGATAACCTGTTCGTACCGATTCTCAAGCCCGACTTGCTGGATACGCTGGAACGTGTAGTAACCATTCCCGCTGTATTTTTTGCCGGCCCCAATAATGACCTGAACAATCTCGACTATGATGCCGGCATCATGGTGCATTTTCCCAATCAGATTTTGCCGCAGGCGGTCGGTTACTCCAACAAGCACGTGACGGTACATCATTCCACGGGCGGGGGTAACTCCGATATCAGGTTATGGAACAATCCGAACGCGGGAGCACCCCTGGAGAGAGTATTGGAACAGGGGCGATCATCGGACGCGGCTGGAGCCTGGGTATTGGGCGTAAAAGATGCCAGTTACCAGATTCTGGCCAGCAAGGGGAACAGCCTTGGGACAGTGACACTATCACCTGCCTTGGCTTCGCCTCAGCAGGTGACGACCGGCTGGCTCTATGGCATGGCCGAATCGGGAGGATCGGGCGTGAGCAAAGTTGGCAACAGCTTCTCGGTCAACAGTGCCGAAGACAGCATCACTATCGAACTGACCGAGATTCAAGGATATTATCCGCTCATCAGCAAGGCGACTCTGACCGCCGATGGAGCGAGTTACGATCTCACAGCGACTCAGTCGTTTCTATCCGAGCCGAATCTCGAGTTGTGGCCATCCTACGGCGGGAGCTATAATCATGCTCTTGTCACCACGGCAGAAGGATATACATCAACTATAACAGATAGCCTGGGAGGAACCGGTTCGTTAATGCTCTGGGCGAGCGATGATTCTTCAAGGACGTTCTTTGTTCCCAACCGGTACGCCACAACCGCAGTGAACCACGATCAATCTTTCCTCTGGTTTTTTGGATCCGAGGGGCAAAGCGAATTCAAGTTAGATTCAGCCAACACTTCTCTGGCTCGAGTGATCATCCTCTCTTCGCCCTATCCAGTCATCCGAACCGGACTCGATGAGAACGCAGTACAGGCCGGGCAGACTCATTGCCTGTCAGTGTACCCTGACAATCCGCTCACCGGATCAAATCAGGTTGTGATACGTTACGATGATGCTGACCTGAGGCTGGGAGATCAGTCCCTTGGCGATGAAGCGACGCTGGCTGTTTACCATTGGGTTGATGGCATAACCGGATGGACATTGATCGGCGGAACGGTCGACACCGTTCAGAACACGATCTACGCACCAGTTACTCAGACCGGTGTTTATGCAGCGTTCACAACCCAGATCATAACAGATGTCGAAAACGACGATTACGGCAATGTCCTGCCTTATCGCTTCGAACTGTCGCAGAACTACCCCAATCCGTTTAATCCGGTCACGACGATTGAATACAGCCTACCCGGACGCAGTCATGTAACAATCGAGATATATAATATTCTCGGACAGAAAGTGCGGACATTGGTTGATAGTGAGGAATCAGCCGGATCTTATACGATCACCTGGGATGGCACCAATTCTTCCGGTAAATCGGTTTCCACCGGTGTTTATTTATATCGCTTCCAAGCTGGAGATTATTTTGAAACTAAGAAGATGATTTTGTTGAAGTAATCTGAGTAGTCACGGTAGCAGAAAAATGAAGAAGGCCCCGGTTCAAGCCGAGGCCTTCAAAGTCTATGGCGGCCCCAATATCACTCTCCTCAAACTTCTGTAAGATTCGAGTTTCCGATGAGAATCAGGTATTCGATGGCAAGCGGAAGCCGTTGGAAAATAATAGAATAAGTTGTAACAAAGTATGTATTTATACGTAGTGAAGATATATACCTGTAAGGTGCTTTCGGAATGAAGAAGTATAACCTGATTTATATTGCGATTTTGGCATTCTCCATATTGCCATCTCTTGTTGGAGCGCAGGAGAACAATCCTCCAATTTTACAGGGCCCTTATCTCGGTCAAGATCCACCCGAGATAACACCGGAAATCTTTGCCCCCGGAATTATGTCGGTCGATGAAAATTTCGAACACAGCGCTGCTGTTTTTTCTCCGGACGGAAAGGAAGTTTTCTGGTGCACCAATGTCGGGTGGTACGGCGAAAGACGACAGCAAGGGTCTCTGCGTTTATATTTCATGAAGATTATTGATGGCAAATGGACCGCCCCCCAGCTCGCCCCTTTTGTAAAGGGTCAACGCGTTGAGCGACCGGTCTTCTCACCGGATGGAAACCGCCTTTACATGGAATTCAGTGTTGATCAGGCAAATTCTGACAATATTGACATCTTCTTCGTTGAGAGGAAGGGTGAAGAGTGGTCCGGACCAAAGCCCGTATCTCCGCTTATCAACTCACCCGCATGGGAACGTCTGCATTGCATCGCTGCCGACGGATCGCTCTATTTCTCCAGAAACCCGGGGACGCCGAATGAAGCGATGTATGTTTCAAGACTTGTGAACGGCGAATTTACCCAGCCAGAGAAACTGGGAAAGGATTACGACTCTGACGCCTCGGAATTTGCGCTCGTTTTTGGTCCAAATGCCGACTACATGTTAACCGCGACAAATAACGCTCAACACGGTTCTGACCTTTGTGTGAGTTACAGGAAGGCCGAAGGCATCTGGACCGAACGGATCAAGACACCCTATGAATGCGGCGGTTTTTTGGCACTTTCGCCCGATGGGAAGTATCTCTTCATGCTTAACGAGGGAATAATCTGGGTTAGTACTTCATTTGTTGAAGACATGAGACCAAAATAGGGAATAACTGATAAATAAAAACCCGATAATATCGGGTTTTCTAAATCTATGGCGGGGATCGTTATACTATCTTTACATCATTTTGATATATTAAAAGGCCAATAGCAACTTGGGATTTTCAATAGTCTTTAAGATTGTATAATTTATTATAGTTTAAGGGCTCACGACTTGTGACCGTGAGCCCTTTTATTGATCATTATTGATAGTTTAATTGGGTAGTTATGGTAATAATACACCATCAATAATATGGATGACCCCATTACGAGCCATAATATCGACAACAACGACATTTGCATCGTTAACCATAACTCCGCCGTCGACGGTTATATCAACCGTTCCGCCATTGGCCATTGTGGCTTCAGTCAGATTTACAACAACATCAGAAGTGACTTTACCGGCCACTACATGATAAAGAATAATATTCGAAAGGGTTTCAGGATCGGCAACTAACGCTTCAAGCGTACCTTCGGGAAGCATATCAAAAGCGGCATTGGTTGGTCCAAAAACGGTGAATGGTCCGTCCTTTTTAACAGTTTCTTTAAGACCAGCCGCTTTAATCGCAACTCCAAGAGTTTCAAGACCGGAAAGACGAGCGACAGTATAAAGATCAATCCGTTTGGTCAACCATTGCAGACGACCGTTTTGAATCATATAGCCTATCAATCCGCCGCCATAATAATTTCCTGCAGCCTTCATAGCGGAAACTTTAGAAGTCTGGTCAGCACCGGGAATAACAACCGCATCAATTACGTGAATGATACCATTGGTGGTTTGAATATCCTTGACAATGATATTGGCGTCATCAATCATGACTCCATTATCAGTTACCGTAACGGTCAATTCCGAACCGTTAAGAGTAGGAATGCTTGTCTCTTTAACAACATCACCGGATGTAATCGCTCCAACGGTTACATGGTATGTTAAAATCGCCGTAAGAGCATCAATGTCATTGAGAAGAGCTTCTACAGTACCTTCCGGCAACGCGGCAAAAGCCTCATCTGTCGGAGCAAAAACCGTCAAAGGACCCTCCCCTTTTAAGGCATCAACCAGATCGGCAGCTTCTACGGCTGCCAATAGTGTCGTGAAGTTGCCATTTGCCTTGGCTGTTTCAACTATATCCATGGTCGGTCCGGAATTATTGTTAACAGGATTATTGTCATCTTCGGAACATCCGGCAATTAACATGGCGAACATGGCCAAAGCCATAACTATCATTGAGTGCTTCTTTAAATTAAACATTTTACTATTTCCTATTTTTTCTTAGTTGTTTATTTAATCGATTAAAAGCTTCGGTCAAAAACTATTTGGTCGGTTCTCCAACATCCCTGACCTTCAAAGCTGCCATTTGGATCAATATTCTTGTCACAAAGCCATTCATAACCTTCGTCGTCGATAAAAACCTTCATCGGACGGGCGCCGCCTTTGGGGACCTCATTAAATGCCTCATTAATCTCGTGATTGTCCATTTTCTTTCTCCTTATTACTTTGTTTTTACTATTTACTTTATAATTAGGCTGAAGTGAGCGACCAATGGCGTTGGACAGCTTTCCACTGAAGAGCCTGATAAATGGCCGATAGACCGACCAGCGCATAAACTGCACGCGAAATCCAAGCGCCAGTGCCAAAAATCGAGGCAACCAGATCGAAATTGGCAATACCAACCAAACCCCAATTGATTCCTCCTACTACCAGCAGGATGGCTACGATCACGTCTAAGTTTTTCATTTCATCCTCCATTAATTTAATTATTGTTTTACTTTTCAATCTTTATAAACACAAATGTTACGCATATGTTCCGCATTTGTTTGTATTTTTTATATTTCTTCTGAAATTTATTGTCACCGACACCATAACTATATAGAATACAGCAGTTTATCTATTCATATTTATTGGAATATTATAACATGACTTAATTATTTGCTTGCAAATGGGAAGAAAATATCGTATTTTCTTATTAGAATATTAGACAATATGGTAACAATGGAGCTAATGTATGGAATATGGACAACCTATAAGGGTAGTCGCTAAAAGAACTGGAATGTCGCCCCATTTAATACGAATGTGGGAGAAAAGATATAATGCCGTCAGCCCAAAGAAAACAAAAAGCGGTCAACGTCTTTATACCGATGAAGAGATTAAGCGTCTGGTTTTGTTGAGTAAGGCGACTAAAGAAGGCCAGTCAATCAGTCAAATAGCCAATCTCTCTTTAGATCAATTAATGGAATTAATTCCTGAAAAAGAAATGACTCCTGATATAGCGATAATAAATACGAATATCAACATAGAGCAGTATCTTAATCTAAGTCTTCAAGCGATGAAAAATTTGGATGCTGTTGGCTTGGAAACGCGGTTGTTGAGAGCTACGGTTAATCTGGGTCCGGTAGTATTTATGAAAAAACTGCTGTATCCTCTTCTTGAACAAACTGGTGAAATGTGGGCAGATGGTCGACTCAAGGTCGCTCATGAGCATCTTGCATCAGCAGTTATCAGATCATTATTAGGTTCAATGTATACATCAGGCGTTCCAAATGCAAAGGCGCCCCTTTTAATTAGCACAACACCTCAGGGACAGCTTCACGAATTCGGAGCCCTAATGGCCCTTGTTTCAGCCGCAATACTTGGATGGAATACGATATATCTAGGTCCCAATCTTCCTGCTGAAGATATTGTTAAGGCGGCAAACGATCGTAATGCCAAAGCAATAGCTCTTAGTATTGTTTATCCAGCCTATGATCCCTATTTAGCATTAGAGTTACAAAAGATATATGATTTAACAAACGGTAATACTCCTCTTATAATTGGCGGTCGTTCGGCAAAATCTTATGGAAAGATTATGAGCCAAATAAAAGCAATTGTTGTTTCCGACCTTGAAGATCTTAAGAATAAACTTAAATCAATACACAAAACAATAGAACACTAAACTTTGAGAGTGAATTAAATGCTAATAAGACTATTAATATTTATGGCAATATTTTCCTTGACAGTAACCGCTCGCAGCCGTGATGTCCCAACAGGTATCTTAGACGGAAAAGCAATTAACGTCGCCACAGGAGAGGGGCTTCCGGCCGCTTCCATCAGTCTGGTCGGGACAAAATTGGGAGCAATTGCTGATAATGAAGGAAGGTTTATATTAAAAAACATTCCTGCCGGGACTTATTCGATTAGAGCAACATTGATTGGCTACGAAGATAAAGTAAAATCGGATGTCATTATTGGACCCGCTCGCCCGGCAACGGTAATAATGGAGTTAGGTCAAGCTACTATTAGCTTAAACATATCTACCGTAGTCACATCTGCCTTCTTTAATGTATCCAATGATTCATACACCAGTTCTCAATCATTATCCAATGAAGAAATCAGGCGCCTACCAGGATCATTTGAAGATGTTATCAGGGCTACATCCAATTTACCCGGGGTAGCACAAGTTCAGGTCGGACGTAATGATCTAATTGTCCGCGGTGGTGCACCAACAGAAAATTTATATATTATAGACAATATAGAAGTAGCCAACATAAATCATTTCGGAACTCAGGGTTCAAGTGGAGGTCCGCTAAGCTATGTCAATTTGGATTTCGTCGATAATATTAAATTGTAACAGGACGGACTTGACTTGACACTTGCATAAAAAGCGAGTAGTCATTTATCTCTGAGAAACAGAATTAAAGGAGATAAGATGACTACTCAACAAAAACTAATCAAACAGAAGCTTTCGCTTCTTGAACTGGGGG
>JBDRRI010000064.1:0-20020 GCA_043825815.1 Candidatus Zixiibacteriota bacterium
CGCAAAGGGTATCATGCCCAGAGCAAAATAAAGCCACCATCGCTTGAAACGGTTTATCAACCAGTACAAAATAGTTATAATTATTAGCGAAAATACTATCTGAACGCCCAGCGCGGTTAATCCTTCGGAGAACCATTCGCCAAAAGTCTGATTGGCGAATCCGTAATCATGCTCAACCACGAAATTGCGGTAGTAATCGATGGGGAAGTAAATTATAAAAGATATAATTGTGAATAGTAGAATATAAAAAAGCCAATGGACAACCCGTTTGTTTGTAATCTTTTCGGCCCAGATTCTAATTTTACTGGAAAAACCGGTGAAGACAATCAGCCCCAGAATTATCAAATCCAGAAAGAAGGAAACAAACCGCCAGATGGAATTGAATTTGGAATATGAGACCAGAAGTTCTTTACGCTCTTCCGGCATGGGGTAAATAAAATTGTCCGCTTTGGGTTGATCGGTTTCAGCTGTAGCCGCAACACTATCATCGGTCTGGCCGATCAGGCTGTCTGGTATGATTTCATTTTCAGATTGCGCAACAACAAGCGGCGCCAGGATTAAACACAGTGACAAGAGAATTAAAAAAAACCTCATTTCGATCACCTCCGTATATAGGTTTGGAAAATAGGTAAAAACTTATTGAATGTCAACAGAGGCAGAGTTTCGAAATAGTTTAAAATATTTAATTACTGGCTTTCATTTTTATATTTTTTCATTACTTTAATTTATGGAATTTTGGGGTGAAATAGCGGCGCTTTCGACAGCGGTTCTTTGGTCATTTACATCGATCTTTTTCACTTCGGCCTCAAAGAGAATCGGCTCATATCATCTTAATAAAATCCGTATTCCGGCCGCAGTAATATTTTTAAGCACCATGCTTTTAATTCTCGATGGCCGTTTGGTTCCATCGGGTGTTTCGCAATCATCATATTTTTTCCTAATTTTAAGCGGTATTATTGGATTGTCGCTGGGTGATCTTTGCCTGTTTTCCGCTTTTGTCATTTTAGGAACTCGTAAAACTTTACTGATTGGCGCCGTTACACCGATTCTGACGACCATCATTGCCTGGTTCCTGATGGGCGAAACGCTTGGTTTCTTTTCGATCTGCTGTATTTTATTGACAATCGGCGGCATTTGGTGGGTTATCTCCGAGCGACAGAGCGTTAACGGTATAATAGCGCCAAAAGATAATCGACAAACTCTGGGGATACTTCTGGCCTTTGGCGGTGCGCTTGGGCAAGCGACCGGATTGGTTCTGGCCAAAATGGGAATGGCTGATTCGCTGGCTCCATTGCCGGCCACATTTATCAGAATGGTGGCGGCGACGATTGCGGTTTGGCTGATTGGGTTAATTCGGCGCGACAATATGGCGACCTTAAAAAAGCTCAAGGATATCAAATCAGGCTGGCTGATTTTGGGTGGATCAATCTGCGGACCGTTTCTGGGTGTCTGGCTATCATTAGTGGCGGTGAAGAATACCGAAGCGGGAATTGCGGCGGCGATTATGGCGACGGTGCCAGTTTTAGTACTTCCGCTGGTCATTCTTTTCTATAAAGAAAAAGTTTCCTTCCGCGCGCTGTTCGGAGCTGTGGTTGCGGTTATTGGGGTCGTTCTTATCTTTTTGTACTAATCGAAACAGCGCATTGACTTTGAATTTAAAAAAAGCTATTTATATTAAGAGAGGTTATGCGTTATTAGATTATCGAACCGAATCTACGGAGATATGATGGCCGGCATTATTCAAAAAATAATTCTTACTGGCATTACATTCCTATTGTTGTTTTCCGTTTCTTTGGGTCGGGCTCTGTATGATTATAATCAATTTCCAATAACAGTAAATAAAACCACAACAGATGCGCCTTATGTCGATTTTAAAGTGCATAATGTCGGCAAACTGGGCGTGACAATATCCAATCAGGGCTCGTTTGGAACCGGATTTATCGGCGACCAGGCCGATCCGACAACCGGATTGCCGGCGCCTTCGGGAGTGTACCCCTATCCGGGCAACATTAAATATATATTCGCCGGAGCGTTTTGGATTGGAGCGGTGGTCGGCAGAGATACGCTGGTGTCAGTCGGGGCCGACGGCTGGCAATACACGCGCGAGATGTGGCCAGATGGCTATCCCGACGGTGCTATTGAGTCTCATTCTATTTCCGACCCCAACGATGAGCTGGCCGTCTCGGAACAGGATTTTATTGCGGTTTATACCGATACGGTCACGGATCCGAGCTATGTACAGTCGGACCCGACCGATGGCCGTCCTCATTTACCATTGAATATAGAAATCACTCAGCGCTCGTACGCCTGGTCGTATGAATATGCCGAAGATTTTATCCTTTTCGACTATTCGATTAAGAATATTGGCCGGACCGAATTGAATAAAGTATATATGGCGGTTTATCTCGATGCCGAATGCCGACGGCTGAACGGCGTCATTCCCGATGAGTTTCAGGATGATATTTGCGGATTTCGGGAGTCGATTGTCTCGCCCTATGGATGCGGATTTCGGGATACGATAAATACGGCCTGGATTGCCGACAACGACGGTTCGCATAATGAAGATGAGGGATGCCCCAACAATTTTGAGATGACTTCGGTGGCCGGTATCAGAGTTGTTCGAACGCCGTCCGATTCACTGAATTATTCGTTCAACTGGTGGATATCCAACGGCAATGCTTCTCTCGATTTCGGACCTCGTCTGGCCGGTCGACCCGATGATCCTTTTCGAGATTTTGGCGGCTTTTTGGGAACGCCGGAGGGCGACCGCAATAAATACTATGTAATGCGTCATAAGGAGTTTGATTACGATCAGTTGTTCAGCGCCAAGGATCATTCAGCCGAGGGCTGGTTGCCGCCTTCGGGGGATATGGTCAATTTTGCCGATGGCTATGATACCCGGTTTCTACTATCCTTTGGTCCGTTCGATATCAGTCCCGGCGAAGTACTTCCGGTCAGCTTTGCCTATGTTCACGGCGAGAATCTTCATCATGATTGCGACGCCTGGGCACGATTGTTTCGTCCCCAGCCGGCCTCGCCCGAAGCGTATTATGATCAGCTTGATTTTTCCGATTTCGGTTTGAATACGATGTGGGCATCCTGGATTTATGATAATCCGGGCGTTGATACCGATGGCGATGATTTATTCGGAAAGTATCGCATCTGCGGCGGTGATACGGCCTACATTCTGGATACGGTGCAGATCGATCCGATTTTGGTCGTCGATACAAGCATCGAAATCAGCGATTTTGATACGCTTTGGTACGAAGGCGATGGGGTTCCTGATTTTCGAGGAGCATCGCCTCCACCTCCGCCGGAACTGAGGGTCGTCCCATCGTATGATTCGATCGGGTCGTTCGGGACTTTGACTGTCCAATGGAATGGCTATTTGACCGAGACGGCCCGTGATCGTTTCAGTAATCTGATTGATTTTGAGGGATACCGGGTGTACTACTCGCTGACGCCGCAAGTGGCCGATTATGTACTATTAGGGTCGTATGATATTGAGGATTATACCAAATATATCTGGATAAATGACCGGTCAATCTGGCAGGTGCTTGACCCACCCTTTTCGGGCGAGGCCGTCAAAAATATATATGGCATTGATTTCAATCTGCATCCGGAACTGCTCGGGTCCGATCAGTTGTTTTATATCGGTGATTCTTTATTCTATTTTATGCCGCAGGATTGGAATCTGTCGGAGGCGGACAATCCGAATCAGATACATAAGCGGTTTCCCGATCAGGCTTATCCAACGACTCTAAATCTTGACTCGGCTCTTTTATGCTGTCCTGATGAACTGACTGATGAGGGTCAATTAAAATATTTTGAGTACGAGTATCTTTTCAACAATATTCTTCCATCGCGGTTGTACTATCTGTCCGTGACCGCCTTTGATTTCGGTTCTCCAAAAAGCGGGTTGCCATCGCTGGAGAGTTCGCCGAAAATGAACGCGGTGGCCGAATATCCCCAATTTCAAAATAGTATTGTCGAAGAAAATAATCTCGATGTCATAGTTTATCCGAATCCGTATATTGCCGATGGCTCTTACCGGGAGATAGGATTTGAAGGTTTGGGTGATGAAAACCAGATTGATGATCGCGCCCGTTCTATTCATTTTATCAATCTTCCGCCCCGATGCACCATCCGGATTTATACCCTCGATGGCGATCTGGTAAGGGAAATCGACCATGATTGCCTGGCCGATTCGCCGCAATGTATGCATGATGAATGGGATGTGATTACGCGTAACACTCAGGCGCCAGTATCGGGGATATATTACTGGACGGTTGTATCACCGACCCGAACGCAGATTGGGAAACTGGTACTGATTATGTAAAAAAAGGGTTTGGTCGAAAACCAAACCCATGCAGAAATCAATCTAAAACCTCGCCCAACCGGGAACACGGGGGAAAGGCTGGACATCGCGGATATTCGTCATCCCGGTGATATACATCAGCAGACGGTCAAAGCCGAGTCCGAATCCGGAATGCGGGGCGGAGCCGTATTTTCGAAGATCAAAGTACCAATCATAAAGATCAGTATCCAATCCCTTTGCTTTCATATGCGCCATCAAGACATCGTAACGCTCTTCGCGCTGGGAGCCGCCGATAATCTCACCGATTTTCGGCACGAGGACATCGACCGCCGCCACCGTTTTTTGATCATCATTGACCCGCATATAAAAGGCTTTGATATTTTTGGGATAATCAAAAACGCAGACCGGCCGTTTGAAAACTTTTTCGGCAAGATAGCGCTCATGTTCCGATTGAAGATTTTCGCCCCAACCGACCGGATATTCAAATTTCTCGCCCGATTTTTCCAGCAGTCTGACCGCTTCTGTATACGGGAGTCGTTCAAATTCCGAATTTACAACATGTTCGAGTGTTTTATGAAGTTCCTTATCGATCCACTTGCCGAAAAACTCCATTTCATCGGCGCACTCTTCGAGAGCATACTTAAACAGGAATTTCAGGAAATCAACCGCAATATCGATATTTTCCTGCAGGTCGCAGAAAGCCATTTCCGGTTCAATCATCCAGAATTCCGAGGCATGGCGGGTAGTGTTGGAATTTTCGGCGCGAAAAGTCGGCCCGAATGTGTAAACATCTGATAAAGCCAGAGCACCAATTTCCGCTTCAAGTTGACCGGAAACGGTCAGAAACGCCTCTGCTCCAAAAAAGTCCTGCCTGAAATCGATCTTGCCAGCATCTTCGGGCGCCTTATTCAAATCGAAAGTAGTCACCCGGAACATTTCGCCGGCTCCCTCGCAATCGGAGGTGGTAATGAACGGGGTGTGCAAATAGTAAAAGCCGCGCTCCTGATAATATTTATGAATTGCGTAAGCTATCTTGGAGCGAATCCGATTAACGGCGCCGAAAGTATTGGTGCGCATGCGCAGATGGGCAATATCCCGAAGATATTCAAAGGAGTGTCTTTTTTTCTGCAATTGGTAGGTTTGATCGGCCTCGCCAATCAGCTCCAATTTTTCAATAGCCAGTTCAACTTTTTGGCCTTGGGCCGGGGATTCTACTAATTTGCCGACCGCCTTGATCGCCGCTCCGGTCATGATTTTTTTGATTTCAGGAAAATTATCCGGATTATTAACCACCGCCTGAAGATTACCCATGCATGAGCCGTCATTGATTTCAATAAAAACGACTGACTTGGAATCTCGAATTGTTCTCACCCAGCCGAGAATAATTACTTCTCTACCCGCGCCGATCTCTTCATCGACCAGAATGCGGGCAATTTTGGTGCGTTGGAAATAATCCATTTTAACCTCCTGCGAAAAATCCGCTCAAAATGTATTGTTAACACCGTAGATACGGCTATCATTGGATTTTAGCTATATGTTCTCTTCCAAAGATTTCATAATATTGAAATTCGACCCGAAATCAAGCCAATAAACGGCAAAATAGAAAATTCTTTAAAAAAGACCTAAAAAAATCGAATTTTGAAACCTTTTGTCGGTAAATGGAGTAAAATAGATTAAAGAGAAACATTTAAGCAAAAGCGTGCTTTGTAATAGCAATAAGATTCCCAACCTATTGCCCTTCAAGCGCCACTGAACTTGAAAATTTTGGTGGCGCTTGATTTTTTTACTCTTGAGCCTGTTCGACCAAATTTTTATATCGATTGATAAGTTCATCGGTCGATTCTTTTGATTCCGATTCGGCCAAAATTCTAAAGGCCGCACTCATATTATCGGGCGTTACCAAAGCCCAACCCCCATTTTCATAAACCCGAACGCCGTCAATGAGAAGTCTTTCTTTGGAGGCTGTTTCGGTAATGAGCTTTCGCATGACCTGTCCTTTTTTGGACCAGGGGCAGGGGATAGAGATTTCTTTCATAATATAATTTTCAAAATGGATTCGAATTTGGCCGAGACGTATTTTTTCCCGGCTCAGCATTTCGAGGATATAAACCGCTGATAAAATAGCATCGGAGCCCATCTGGAAATTAGGGAAAATATATCCCCCGAGGGTTCCGCCCACGAAATCGACATCACCCCGTTGATGAGCTTCCATCATGGCCAGGTGTGAGTTAGCAACGCGCATAACATCGACATTATACTGCGCGGCTATCTTTTCGACACCCATCGAGGCGGCGACAGGGACGGCGATTCGTTTGGCGGAATGAGTTCTGAGAAAAAGGTCAATAACAATCAGAAGCATTAATTGATTATCGATTAGTTTCCCGTTTTCATCAACGGCCGTCAGTTTTTCATCGGCGGAGTTGATTAAAAATCCGATATCGGCATTTAGTGTTTTCACGATCGACGATAACTGGACTATGGACTGTTGAAGTTCATCGGGATGCCGGGTGTACTGGCGCGGATCGAGATAGGCATTAAGAGCAACCAGATTAACACCCAGTTGCGAAAAAATAGTTGGGAAAACGATACTGGAACCGCCGTTGGCATAATCAACGACGACCTTAAAACCGGCTTTCCTGATGACATTCGGGTTAATCATTGACAAAAAATCGCGGCGATAATCTTCGAGGACGCCTAAGGGCGCATCGAGGTGTCCAATTTCATCGAGATCAGCACGACGGAAATCTTCGCCAAAATACATCCGTTCCACTTTTTTCAGTTTAACGGTCGGCATATCGAGTCCATCACCATTGAAAAATATTATATCAATCAGTTTATAATTAATCGGGTTATGGCGAAAATAAACGCCGGCGGCATAATTTTCATTTCTAAGAGCATAGCGAACAACCGGAATTGGCATCATTTCCAGATCATCGGCGTTTACCCCAGCGGCGAGAAGTCCGGCTATGAGCGATCTTTTAAGAAGCCGGGAGGTATCCGAGGAATCGCGGCTGGTAACCACTTTTTTGCCCTGTCCCAGAAAGGCGCCAAACGCGCCGCCCAGTTTCACAGTCATTTCCGGTGTAATTTCCTTAAGGGCCAGCCCGGTTATTTTGGACTGCGTGAACAGTTCCCGGTTCCATTTTTCGCCCCAAACGAGGGAGGATGATACAATGGCGCCCTCATCGACCGATTTCCCTGGCCATATTTTGCATCCGGCCTTGACTGTGGCATCGGAGCCGATGGAGCAGTCATCGGAGACAATAACATTATCGAGCAGAGCGACATTATCACCGATATTAACCCGGGAGCAAATTATTGAACGGTCCATCTGCGATTCCGCTCCGATAATCGTATCCGACCAGATGACGGTATTATTAATTTCGGTACTGCCACCTATCCTCGTCCGGGCGCCGATTACCGAATTATTGATTTTGGCTTCATCGGCGATAACGGCATTGTCGCCAATAAGAACCACTCCCTCATATTTGATATCCTCGCCGAGTTGGACGTTTTTACCGAGGTAAAGATCGGCATCGCCCTCTTTCCTATGATTTTTTCCCAATTCCAGATTTATTTGACCGGACAGGAGATCCTGATGAGCCAGAGCGTATTCATCGATATTACCAACGTCTTTCCAGTAACCCTCCATAATCATGCCCATCAGTCCCATCTTTTTAGAAAGCATCAATGGAAACAGATTTTGAGAAAAATCGAAATTTGTTTTTGGGGGAATTAATCGTATCGTATGCGATTCGAGAATATAAATGCCGGTGTTGATAGTATCGGAAAAGGCTTCGCCCCACGATGGTTTTTCGAGAAAGCGTATAATCCGGCCGTCCTCATCGGTAATAACAATACCGTATGGCAGAGGATTTTCGACGCGGGTGAGAAGAATAGTCGCCTCCGATTGTTTTCGGCGATGCCATTCAATGGCTTCTTCCAGATTAAAATCGGTCAGGACATCTCCGGAAATGACCAAGATTGTATCATTGACATAGGTGTCAGCGTATCTAACCGCGCCAGCCGTTCCGTAATCCTCGGTCGGCTGAAGATAATCCATTTTGACGCCAAATCTGTGGCCGTCTCCAAAATGGTTTTTGATCTCATCGGCTTGGAAGAAAAGAAGCGAGGCCATCTCGGTAATTCCATTCCTCTTAAGAACATTGACAACATGTTCCATCATTGGAATATTGCCGATTGATACCATCGGTTTCGGAATATTAACGGTCAGCGGCCTTAGACGGGTTCCGAATCCTCCCGCCATAATTATCGCCTTCATAATCTATCTCCAATTTTTATTAAATATCTTAATCCGGCCAAAGACCGGCTTTTTTCAACTGATTCAATATATCAAAAAAACTTTTATAAGCAATGACAGACATCTTTTCATCGCGGCAATATTGCAGAAGATCACCCCGGGCGAAAATCAGATCGGAGTGGGAAAGAGCGCAGATATCGGAAAGTCCGTCGCCGATAAAGATAACTTGTGGCTTTGGTTTACGATTTCTAATGAGCTCCTCAATCCGTTCGCCTTTACAGCTTCCGCATCGCCCGCAGGACGGATTTTCATCTATCAGTCCGAGAGTCAGTTTATGGCCGTTTATCCGTCCTTTATTGGCAAAGTATTTTATATTTTTCAATTCGTTCTTATTCAGTATATGCCGGATATATAGATCGGTTCCATCGGATAGCAGATAAAATTCAATACCGGCTTTTACGGCTTGCTCATAAAATTCCCGGGCGCCTTCGCGCAGATCGAATTGATCGATAAATTGATAATATTCCGTTTCGGAGACGCTGACAAGCTCTGCTTCGCGAAGAAGACAATCGCGATGGCTGATAAGTCCGGCCTTCCAGTCTTTAACAATAGCGTCGCTTTGACCGCCCGAAAAATGCTTGAAAATCCGGTAGCCGATATCTTTTTCGGCGAAAGTGCCGTCGAAATCGGAGAAGATGATGATTCCGTTTTTACTCATGGCTCATTTTCGGATTGTCGGCTATGATTTTTTCAGCCAGTATTATTTCGGTTCGGAATGGTATTATCGCCGAGCGGTAGCTTTCAGGAAGTCCGACTTTTATCTCCAGTGCAATCTGAAAGAGCCGCGTTTTAATATAGTCTTTATATTCTTCAAAAGCAGTCTGGTCAGAATTTATAGCAAGTTTATATATTTTGTCAATCGCCTGCAATGTTTTGTGGTCGTAATTGCCGAATTGAACAACATCTTTGGTCAGTCCGGCCAATTCGGTCATATCCGATTTATATTCGAATCCGTTGTCGTGCGTAAATTCAATAAATTTGTAAAAAAGCTGTTCGGCATTATTGCTCATCGGCTTAAACATCGTGATTTGATCGGCGTTTTGAAGAGCAAACTCTCGCAGGAGCAGGGAATTTTCCAATTCACGGGGGAATTTATTGGAGGCGATTGATTTTATATAATAATCCGGCGCCAATCCGGCGGCCGAATCAATTATTTTAGATTCGGGATTGTTGAGGAATGTCCCTCCCTCGAAATAGTATCGCGACGTGGTCAGCCGCATTCCGGAACCATCGGAAAACCCGGAGTACTGTTGAACCAACCCCTTGCCATAGGTGGTATCGCCAACCAAAACCGCGCGGTTGGCATAGCGGAGTGCGCCCGACAAAATTTCGGCCGATGAGGCCGAGCCTCGGTCGACCAGAATAACCATAGGGAGTCCATCAGTAATATCTTCGCCGCTGGAATAGAAGGTTCGATCGGCCCATTTGGATCTTCCCTTGGTACCGACAATCAGATGATCTTTATCCAAAAATAGATCAGCCGAGGCGATTGCTTCACCCAAAAGGCCGCCCGGGTTACCCCTAAGATCGAGAACGATTCCATTTATACTGCCCCGGTTCGGTTCGAAGAGAGTGTCGATTACATCCTGCAATTGGTAAGTCAATCCGGCTTCGAAATCAGCCAGGCGAATATAAAGATTATGGTTGTCGGTTATGCCGGCATACGGTATATGGATCAGATCGAGTTTTTTTCGAATCAGCTCGAATTCAAGCGTGTCGGCGAGGCCGTACCGATAAACCATAATTTTGACCGGGCTTCCCTCTTCGCCGCGAAGAAGCGACAGAGCGCTGTATGAGACACCCTCGCCCAGATCGGTACTGTCGACTCTGATAATGACATCGCCGGTCTGGATCCCGGCCTGCCCGGCGGGACCCTCCTCGCGAACAGACATGATCGATAGACCGCTTTCGGTCGGGATGACGGTAATGCCGATGCCGCTGTAGGCACCGGTGAACTCCTCGGTTACCATACCCATCAGATTAGGTTCAATATAACCGCTGTACCGATCGAGTTCTTCGAAAATAGCCGTACGGGCCTGTTGAATCAGTTCCGTTCGGTTGATATCGCCATCGTAAAAATAATCGAGATATTCCAGCGAACTGACCAGGCGATGCGGATAATAAATATCGTTGTCGGTAATTACATAAAATGAAAGACCGGTTATCGCTATAATTTGTATTAAAAAAAGACCGATAGCCCAGAAGATTGTTTTTTTTGAGGAGAAGAGGATTTCGGATTCGTTCATAATTTTAGCTTCTTGACTATAATCACTTTAATTTCATCGAATATTTTTTCAATCAATTGCCGTCCGTCGATAATGATTATTCTTTTCGGCTCACTTTTGGCCGTTTCTAAAAAGCCGCGCCGGACCCGATTGAAAAATGTTTTTGATTCTTTTTCCAGCCGATCGGCTTCTTTTTTACGCCGCAATAGCGAGGTCTTTAAGTCAACATCAATTAGAAAGGTCAGATTTGGTTTGTATTTCCCGACCGTTTCGTCGTTGAGTTTTTCGATAAGGCTAATATCAAGTTTCCGGCCGTAGCCTTGATAGGCAGTCGTGGAATCATAGAACCGGTCGCAGACGACAATTTGTCCATTTTCAATGGCGGGGCCGATTATTTCGCGAACCAGTTCAGCGCGGGCCGATTCGTATAATAGAAGTTCCGAGAGCGGGTTGATGGTTAGCTTTTTATCGAGAAGGATTTTTCTGACTCGTTCGGAAAGCGGCGTTGAGCCGGGTTCCCGGAGGACGAGCGGATTAATCCCTTCTTTTTTTAGAAGTTTTGCGGTTAAATCAAGTTGGGTGCTTTTTCCGCAACCATCGATCCCCTCGAATGTTATGAAATATCCTTTTTTCTTCTTTTGAGTCATTATTAAGTTATTCCAAATCGTTAAAATTCGAAATCAAATTAGGAAATTTAAGAAGAATTGGAAAGAGTTTTATTTGAGCAAAACTGCTTTGACCGTGGCGGTTTCATTGTTAGTTACGGCGCGGATAAAATATAAGCCCGAGGACAAGTTCGCGGAATTCCAGTTAAGTTCCATTTCGCCGAACGGCGCCTCTTGATTATAGAGTGTTATAACCCTCTGTCCCAGAATGTTGTAGACCTCGACGGTTAAATGAGTCTTGACCGGCAATAAAAGCGGGATGGTCACCTCAGGATTGTACGGGTTTGGATATGGCTGACCCAGAACGAATGACTTCGGAATTAATGATTCGCCGCTGTCATTGTTGACATCGAGCACCTGATCGACCGAATAAAATCTCATTGTATAGTCAGAATATGTTATCAGATATTTATTCCCCGATGGACCAATCGCGCGGTAATCGAGCATAGTTTCAGTAGAATTTATAGATATTGTTGAATCGAGAATTTCGCCATTGATTCCGCTGTGTATATAAGAATAGTCATTTTTGACCACCATAAACTTGTCAGGATAGTTTTCGTCAGACATCATAAACCGTATTTGCGGGTCCTCGTCATACTCAATCGACCAGATGGTTTCAAGCGAATCAGGATTGGAGAGGTTACTTAAAATTAATTCCCATGTATAATCAAAGCACATTGGATAGTGCGTTAAAACAGAATGCTCAACAAAAGAAAGTATTTCAAAATTACTATATGCCGAGTTAATTTCGTTTAGCCAAAAACTCTTCAGTTTAGCTTTGGACTCCTGAAACTCACCATCACAAAACAGTATATTTTTAATATCCTTGGTCGAAATTAGCGAATCGCCAATATACTCATGTAATTGTATCCATGTTGATTCAAGCTCATCAATATGCGATTGATATAAATAACCACTTTTAACCGGCTGAAAAGATGCCTTTAGCGTATCTCCCGATGTATATGGACTATATATGATATTGGAGTGAGATGGCATCCAATCCATCTGAATAGTCGTATCTTGTTCCAATAAGTAGCAATTGTCCAAATAGTATTGCTTGTAATACCATAATACGAATTCCTGTCCCCAAAATTTATCAACGAGCTGTTTCCAGTATAACTCATATTCTCCATCATTATTTAAATCATCAATGAAGGTATTCTCTATACCAAGAATATTGCTATATTTGCCACTACTTCCGGGTGAAGTAAACAAAGTAACAGTGTCAGATGATGTATAGCCGATATTACTCAAGTATTGAAGCATTTTGATATGAACCGGATATTCGAGATAATAACCTGAAATTGCTTCGGGACCATCATACCACCGAAACACCTCCACAAAATCCAATAACGTATCATCGTCGAGATAGCCGTAGGCATATTTGCGGAGAATAGTGTCGTTCTTTTTGGTAAATGATTCTATTTCGGTTGCATAACGGAGTGAATAACTTGTGATATAGTCATCGTTTTCAAAAATCAATTCATCGTAACCGTCACCATCAAGATCGACAAACGATATCGAGCCGGTATACTGCGGAAGATTGCTAAATAGTATTTCCGATTCAAGAATAAAATCGGCTCCGAAACCGGATGAGAAAGAAAAGAGAACAATCAGAAAAAACAGAAAATACTTCATTTCGCCGCCTCCTTAACTAAAAGGACGCAAAATATTCCATTTTGTCAAGAATAAATATTCTATCTATTCCACCGGCCAGGCAAAATGACATATTAATGGATCATTACCTTTATATAGAAATCCAATAATCTTGGTGATATCAAGGATATTGATGACCATATCTTTATTGACATCGGCTGACTGCATCATCAACGGTTCCGGTCCGCTTTTATAAAGATAGGCGATCAAATAGGTAACGTCCAGAATATTGACCGTCCAACTTTTATTCATATCGCCGCAAGGTAGCCAGCAGGCGTCACCGATTCCGTCGCCGTTATCGTCGATCTGATCGGGATTATACACAAACGGGCAGTTATCCACCGGGCAACTGTTTTGCGGTTGATTCAAATCTCCGTAACCGTCGTAATCGGAATCGATACAATCATCGCAGGCATCGCCGACCCAATCCTGGTCAACATCTGTCTGATCAGTGTTGGCCATATCACGGCAATTATCAAGCGTATCGGCAATAGAATCAGCATCGATATCGGGCATGGCCATTTTAGGCATGCAATCGTAAGCATATTGCCAATCCCAACTATCGAGCATATAACACTCCTCGCCATATCCATCTTCATCTTCATCGACGCCGGTATAATCAAGCCAATAATTGTAATACCAATTATCGTAACCACCTTCTTCGATAAGATTGAAGGCAAGAGAGCTATCTCCATTCTCATTTAAGAAATAATTTCTATGAAAAGAATTATATGATCCGCCTCCGTCACATACTTCTTTATAAATCGCATATCCCTCATAGTTGATTATTTCATTGTAAGAAACATTGTTGGAACCCGACAATATCATGTAAATGCCGCAATTTCGGAAAATATTAGTATGTATTTCGTTATATCTGTGGTAATCCATGCCATGTAAAAAAGCAATTCCGAAATCCTCATTATTTAAAAATATATTTCCGGTTATTTGGTTATAAAGATTACTTTTCCATGGCCAGCCAGTTGAATCAATCGAGTGGAAATTCAAGCCGATATGATTGTCTTTGAAAATACATTTAGAAATGGCATTATAATAGCCATCATGTAAAGCCAGGCCGCTACCAAGGTTGTTTGCGAATAGACAATTTTCTATACTGCAACTATCAACATACTTGATATGCAACCCGGCATCCCAATATTCATTTACCGCCGATAAATCCCCACTTCCCGTTACCGAAAAACCTTTAAAATTGACCCCATTTGCAGTGATCTTGACCACATCGCCGCTATCGGAACCGATAATCGATGTTATCGCCGAACCGTCGCCGATTAAAGTTAATTGCTTATTAATATCGATATACTCGTAATATTTTCCGCCACAAACCCGAATAGTATCTCCGGCCGTTGAATTATCGATAGCTTCCTGAATTGTTTCAAAGTCAATTGGAACATGAATCTCGGTTGCCCACGACATAGTTATAAGAGAAGTTGCGAAAATTACCAAAACTAATAATTTACAAATCCTTGACATTTTGGCCTCCCTGTCTACTGAAAGTAGTTGATTATACCGACAATATATTATTTTATCCAGTTTTGTAAAGGGGAAAATAAAAAATGTCCACTTTATCTCCCTTGACCGTATTAATTAAATCATTATCTTGGCTATTTGAAAATGAAAGGAACCCGATTGTTTAAGCTGACGCCCGGCATAAAATATATAATGATCTCGACCTTCTTCTTTGCCTTGATGAATATCGGAGTGAAATATCTTGATCGGATTCCCGCCCACGAGATTGTCCTTTTCCGGGCTTTTATTACCTTGATTATCGGCTATGTTATGATCAAGCAAAGAGGTTTGAACCCGTGGGGGAATAATAAAAAATATTTGCTTTTGCGGGGGATAACCGGGACGATTGCTTTGGTTTGCTTTTTTTATACCGTTCAAACAATGCCGCTCGCCTCGGCGGTGACAATCCAATATCTCTCGCCGATATTTACGATAATCATATCGGCTATATTTCTCAAGGAATCGGCGCGGGGAATCCAATGGCTTTTTTTTATCATTGCTTTCGCCGGTGTAATTATGGTTAAAGGATTCGATACCCGGGTAACGATTCCGGAATTATCAGTCGGCATAACCTCAGCTATCGGTGCGGCTCTGGCTTATAATTTCGTGCGTAAACTCAAAGATTACGATCATCCGTTAGTGGTCGTTTTTTATTTCCCGTTGGTGACTTTCCCAATAGTAGGTATTTATACGATATTCCATTGGGTGACGCCGATATCGTACGAATATATTATTTTATTTTTGGTCGGACTGGCCACAACCGTGGCGCAGATATATCTGACCAAGGCCTTCCAGGCCGACCGCGCCTCGAATATCGGGATATTCAATTATCTCGGGACGATCTATGCCATTATTATTGGCTTTTTCATTTTTGGCGAAACGATCTCGCCGCTCGGTTACGCCGGATTTGCATTGATTATTATCGGCGTCGTTATGGCGCAAAGGTTCCGCGCAACCTCTTAGCCGAAAGCGCGGTCGCGTCCGAGGTGCTTACGGATAATGGCTATCTGCCCCAGATGATAAAACTCATGTTTGCAGAAAAATATCAGGCTGTTAAAACGCTGGGCCTTCCAATCATTGGATAGTTCGGCGATTCCATTAAGGAAATCATCGCTTGCATTTTCAATCAGTTCATTGAGTCGGTCATAAAGTTTATAAAGATTACCCCGGATTTCCGCAAAGGGCGGATAAACGGTATTATCCTTGGCCAGTTCCACTCCGCCTCTATAGGGCGCCGCCCACTCTTCGGCCAAAACAGCCTTGCCGCCGAGAATCCGAACCATGGCATCGAGGGTATAGGCAATATGTCCGGTTTGCCATTTAATATGATTAGTCAGGCCGCGGGCATTGTTAATTGATTCCTCCTCGGTGATATCATTGAGCAAAGCCTTAGCCGCTCTTTGATTTGAACCGAAAGTATCCTTCAGATGTTCTTTCTTTTCCATTGTTTTTCCCGAATAAGTTATTGTTTTATTTGTATATTTGTTAAACGAATAAGAATTGATTTGGTTTTGTTTTGCCATCACTTTTTGTGTGGTTTGTAAAAATTTTATGCGTTATTTTGAGAAATCAAATGGAAGGAGATTAATATGTTAGTTACGACAACCCCGACTTTCGAAAATAAAAAAATTGTAAAATATTTTGGTTTGGTATCCGGCGAGGCGATTATGGGCGCCAATATTTTCAAGGACCTGTTTGCTTCAATCCGCGATATTGTCGGCGGACGATCGGCCGCCTATGAGGAAGAGCTTCGTAAAGCCAAAGATGTGGCTGTCCGGGAGATGTGCGAGCAGGCGCAATTGATGGGTGCCAATGCGGTTGTGGGTGTTGATTTGGATTATGAGACAATATCATCGGGAAGCGGCAATATGCTAATGGTTTCCGCCTCAGGAACCGCGGTTTTAACCGAATGAGGTTATGATGGATATACTTGAACTTGCCAAACAGGAAGTGAAAAAGGTGACCAAGCCTGAAAACTTGGTTGATTATCAAAAGTTTTTTAAGGAAAAACTGGAACATCGCTATCACTTAAAGGGGCCGATATTTAAAAAAATATCCGCGCTCTGTTTCCGGGAAATCGAATCACGACCAAAGAAAGAAATACTTGATATATGCGATAAATTTCTGGAATCCGATTTTCACTACGGGCGAGGTTTTGCTTTTCATTGGGCTTTAAAGATTGAGAAAAAACTTCAGAAAAGCGATTTTGTGCGGCTGGAGCGATGGTTTAAAAAATATGTCGACAACTGGGGCTCCTCAGATGTTCTGAGTACCGGTGCGCTCGGCAGTCTGATTAACAACTACCCGGAACTGACGCCAAAAATATTCAAATGGTCGAAATCGAAAAATCGATGGGACAAGCGAGCCTCCGCGGTCGGATTGATAGTTTCTCTTAAAAATGGTAAACTTCTGGAAGAGGCTTTTAAAACAGCCGATGTTCTTCTCACCGATGAGGACGATATGGTGCAGAAGGGGTACGGCTGGATGCTAAAGGAGGCCAGTCTTAAATTTCCCGACGAGGTTTACAATTATATTATGAAGAACAAAGATCGGATGCCGCGAACGGCTTTGCGCTATGCACTTGAACGGTATCCCGCCGATAAACGAAAGAAAGCGATGGCCAAATAAGTGACCGGTAAACGAGTAATTGTTATTGGCGGGGGAGCGGCCGGATTGATGGCGGCCGGGCAGGCAGCGGCCTGCGGGGCCGACGTGCTTATTCTGGAAAAGATGAAACGTCCCGGACGGAAACTTCGGATCACCGGCAAAGGACGATGCAACCTGACCAATAATGCCCCCCTTGAAGATTTTCTAAATCATTGCTACGGCGGACGGGATTTTTTGCGCCAGCCATTCAGCCATTTTTTTTCGGGCGATCTTTTGCATTTTTTCAATGATCTGGGGGTCAGAATCGAATTGGAACGCGGGGGGCGGTATTTCCCCGAGGGCAACCGGGCCGAGGATATAGTGGATGCTCTGGTTGACTGGGTGAAGGCACTCAATGTTAATCTGTATACCGATGAGCCGGTTAAATGGGTCAGTCTTGAAAATGGTACGGTCACCGGGGTGGAGACGGGCCGTAAGAAGTACAAAGCCGATGCGGTCATCCTGACAACCGGGGGGATATCGTATCCACTAACCGGTTCGACCGGCGATGGGTACATACTGGCTGAAAAAATGGGGCATACGATTGTTCAACCGAGACTTTCTTTGGTACCATTGGTAACCAAAGGAGAGACAGCCCAGCAGTTGCAGGGATTGGCACTCAAGAATGTCACCGCCAAATTGTTAGTGGACAATACCGTTATTGAAGAAAAACTGGGCGAGATGCTCTTCACTCATTTTGGCCTGTCGGGTCCGATTATTCTGACCCTTTCCCGAAACGCGGTTAATACTTTAAATGAGAAGAAAGAGGTCGCTATCTCAATTGATTTGAAACCGGGACTGGATGAAAACAAACTTGAGGCGCGCTTGATTCGTGATTTCGAACAGTATGGCAGTCGTAAATTTAAAACGATGCTAAAGGGTCTATTACCTTCGACTTTGATACCGGTCTGCTGTACCCTGACAAAAATTGACGGTGATAAAATCGTGGCCCAGATTCGTTCCGATGAAAGAGCGCGACTGAATCATTGGTTGAAAGATTTCCGATTTGACGTTTATGGCTATCGGGGGGTTAATGAGTCGATTATCACGCAGGGGGGAGTCAGTACCGATGAGATTGATCCGAACACAATGGAATCGAAATTGATTAAGAATCTGTATTTTGCGGGGGAGATTATTGATATCGATGCCGACACGGGGGGGTACAACCTTCAGATAGCTTTCTCCACCGGCTATACGGCGGGCATATCGGCCGCAGTGTTATGATTAATCGAGAACGAGATTGAATAGGTCAGTAATCTCATAAAAGTCTTTTATAATATTATGATTAGTAATTTTCCGTCCGATCGTCATTTTTATATTTAGTATATTATTCCTGATCGTATCATTCGGCAATTTATTACTTTCCGTGTAATTCTTCACTAATTCGTTACAAACATGTTCCCAATTGTTGAAAATCCCAACACTTTTTAATATCATATTTTTCATGTCTTTAATTTCAAATGGATATTTTACGGAAAAAGCGAGCCAATAGAGAAATTCGGTTGGCGGGTTATACCCTTTTTTAACAATATATATATGTTTTGCAATCAGATAAACGTTAATAAATCTAATTAACAATCGAGGAGAGAGATCGTCGACATCATTTAAAAACTGATTGATCCACTCGTCTTCCTCCCGAGTTATTTTTAGTTCCAATTGATCGTTTAATTCAGTTTGCGATTCCGACTTAATCACTGGGAATTGTTGTGGCTCATCGCCAATCTTGGTGGTTTTGTTATTTTCATTATTTGTTGTACGTTTTTGACTTTCGGAAGTTAAATAATTATCAGAATCAGGTGATAATGCATCCGTTGTCTTGGTTTTTCCTTCGTATTCGTTTTGATTGGAATCCCGAATATCAACTTTTTCGGCTTCAATAAAATTCTTTATTAATTTATTTTTCATATTTTTTAGAAGTTCAGCGTCGAGTACCGGAAGAGCAAACGGTACTTGAATTATCTTCTCTAAATAAAACCGCCCCCACCGCTCTACATCTTTGGAAATAAACTTGTATTGTTGCCCTACCGCCATGCGGACAACCTGTGCATCCATGGCCAGAATAAAAACGAAATTTTCATAATTAATAAACATTTTAATTGCTTCAAGAATTTGAGTAATTTTATTTGGTTGACATCGATCGATATCATCTATAAAAATTACCATTCTTTCCGGACATTTACTTTTTCCTTTATTCTTTAAATTCCTTTTCTTTTTTAACCATTCAGTAAGAATTTTAAATTTATTAAAAACTTCGTCCTGTATTTTGGGTTCTGTTCTAAAGTTTTGTATTTTTGTGCTATAAAAAACGCTTTTTGATATAGGTAACCAGACGGCTTTTAATGCAAATACGATTGAAATAAGTCCCCCAATTGCAGTAACTGCCGTTGCCGTTACGGTAAGATCAAATTTCTTATAGCCATAAGTCCAACGAATAAGATCAGGCAGAAATCTAATAAGCAACGGTATTATTATTGCAAGAGAAGCAATAAGAAAACCGGCGACAACAAAGCGCGTCCAATGATTGAATTGTAACAGGACGGACTTGACTTGACACTTGCATAAAAAGCGAGTAGTCATTTATCTCTGAGAAACAGAATTAAAGGAGATAAGATGACTACTCAACAAAAACTAATCAAACAGAAGCTTTCGCTTCTTGAACTGGGGG
>JBDRRI010000065.1:0-7761 GCA_043825815.1 Candidatus Zixiibacteriota bacterium
GACTCATTATTGATAAATGTAATTATGCCAACTCTGGGACCCAACAACCAGTATGCCTTTGTAATGTATCAGGGAACCTCGGCCTTGGGAATTGGGATTTCATCCTTGGATAGTAAAACTCTGGCTCCCTCGGATCTGGGAAAGTCCGTGAAAGTTATTCGAAATGCCACGGCTCCGGCTTGGTCTCCCGATGGAAAATGGATTGCCTATGTCGATACCGATATGTCCCGTCAGGGCATTTATATCGTCTCCCCGGATTTATCCGAGAAATATGTCGTCTATAAACCTGCCCCCGGACAAACCTTGCAGACTTACCCGTTATCCTGGTCGCCCGGCTCCAAATGGATTACTTTCGCGACCGGAGATGGTTCAATCTGGATTGTTGATATTACCGGAGATGGCTTGAAACAGTTAACCGGCGCGGGACTGAATATGTCGCCAACCTGGTCAAACAATAAATAGCATAGATATTTAATCAATAAAAAACCCGCCCAAAGGCGGGTTTTTTATTGGCATCACTTTATAATTTTTTCCAATTTGAAAAAGTCTCAATTAACAGTCTCATACCTATCGCTGTTACGCCTTTGGGTATATATGGCTGTCCGTCCGCTTCGACATCAACCGCGGCAATATCAATATGCGCCCATGGATAGTCTCCGATAAATTCCTGTAAAAAGGCGGCGGCCGTAATTGTCCCGGCATATTTTCCGCCGGAGTTTTTAAGATCGGCAATTGAGGATTTCATAAGGTCCGTATATTTTTCCCATAATGGCAATTCCCATACTTTCTCGGAAGATAACACTGATCCGACTTTAAGTCGGTCGATAAGATTGGCGTTATTTCCCATTATTGGTACTCCTCCCGGTCCAAGAACGTATGTTGCCGCACCGGTCAACGTGGCAATATCAAGAACCGCTTGCGGACTGAATTTATTGGCATAATCGAGAGCATCGGCGAGAATTAATCGTCCTTCAGCATCAGTATTGATTATCTCAATCGTTTTGCCTTTGCGGGATGTTACAATATCGCCCGGCTTCGTGGCTTTGGATGATGGCATATTTTCCGCCATCGGCATCAAGCCGATAAGATTCTGTTTGATTCCCAATCTGGCCGAAGTGACAAGTGTGGCAACTGTTATCGCGGCCCCCTGCATATCCCCCTTCATTTCGTCCATCTTTAGGGCCGGTTTTAACGATATCCCGCCTGAATCGAACGTTATCCCCTTGCCGATTAGCATAATCGGCTTGGCTCCCGCCATACCGCCATTATACTCCAATACGGCAAAGCGAGGCGGTTCGGACGACCCTTTGGCCACCGACATGAAAGCTCCCATTTTCTCCGCCATTATTTGTTTTTCATCAAGAATCGTACTTTTAATATCATATTTCTTGGCTAATTTCTGAATTCTTGAAGCAAACTGCCGGGGAGTTAGATCATTACCGGGCATGGATGTTAATGTCCGGGCCAAAATAACACCCTCGCTAATTATTTGACCCCGATTAACAAGCTCTTCGACTTTATTAATATATTTTTTATTCGATAAATAAAAATTCAAACTGCTGTCTGGGTTCACAGATTTTTCAACCGTTTTATAATCTTCCAGTTTAAAGCGTCCCAGATTAAAGCCTTCGACAACAGCCTGCGCGGCTTCTATATCAACCGACTCGTCTAAATATATGCCTATGGTAGTGGATTTTTTTATCGATGGTATTATCGACAAGGTTCCCATAGTTTGCCGGTACTGATCATACCCATCCAATGACTTATCCCCTAAGCCTGCCAGGATTAATTTACCGCATGATAAGCCGGGGTAATTATAAAGAACAACATTTTCATTTATTTTCCCTCCGAATTCCGCCGATTCGTATAGTCGGGAAATTAAACCATCCGACAGACTATCCAATTTCTTAATGAGTTTATTTTTCTTAAGAGCTGACGGATTGCAGAAAAGGATAAATGAAGAATCAGTCGCGACGGCAATATTGTCGGTATGTGTCACGTATAGTTTCATTTTATACTCCAATTAAGGTTTATTAAACATAAAGCAGAATAAAAGCTGATAGGATTGAAGACAAGTGTTTTTTGGAATTAAATAAGAAACGCCAAAGGCGATTCCTTGCTAAAAGGAATCGCCTCGGTTGTAAACAGAGATATCTTTTATTTTTGACAATCTCTCTTTAATTCGATCATCAATATTGAGGATTTTAGATTGATCGAAAAATTCGATATCGTCAAGAGAATTCAATTCTGAGATTTCTTCGATAACCGCGACTGATTTTTTTATGGAATCATCAATAACATCCAGATGCCTGCTAAGCTTGGCAATAATTTCCTCCGCGCTTTTAGTCTTCAATAGCATTCTGATAACCTGTGACTGCCCCGAGATAATCATCGAAGAATTATTTATATAATGAGATAAAGTCGAAATCGCAATCATTTTGGCATCAGCGATGCCCTTTTGCCGTTCTTCATCAAGAATATGCCGCGTCAATTCCTGGCGCTCTTTGAATAATCGCAGAATCGACATATAGGAATTGAATATCTCATGATTTGCCCGAGCCAGCAATTCATCGGCGGTACCGACGTCGATATCGACAATCTTGGCAAATTGTAATGTCTCCGTGAGAGTATTTGAGGAAATTTCATCAAGATCCTCGACCCCTATCCCCAGTCGGTCGGAAATATTGGAAATTTTCGCGATTTTTTCCTCAAATTCAGTTATTGGACCGATCTTGAAATCGAGATTTAGCACCACTCCGAGACGAAGAATATCATCAAGGGTGTCCGAATCTTTATATCCGAACGAATGATGATTGCCAATAGCATTGGCAATATGTTCTGGGAGTTGCCATCTCAGAGCGATCAATCTTCCTGTTTCGGCATGCGAGATCCCGAAAACTTTTTTCTCTTCTTCGAACCAATCACCGCCTTCATTTACTCTTCGTATTATTTCCGCGTAATATTTCGGGTAGTACTGCAGATAAAAGAGAAGGCCGATATCAAAAAGCATCCCGCATACAAAAGCTTCATCCGGCGCAGGAAACTCGCAGGAAGTGGCTATTTTGCGGCAAGCGGCTGCGGCGGAAACAATTCCGCCGTAAAGACCTTTAATATCAATATTAAGGTCTTTGGAAACTTCATGATGATTGAAAATGGCGACCGATAAGGCCAGGCACTTAACGGTTGTTAGCCCCAGAGCCATAACCGCATCCATCGGCGATGTCATTTTGCGATGCATTCCATAAAAGGAGGAATTCGCTATTTTCAATAGCCTTCCGGTCAGAGCCGGATCTGTTTTGATTACCTCGGCTATCGTCTCGAGACTGACATCTTCTTCGGCGCTCAACTCGAGAATTTTCACTACCGATTCTGGTAGTGCGAAAAGATCATTTCTCTTTTCAAGTTCGCCAGTTATATCAATGGCGTCTACTGATTCGTATTTTAATATAGTCATATATCTGATTTCGGAAGAATTCCGAAAATATAAAGTAAATTTATTGTATTATTTTAGAAGGTCGGACCTGCTGGATAATGTCGGATAATTGCTCAAGTCTGAATGGCTTATAGAGAATATGATCGACCCCGATTTTAGCCATACGTTCTTTATCGACCGAGACTCCCCACCCGGTAATAATTATTATCGGAGTCCCCGGGGAAATACTTTTTATCTGTGAAGCCAATTCCCACCCGGACATAACCGGCATGGCCAAATCGGATATGACAATATCCGGACGGAACATTTCAAAAAGTCGCAAACCTTCTTGGCCGTTCTTAGCTGTATATATTTTGTATCCCAATGACTGTCCCATCGCCGCCAGGAGATCCAAGATAATTGCCTGGTCATCAACGGCCAAAATTGAAGACTCTTTTTCAGTAACCGTCGTAACATTTATATTCCCGATATTATTAGGTTTGAATCGAAATGAATAAAAAGCCGGAATAGGATTTTGATTATCTACTGCCAATTCAGCCGATAGAATAGCTGTCAGCTTTAGCAACTCTGAAGCAACTTGTTTACCGGCGTAAGATTCAGGCGGAGCATATAGGCCGAATTCAGATACTTTTTCGGAAAAGGAATACTCATTGCTTCTTTTTACTATATCAAGATAGAGATAAATGCTATCCTTATAATTGGCAACCAACAGCGAATCCTTATTGCTCATCTTTTCGGCAATTATACGGCAGGCAGTATAAATCAGTTCTGTCGCTTTTTTTCCATCGACATTAATCGGAGGCGTCTCGGCCAATTGTGATTCAACCGTTATCGGGCGGCCATCCACCATATGAAGATTTCCGGAAATCCGATTCTCATTAAAAAAATCTTCAATTGCTTTTTTTAGATTAATAGAATCAGGCACCGTTGATATTTTTTCATCGCCGACGATAGTCAGACTGTTTATTATTCCGGCGCTTTCATCCACTTTCGATAAGATCGATTCCAGCATACGGTCAAGCCCACCGGATAGGTTCGGGTCCTGCCTGGCTAATTGGCAATGACCGGAGATTTCCGCCAGATTGTTATTGAGATTTCCGATTTGCTCAATCAATTGTGAAGATGTGACGGTTTTGACAGTCTCCAGCCTTCTATCACCCAACTCGCCCAGTGATATTTCGAAACGAAGATTCAATAAATTAAATAGCAGAGATAATAATCGATGCCACTCCATATTTTCCATCGGTGAATTATTAAAACCGAATACGGTCACAACAAATTCTGTTTGGTCTTTGATAATGATTGGGAAATCACCGTGATAGGCAGGGGTGGACCGCTCCCCGAATAAATGAAGCAGTTTCTCCCGGTTAGAATCCGAATATTCGGAAACATTATCGGAAATCTCTTTGGAATTGAATAACGCCGCTTCAGTCCGAAGAGCCGCCGACTTTCCCGTTGAGCCTTCCCCGGCTGAAATAATAATTGCCTCTGATAAATCGGATTCAAGCGAATCATATATTTGCTTATAATTATCCCGATCTCGTTTAAATAGCGCAATAATGAAATTATCGGTTAGCATTTCGCCGATTTTGGAAAGTAATGAACCGACTATCTTATCGTGTCGTGTTTTCGTTATTTTCTGCTGCAAAATATCGGAAATCAGCTTTACTCCCCTGCCGCGGGAATGGCTGATCAAACCGGTCTTAGCGTTGGCAATTACCATGCTTCCAATTCGGGCGATAATTTCCAGAACCAGCAAATCATCATCAGTGACACTAAAAACGCCGTCCGTCCTTCTCAATAAGATGGCATTACTGTTACCCGCCGGGAATAACAGGGAAGATCGCGAAATATAACTCTGACCTTCCGCGGAAGTGCCTTCCTGATTCAGGATAACCGCCTTTTTACGGTTCAAGGCATTAACCAGGGCTGATTTATAACTATCAGAGAATTCGTTCTCTCCGCCTGTGCCTCCGTAGATCGTCATTCGGCCGGCATTGAGACCAATTAACCAGGCATCGCTCGCGCCAAATAAGCCGGTCGTTTTTTCTATAAACTCTGAGGGCGTTGGTATCTCACTGCTAATGCTCACAATTTGTTTCAATCGCGAAGAAAGGGCCGTCAACTGTTCCGATTTCTTTTCCAGATTTCGCCGATCCTTGGAAATTTCTCTATTCAGCCGGTTGACCTCGATTTTCTCTGACAACCATTCCGAGATCGGTCCAATAATTGATAATTGTTCTTTTGTATAATGTCTTTCTTCCGGCGAAAACAATAAGATTGCGCCCAAACGGTTTTTACCCGATAACAGAGGAATAATCAAAATCGAATGAAAGTTCGAAGCCGCCAGTTGCGCTTTGCCGCCCAGACTTCGAAAATCCGATGTTATCAATGGAGTTTGATCTTCAATCGCCTGTGTTACTATATTCCGCTCATAGGGATAATATTCCAATAAAGAAATTTCCTCTCGGGATAAACCGGAACTGGTAGCCAATATAAATTTGCGTTTCGTATTATCAAGGAGAAAAATAGCACCGGCCTCTTCCCCAAGTCCGCCCAGCATATTTTTTAAAACCCTATCAAGCAGTTCCAGCATCGGATATGGATAATGACTGTCCTGCTGGATATTGTCAATCAGCCGCAATTTATCAAGATGATTGGAAACTTCAAAATCGCGATCATCCCAATAGCTGAAATGAAGAGTCAGTCCAATTATTGCCAAAATTGAGCCGCCAATAAAAAAGATTGCCAATAAAGATGATATAATCGGATAGACGCCCGGCAGGAACCATGTGATATATTCGGGATGTTTGGAGATGAGATTGATTAAAGTTGCAACGAAAATCAGGATTAGGCCGGAATAAAAAAATCCGGCGCTTCCGATATTTTTAGTCCTATTTATTTTCAGTCTCGAAATCAGGAAAAACGAGAGAATGACCGAAACCACCACATATAAAATTGCAATTACCATATCTATCATATCAACCAACCATATCTCCATGAAGCGTCCAACTATCGGCTGACTTTACCCTGATATCTATTATGCTTCCAATTAAGTCAGCCTCGCCGACAAATAGGATTGTTTTGTTTCCTCCGGTTTTCCCTTTCAATACGCGTTCATCCCGTCGCGAAAAATCATCGACCAAAACCGAATGAACCCTGCCAATCTCCCCCTGATTTTTGTTATAAGCAACTTCTTTTTGCAAATCAATTAAAATATTCAGCCGGCGAATCTTTTCTTCCTCGCGAATATCATCAACCATACTCGCCGCCTTGGTTCCCAGACGGGGCGAATAGCGAAACATAAAAGCCGAATCAAAACCAACCTTCCTGACCGCCGCCAGCGTCGCCTGAAATTCATCCTCCGTTTCCCCCGGAAAACCGACTATCAGATCCGTAGTTATTGAGATCTCCGGTGCTGTTAAGTGAAGCTTCTCCACAAGCGAATAATAGTGCTCGAAAGTGTACGCCCGCCCCATTTTTCTCAAGATTCGGTCGGAACCGGATTGCAAAGGCAGATGTACATGCCGCATCATTTTGGGTTCGGTTCCTATTAATTCTATAAGCTTATCCGACATATCTTTGGGGTGCGAAGTCATAAAACGAATTCGTTTTATATTAGTGTTTGTTATCACCTCATGGAGAAGGGCCGTAAAATCCTTCCCGCCGTCTTGATATGAATTAACATTCTGCCCAAGGAAGGTAATCTCAAGGACACCGTCATCAACCAGCCGCTTAACCTGATCGACAATTGTTTTTATTGGGTATGACCTCTCCCGTCCCCTGACGTATGGAACAATACAATAGGTGCAGAAATTATCGCATCCTCGTGAAATGGTGACGAATGATGCAAACCGGCTGTCCCGCGAAGGAACCACATTATCAATCTCAACTTCGCCAAAAGCGGTATTAACTGCAGTACCTGAATTTCCATTTTGAAGATACAGCGGAAGATCAAAAAGACGATCGGTGCCAAGGACATAATCGACATAGGGTGCCTTTTCCAATAGCTGCTGACCTAATCGTTGAGCCATACAGCCGACCACAACGATTTTCTTGTTTGAATCAAGGCGCTTATACTGGCTTAACTCCGACAAACGCCCCAACACCCTTGTTTCCGCCTTGTCACGCACCGAGCAGGTGTTAAGAATGACAATATCAGCCTCTTTTTCCGATTCGCTTGCCAGATAGCCATTGGCCTCCATAATAGATTGAAGCACCCCGGAATCGGCAATATTCATCTGACATCCGAAAGTAATAATTTTATAGCTTTTAAGGCTCATTTTTAACAGACATTTCCAAATCGGTTAGTAATTGTAATTTCGAAT
>JBDRRI010000066.1:0-17190 GCA_043825815.1 Candidatus Zixiibacteriota bacterium
ATAGAAACCCAAATGAAAATAAGAACATAAATACCGTTTCTGATAGTATCATTACCGATAGAGAAATAGAAGTCATAGATAATACCATTAGAAATGCCGCGATTGTTGCGACCGTCTCATCATTCAACAAAAATTTCGCTATATAGTATAAAATAGCGCAACTTGCTGAAGATAATAATATTTGAATCAGTATGCAGGTGATTGAATTTTCGCCCAAAATTACCATTATCATTGCAAGAAAAGCAGGGTAGCCCGGACCGAAGGCGTGTAAAAATATTTCGACATCCCCATTTCCACTAATAAAATATTGGGCAATATTCAAATAATTAACGGAATCGGGCACAATATTATACAGTTTTTCCAAGGACAGTTGATTTAAAACAAAAAACATAAAGATAAATCTAATAATCAATGCAGAAATAAATATTAAAAATGGCTTTGATTTTAAAATGGGAGGAATTGGTTTCATTGATTGATAATAAGATAAAACCTTTTAGGAAATCAAGTCAAATAGATTTATATCATCAAGAAATCTTCTTAAAAATCTGTTGCTCTTCAGGGAAAAAAGATTATATTTACCGGCCTGAGCGCGTTTTAAAAATGCCGAAGTGGTGGAATTGGTAGACACGCTGTGTTCAGGGCGCAGTGCTCGCAAGGGCGTGGGGGTTCAAGTCCCCCCTTCGGCATTTTAATTTAGGACTAATCTCAATGGATACTCAAAGACTGCTTCACAATTGTTATCTCTGTAAAGAACTGAATGAGTTGGAACTTGAGGCTATCGCCAGTATTGTTTTAATTAAAAATGTTAAAAAAGGTGAGATAATCTTTTTCGAGGGCGACCTCGCTGTCGGCTTTTATACTTTATTGACCGGACTGGTGCGCGTTTATAAATCCTCGCCCGAGGGCAAGGAATACACTCTGCATCTGATCCATCCGGGGCAGATGTTTGCCGAGGCGGCGATATTCGGCAATGAAATATTCCCGGCCAATGCGATTGCTCTCGAAGATTCGGTGACCGCTTTTTTCCCAAAAGAGAGTTTTATTCATCTGATTGGCGAATCTCCCCAAATTTCATTGAAGATGATTTCCGCGTTATCCAAATTCGTCAGAGAGTTCAATCAACAGATCGAGGATTTATCTCTTAAAGAGGTTTCCGCCCGGCTGGCCTCATTTTTAATTAAGAAATCGTATGAATTCAAAGATAATCAAATCACCCTTAATGTCTCCAAGACTGAACTGGCTCATTCATTGGGGACTATCAGTGAAACTCTTTCCCGCAACCTGAAGAAAATGAGGGAGTTGGGGCTAATTGATGTCAGCGGGAAAACCATTTCAATTTTAAAACCAGACAAATTAAAATTAATCGCCGACGGTGAAAAAATCTGATCTCTTGACTTAAATCAAGGCCATTTTTTGTATTTATCTCGATAATAGGTTTAGAAAATTTATAACCTGTTGGCAGGAGAAAAATATGGCTATTCGAAAGATTGTGGAAATTGATGAAAGCAAATGCGACGGATGCGGCGACTGTGTTATGTCCTGTGCCGAGGGAGCGATTCAGATTATAGATGGCAAGGCAAAAGTGGTTAATGATAGTTTATGCGACGGATTCGGGGTCTGCTTAGGCGAATGTCCCCAGGGAGCGATTTCTATCATCGAGCGCGAAGCTCCCGAATACGATGAAGAGGCGGTGAAGAAACATCTGGCCGGCTTAAATCGCAAGCATGAGGAGAAACCCCAGCCGAATCCTCAGCAATTGCATACGATTGGTGCGGTCGGAGGCGGTTGTCCCGGTTCGGCGATGCGCCGATTTGAGAAATTGAACACGCCCCACAAAATGAGTGGCCATGTTAATATTCAATCGGAATTACAGCAGTGGCCGGTTCAGATGATGCTGGTTCCGCCGCATGCTCCGTTTTTAAAAAATGCCGATATACTGGTTTGCGCCGATTGCGTTCCATTTGCGGTTCCCGATTTTCACAGTCGTTATCTGGCTGGTAGGGCGCTTTTGGTTGGCTGTCCCAAGCTTGATAATCTGGATTTCTACTTTGAAAAGTTCAAAGAGATATTCAAAACTGCCCGGCCCCAAAGATTGACGGTGGTTAAAATGGAAGTACCCTGTTGCACTGGAATTGCTCAAGCGGTTATTCAAGCGAGAAATGAAATTGCGCCGGAAATACCGGTTGATGTTTATACGGTTGGAATACAGGGGGGAGATATTCGCGAACAATATCCGGCGGGAAAAGTAGCTTAGTCCATGAGAGATGATCTTATCGATAAAATCGAGGCGGTTTCTAAAAAAAAACCAAAGTCGATTAAGAATGACCAGAAGCCAATTCAGAAATACCGGTTTTATGTACAATCGGCGATGATTCTGCTCTGTATTTGGATCGGAATCGAATTTTATAATTTCGTTCGTTATCTGGAAACGGCGGGCACGGCTGGTTCAATGTATCGTCCGCCCGGCGTCGAAGGATTTCTTCCAATCAGTTCACTGATGAGCCTCTATCATTTTTTAATAACCGGTGAAATCCATGGTTCTCATCCGGCCGGGTTTTTTATTCTTCTCGCAGTTATTAGTGTCTCATTCATTTTTGGCAAATCGTTTTGTTCGTGGTTATGTCCGGTCGGCTTCTTATCTGAATATCTTGGTGATTTCGGTCAGGCCCTTCTTAAATTTCAACTGAAATTGCCGAAGTGGCTCGACTATCCGCTAAGATCGTTGAAATACTTTCTCCTCGGCTTCTTCGTCTATTCGATATTTTTCCTGATGACCGATGCCGCCTTGAAAGCATTTCTCGACAGTCCTTATAATGTTGTCGCCGATCTGAAAATGTATTATTTTTTTGCCGATATATCCCGTTTTTCACTGATTGTTCTGGCGGCCCTGTTCTTTCTGTCAATTTTTATCCGTAATTTCTGGTGCCGCTTTTTGTGTCCATACGGTGCGCTTCTCGGTCTTTTGTCGCTATTAAGTCCGCTTAAGATAAAGAGAAATAAAAATACTTGCATTGATTGCGCCAAATGCGCCAAAGTCTGTCCGTCATTTATTAAGGTCGATAAAATCGGTACCGTTCTATCCGATGAATGCACCAATTGCCTGCAGTGCGTCGATGCCTGTCCGGTCAAAGATACGCTGGTTCTTCAACCGGTTGGCTCGAAGTATATAATAAATAAAAAATTCGCCGCGGTTGGAGTTGTATTCCTATTTATACTGATAACCGGGTTGGGAATGATAACCGGATTTTGGCAAAACAAAATTACTCCCGAAGAATATCTGATACATCAGAAATATCTAGAAAGCTACGGTCATCCGACCGGAACCAAAGAGATCGAAAATCTGAATCGGCAATCAGAATCTAAGTGACAGTCAGTAAATCATTTAGATGTAAATAAATAAAAATAGCAGACAATTCAAATTTTATAAGTTTATTTTCGTAATAATCGTATATGGAACAAATATTGGAAAAAACGGGAAAAAGGTCTATGTATTCAGAATTGGCAGGGAAACATGCGCTGGTAACCGGAGCGGCCCGCGGGTTCGGTAAGGCTATCGCTCTCAATCTAGCCCGACACGGTGTTAAGGTGGCGGTCAATTATCGGCGGTCGATCTCGGACGCCGAACAGACGATCAAAGAAATAACTGATATGGGGGGAGAGGCTTTTGGCGTACGAGGCGATGTTGGCAAGGAAGCCAGTTTGGAACGAATGTTCAATGGGATTAATAGCGAATGGGGCCAACTTGATATCGTAGTCGCCAATGCCGCTTTCGGCGTTCCCGGTAATCTTATGGATGCAACCTCAAAACATTGGGATATTACAATGTCAGCCTCGGCTCGCTCATTTCTTGATATGGCGCGAATGGCGGTACCTTTGATGAAAGAAGGATACGGTCGTTTGATTAGTATTACCAGCGATGGCGGGCAAAAAGTTATTCCAGGCTATGGTGTTGTTGGTGCGGCCAAAGCGGCTTTGGAATCGCTTACACGCGGTCTGGCTTATGAACTGGCGCCCAAAGGAATTTTAGTCAATGGCATTTTGGCCGGATTGGCCGACACAAAATCATCGCGTTCAATTCCCGGCGCGGACAAAGTTATCGAGCATGCCAAATTCCATACGCCGACCGGACGGATTGTCACCGGCGATGATATTGCCAAGGTAGTTGCCTTTCTCGCCTCCGATGAGGCCAATATGATTTGCGGGCAGTTTATTGTGGTTGATGGCGGAAGAAATATTATGAGCTAAAATTATGTCCGCCACTAACACAAAGAGAAACCGCAGATTTTTTCAATCTGCGGTTTTTTTTATTAAGCCTTTACCGATTTGACTTTCGTGAAATAATATAAAACCGGAACAATAATCAACGTTAATATGGTTGACGATATCAAACCGCCAATCATTGGCGCCGCTATTCGTTGCATTACCTCAGAACCGGTACCGTGTCCGAACATAATCGGAAGGAGGGCAATAATTGTTGTCATGACTGTCATCAGTTTGGGGCGAACGCGTTCAACCGCGCCCTCGACGACGGCTTGATGCAGATCAACAAGAGATGTCATCCGGTTTTCGCTTTTAAACCGATGGTACGCTTCCTCGAGGTAAACCAACATAACCACGCCGGTTTCGGCGGCCAGTCCGGCCAACGCTATAAATCCGATATAGACCGCCACCGAGGAATTATACCCAAAGATATAAAAGAGCCAGATTCCGCCAACTAAAGCGAACGGCAGCGATAAGATTACAATTAGACTATCGGTCAGATTTTTAAAATGCAAATAGAGCAATAAAAATATGACAAACAAAGTCAGAGGAATGATAACTTTCAATTTACCGGCGACAGCTTGCATATTCTCGAATTGACCGGACCAGACCAGCGAATAACCGTCGGGAAGATCAATTGTTTTGGCCACCGCCTCGCGGGCCGATTGAACATAAGTGCCAACATCGACACCCCTAATATCAACAAAAACCCAGGCGGTCGGACGGGCGTTTTCCGATTTTATCATCGCCGCCCCTTTTTTAAATCCAAGCGAAGCCAGGTGTCCGAGCGGAACATTACGGCCGTCAGGAGCTGGTATCAGCACCCGTTTAAGCTCTTCGGGATTATCGCGCAGTTCCCGGGGATAGCGAACATTAATCGGATAGCGCTCGCGGCCTTCAATATTTTCGGCAATATTCATTCCCCCGACAGCGGTCATGATAATATCCTGAATGTCGCCGGTGCGAATGCCGTAAGAGGCTGCCTTAAAACGGTCGATATCTATATCAAGATAATTGCCGCCCGTGACTCGCTCGGCATAGGCTGATCTTGTTCCCGCAAGCGGCTTGACCGCGCTTTCAATCCTTTGAGAGATTGCACTTAGGCTGTCGAGATTCGGCCCCATGACTTTAATTCCGACGGGGGTCTTGATTCCGGTGGCCAACATATCTATGCGCGTTTTAATCGGCATTGTCCAGGCATTGGTCAGGCCGGGGAATTGAATCGCCCGGTCAAGCGAATCAATAAGCATGTCCGGAGTAAGGCCGGGACGCCATTCATTTTCAGGCTTAAGCATTATCGTTGTTTCGAGCATTGTCAACGGAGCGGGATCGGTCGCGGTCTCGGCCCGTCCAACTTTGCCAAACACCCGTTCAACCTCGGGGAAAGAACCGATGATTTTATCCGTCTGCTGAAGAAGCTCTTTCGCTTTGGCAATCGAAATACCGGGGAGAGTGGTTGGCATATACAACAAATCACCTTCGTACAACGGAGGCATAAACTCCGATCCGATTTTGGAAAGAGGAAGATAAGTGGCAGCCATTAGAACTAAAGTTAAAATTAAAACCGCCGTTTTATATTTCAAAGCAAAATGAATAATCGGGCGATATAATCGAATCGCGATTTTGGAAATTGGATTGTTTTTTTCGGAGCGAATTTTGCCTTTGATAAACAGTACCGTCAAGGCCGGTATAAGAGTGATTGACAGAAAGGCCGAGGCGGTCATGGCAAAAGTCTTGGTATAGGCCAGCGGTTTAAAGAGCCGTCCCGACTGGCCTTCAAGAACAAGCACCGGAAGAAAAGAGACGGTAATTATTAGAAGCGAGAAAAACAGAGCCGGGCCGACTTCGGAAGCGGCTTCGTAGACTATTTCAAAATGCGATTTTTTACCGGCGTTTCGCTCCAGATGTTTATGCGTGTTCTCCACCATTACAACCGAGGCATCGACCATGACTCCAATCGCAATGGCAATTCCTCCGAGTGACATTATATTGGCATTAATGCCGAGAATATACATCGTCAAAACCGTAATAAGGACACCGACCGGCAGAGTAATTACGGCCACTAGCGTTGAGCGAAAGTGCATCAGAAATAAAAGCGTGATTATGAACACGACGATTATTTCTTTAACCAGAGTATGGTTAAGATTTGTGACGGCTCGATCAATCAATCTCGATCGGTCATAAACCGGGACAATTTTAACGCCATCAGGCAGGCCGCTTTTTAACTCTTCCAGTTTTGCCTTAATACGGCCGATAACTTCGCGGGCGTTATCTCCATAACGAATTATGGCAATACCGCCCACCGTTTCGCCCTGCCCGTCAAGCTCGGCCAGTCCCCGGCGAATTTCCGGACCGTATTGCACGGTGGCGACATCGGACAATAGTATTGGCGGTTTATCTTTAGGAGCATGAATGGGGATATTTCTGAGATCATCCAGATCGCCGAAATAAGCCTGGCTTCGAATCATAAATTCGGTTTCACCCATTTCCAGAAGTCTTCCACCGACCGCTCCCGTAGATTGTTTTACCGCCATGATTAAATGTTTGAGCGGAATCCCGTAATAATCCAGTTTGCGGGGATCGACCTCGATTTGATATTGCTTGACATAACCGCCCACAGATGCGACATCGGCAACGCCCTCAACCGAGGCCAATTCATATTTAAGGAACCAATCCTGAATGGAGCGAAGTTCGGCCAAATCATGTTGATTGGTTGAGTCTACCAGAGCGTACTGATAGATCCAGCCAACGCCGGTAGCATCCGGACCAAGCTGAGGCGCTACTCCCTGGGGGAGACGTCCACTCATTTGTGACAGGTATTCCAAAACCCGGCTCCGCGCCCAATATATATCGGTACCGTCATCAAAGATGATATAGATAAAGGATAAGCCGAAATAGGAAAAACCCCGAACGTTTTTTGCTTTGGGGACGGCCAGCATAGCTGTCGACAGGGGATAAGTAACCTGATCTTCGACCACCTGCGGGGGTTGTCCCGGATATTTGGTTTGAATAATAACCTGCACGTCGGACAGATCGGGAATGGCATCGACGGCTATTTCCCTCGAGGCATAAATTCCGGTCAGGAACAATATTACCATAATGGAAATGACCAGCCAGCGATGCTCAATCGACAGTCTGATAATATTATTGATCATGCGGCGCCTCCGGCTGGTATCTCACCAGATTCATTCCACAGACCGGGCAGGTTCCATTATGATCCTGCACGGTTCCGCATTCCGTCATCGGACAAACATAAACCTGCTTATTCTCGGTTTTGCCAAGCGGTACCAGATTCATTCCGCATTCAGGGCACTTACCCTCGCCATATTGCAGGACATGATAATGTGACGGCATTGGGCAGGTGTAAATATCATGACCGCCGGTCGCAACTAATTCCTCCGAATCAGCTTTCATAGAAATCATTTTGTCCGTGTTCATTTTGTTATTTTCACCATGCCTCATCGGCTGGGATTGGCCGCCGTTATCGTGCCCCATTGGATGATTATCCGCCAAAGCCTCGTTCAAACGTGATTCACTGTCGAGCATAAATTGCCCCGACGTTACAATTATTTCACCATCATTTAATCCGGAGATTACTTCAACCATATCATTTTCGCCGACTACTCCGGTTTCAATTACGTGCGGTGAATAGGAACCATCTCCTTCATCGATATATATTACCTGTTTGGTCCCTGAATTGATTATGGCGGAACGCGGAATAACCAGCCGTTTCCCGGCCAGTTCCGATTTAATATTAACTTCGGCATACATATCGGGACGAATTATATTTTTCGAATTGGCGAGCGTTACTCTGATTTCTGTCTGGTTTTTATTATCAAGGAATGGCGCAATATAATTGATTTTGCCCTGATACTTTTCCTCGGACGTATTGGGGAAATTTATTTCAACTGTTTGACCAACCGAGATAAAAGGAACATCCTGTTCATACAGATAAGCCTTTACCCAGACCGTTGATAAATCAACAATTTCATATAAAATTTGACCGGCTTTAAGCTGAACGCCGTCGGTAAGATTCTTTTTTGTAATTATTCCGTTAGCTGGCGAATAGATGGTCATGGTTCTGACAATTTCGCCGTCCTTTTCCAGCTTTTCAATCTGCTCTTTAGAAATATCCCAGTTGGTTAATCTTTGTCGGGCGGCAGTCAACAGGTTGCCGATATTCGATGTTTGGTTTTTATGGTACTGCTCGTAGGCGACCAGATATTCTTTCTGAGCCGTAACCAGCCTGGGGGAATATATTTCAAGGAGAGGCTGATTTTTGGCAACACTCTGTCCGGATTGATCAACATACAGTTTTTCCACCCATCCATCGATTTTAATATCAACCGAGTAGACTAAAGATTCATCATAAGCCGCTTTACCGAAAGCCTTCACCGTTTTTGTTAACGTTTGTTTTTTGACACTCGTGGTCCTAATCCCCATATTTTGGGTGGTGGTCGGATCAATACTGATCGTTCCGGTCATTGATGAACTGCCATCTTTCTTGAGTGTCAATTTCATTCCGCAAATTGGGCAGTAGCCCGGTTCGTCCGAGATTATTTCGGGATGCATCCCGCAAGTATATAGTTGAGCGCCGACTTTGGTTTCGGCGTGCAATTCTTTATTGCCAGTAATTGCAGTTGAGAGTAATCCAACTGCCATTACCGCCAATATAGCGAACAATGATATAATTACCGTTTTCATAATTTCACCTTTATTATTTTGTACCGTACAGTTCGGCCAATTCCGACGATTTCTGCCAGAACTCCTTTAAAATTTGGTATCGATCTAATTCGATATTAAGAAGCTCCATCTGAGCCGACAGAATAGCATTAAAATCAACTTCGCCGACTTCATAGGCAACCCGCGCCGCCTGATAGGCGGTTTTTGCCTGAGGTATGATTTTTCCGTTATATCTGTTATAGTTTTCCCGGAGTGTTGTCAGATTCAATTTAAGCGACGCGATCATGCGCTCCAGCTTATTGGAGGCCATCTGATAGTTTCTCTCTTCAGCCCGGATCGCATACCGGGCCGCTTTAACATCATTCTTTTGTCTGGCGAAAAACCAAAGCGGGACCTGGAGTCCAATTCTAGCCGTGATAAAATCCTCGCCCCGAACCGCATCCATTGGCATATCTTTTCGAATGCTATAATCAAGCCCGAACATAAGGTTAGGATAGTACTCTTTCCGGGCCAGACTTAATTGGCGGTCGCTTATCTCACGCTTAATGCCGGCTTTAGATAAATCGGGATTGGGCTGCCGCGATTGATCATCCAACAATGTAATTTCAGATGGAAGTGCGGGAATGATTTCCATTTCGGAGAGCGATGAATTATCGGTTAGTTCCATTAAACGTAATAAAGCAACCTGCCTCATTTGATTTATTTGAGCTTGTTTATTTTCCAAGAGTGACGAGCTTGTTTGCGCCCGAAGGTAATCCTGGGCCGAGCCGAGGCCGTTGGCATATCGGGTCTCGGAAATGTCTATCAATAATTCAATCAATTGGCTATTGGTGTCAACAATTTGTCCAGCAAAAGACCAATAAGAAAATTCGTAGTAAGCCTCTTTTACCATTTGAGCGATATCATTTTCTTTCGCCTTAACCTCTTCGGCGCCGATTTCGGCCATCAAACCAGCAATTGCCTTTTTGGTTTTTAATTTTCCCAGCCAGGGAACAGGCTGACTAAAACCGATTAAAATACTTGACATTGGTGTCTCATCAAGGCGAAACGAGGTTCTCGGCAGATTCATCGCGGCGATAGTAATGGTCGGATCGGGCAATACGCCGGCCGACTTGATCCGAAATTCATCAGCCTCATACGATAATTTCTTATTTTGAATCTCAGGATTGTTCGTTAGGGCCATCTCTATTAAAGAATCAAGAGCAATGGTTTTGTTCTGTGCAACGACAATCCCGGAAATTGATAAAATGTATATTAATAAGATAAAAAATTCTTTCCATTTCATAATAATATAACCCGGTTAAATGGTTTTTGGGCATAATTACCCGATGGTTAGAAAATGGAAAAGATAATATTAAATTAATAGAACGGAAGAGATAATATAGATGGGTGGTCCGATTCCTTTAATTTTACTGTTTTCCGGAATTCGAACCTCTTTTGAATCATATATAGCCAGATTGATAATATGCTGTATAAAGTTGTTTTCAGAATAGTTTTCATTTTGAGAGCTTAAGGTCACGTCAGTAGGCATGTTATACGGGATAGTGGGTGTTTCAATATGACAACCGCATTTTCCGGTCATTTCATTGTCACCGGTCGAATTCGTCTTCGGATTTTCATCCGCCTGACAGCGACAGCACCCACAGCATTTATCAGTTGATTTTTGAGCAATTGTCAGTTGTTTCGCTTGAATAATTGACCCCGATACGGCACCAATAGTAATCAATAAAATTGTGATAATTCTTATTATTTTATTTCTACTTTTCATACTTATTATATTCACCGCTTCTTTTGATATTATAACAAAACAATACCAATATAGTTCCCTTTTGTGTTTTGTCAAGGGAATTCTAAGTGATGCAACAGTCAATCTGTTGCTCGATAATGGTTTATGCGTTTTGGTCGATTAACTTCGCAGTTTACTCAGATAATTTCTGGCGTTTACGACCTCGGGAATTTCAATCTCTGGGTCGCCCCAAAACGATAGAAATTCTTCGAAGTATTTTACGGCCTCATCTTTATTTCCCAACTGGAAATTGGCCCAACCGGTATAATATATGGTTTGGTTGTAAATAAATCCGTCGGTAGTTTCATCCTTGCCGCTTATTAAACGCTTTAGATTGCTGATTCCTTCATCATATAAACCGACTAAAACCTGCCAGCGTCCAAGGTTAAAGATAGTCGCAGCATTTTCCTGATCGAAATCTTCAATAAAACTTTTGGTAAGCTCAATATTTTTTAATGTATCGGCAGACACGATTGCATCATATTTATCAAATAGAATATCGGCCATTGCCCACATTCCCTCGGGGACTTTTGATTTAAAGTTATTGATTGCCTTTATCATCATGGGACGGGCCTTTGCATCATTATGAGGATTTATACGGACCAATATAATTGGATAATCAAAATCCTGAAACTGCGATGACCAGTCATAACCCAGTTTACCATATTTAATAGCACTATCCGGCATATTGAGATTATAATAAGTGTCGGCCAGACCGGAATAAAGTCCGGAAATACGAGTGCTATCATTTAAAATAATGGCCTCTTCGACAGCCCGATGATCCTTCTCTATGCCGGATTTGAACTTTCCCTGCCAGTAATCAAGATTCGAAAGAGAAGAATAATAAGTTATTCTCTTATAATGATCATCTTTGTTGCTCTCCCAGGCTCTCTTTAAATATTTTTGGGCCGACTCGAAATCTCTTTTAATAATTCCAATCCGCGAAAGTCGAGTTAGTGCAGTATTGTTGTCGGGATAGATTTCCAAAAGTCGATTGGCTTCCTGCTCGCATTCATCAAATCTTGACAGGTCAAAGTAATAATTCATAAGGACGGCATAACCGGTAACCGATTTGGGATAGTACAATTTCAACAGGCTGGCATATTCAATTGCTTTATCGAAATCCTTTTTCTTATAGTAATAATCGGATAAAGAAGTGAGGGCAAGATGATACTGCGGATCAATCATTAAAACCGTATCGAATTGCGCCATGGCCAAACTGTCATTCTTGGCGAATAGTAACAAAAACATTCCATAAAAGGTGCGGGCTTCTTTATCGTCAGGATAATTTGCCACATATGATTCCAATTTGGCGAAAGCATCATCAAAATTACGATTTTGCCAAATATCAATGAAAATGCCGAGAAGCGATCTATCCTTGACCGTTAATTTATCTTTATATATTTCAGCCTTCATAAAATATGGCAATGCCTGACTTCCCCGATTCTGAAAACCATAAGTCATTCCCAAACGGACATAGGTCAGAGCAAAAGCGGAGTCAATCTGAATCGCTTTTTCAAAATGATAGATGGCCGAGTCAAAAGTATTGACCTCCAAAAAACTCATTCCAAGAGTATATTCCTTATAGGCTTCTGGCGAGGAGGTAGTCAAACTGGCGACATTTTGGTCATCCTTCAAAGATTCCCGGATATTTAACGATTGAGCAATTTTAACCGTTAGGCTATCAACCAGGGCAAAAGGCTCATCGCCAATCACTTTTTCGCCCAGAATAATCTGGCCAGTATTAATATCTTCCAAATGGGCGTCGATTCTGATTTTATCGCCCATCTTAAAAAAGGAGCCGGAGAGGGCTTTTGTGGCCCCGAGAGATTTAGCCGCGTTTAGATAATCCTGATGGGTTACATTTTCATTTGTCTTATTTTCGACTTGATCGAAAATCCTTTGGCGGCTGATAATATTAATCGTTCCGTTTTGGGTTAGGTCGGTCATTAGTATTTCTGGCAAGCCGGACTGCAACCAATCAAGCGATTTATCATCGGTTTTATTTTCAAAGCTTAAGATCGCCAGAGCATTTTTCTTTTTCATATATTCCGGCAATATGCCGATATTTCCCGTTGCATTCTCCGCTATTTTTTTTGCCAGATCGGTTCCGAATTGAGACCAATCCTGAACGTCTGAAATTTCTGGTTGTCCTTTCCAGAAGGCTCCAAAAATGATTGCCACAACGATTATGAAAATGATTAATAAACCTCCGACGGCCAATAACAATTTTTTACCGGATAGCGTGAAAGTTTTACTTATCTTAGGTTTTTGGGTTATGCCGCTAATTTCCGAGGTCGAATCGGTGACGCCGCTATCAAACTGCCTTCGAAGATTCCTGATATCGATAGCCAAATCACGGGTGTCCTGATAACGATCATTTGGGTCTTTCTGAAGCGTCTTATCAATAATCCGTTCCAGTTCGGCCGGAAGAGTTTCATTTTTTATCCGTATTGGTTCGTGGCGGGCTTCGAGAATTTTGGCAATTGTTGAAACGTTGTCATTGCCCTTGAATGGAAATTCACCGGTGAACATTTTGTACAACAAAATCCCAAATGAAAAAATATCGGCCCGATTATCGACGGCCTCTCCGCGGGCCTGTTCCGGCGACATATATGTAATAGTGCCGACAATCTTCCCTTCTTTGGTCAGTTCTTCGGATATCGTATCAGTATTATCCTGCGCCGTTTTGGTACCATAGGACAGAGCCGATTCAATCGGCTTGGCCAGACCGAAATCAAGAATTTTGATTTCGCCATCGGAATTAATCATTATGTTTTCCATTTTGATATCTCGATGGACAATGCCAAGCTTATGCGCCGCGGCTAATCCCGAAGCGATTTTAGAGCCGATTCGAAGCAGGTCGGTCAGTTTTGGATTCTTTGTGGCGATATGATTGCTTAACGATTCACCTTCTATATATTCCATAACAATATAGCTTAGGGTACTGTCGGAGTTGTCTTGCGCCATTTCGCCAATATCATAAATTGACATGACATTGGGATGATTGATTTTGGCGGCGGTTCGGGCCTCGCGATTAAAGCGGCTAAGGCGTTCGGCATTGTCAAAAAATTCTTTTTGAAGCACCTTGATAGCCACTTTTCTTCCTAATTTTTCATCCTCGGCCAAATAAACCTCGCCCATGCCGCCCTCGCCGAGTTTGCGGATTATTTTAAAATGACCGATTTTGCTTTCCGGTTCGAACATATTTTAATCCTTTTCCAAGACCATTATCGTTATATCGTCGGATTGCGGGGCACTGCCGACAAAAAGTCTAACATCTTCCATGAGATAATCTATAAAATCTTTGGCAGGCTTTTCTATTGCCTCAATTGATATTTTTTCTAACCGAGCCTCGCCGTACTGTCCCGAATTGCTTTCCGCCTCCGTGACGCCATCGGTAAAAATAAATAATTTATCTTTGGATGCCATCTCTATCATGCCGGCGGTCCAATCAACAAAATCAAAAGCTCCAATCATGACGCCAGTTGGGTCGATATATTCAACCGTTCTTGAACCATATCGTAAAAGCAAGGGAGGGTTATGGCCGGCGTTGACATATTGAACCTGGCCATTTTTATTATCGATTATTCCGATAAAAAGCGTGGCAAAAACATCTGCCTCGGTATAGTGGAACATCTGAAGCGAAACCTGTTTGACAATCTCCAGCAAATTGAATTCTTTTGATGCATACAATATTCTGAACGCGGCCAGAATGTTGGACATGAGCAGAGCCGCGCCGGTTCCTTTTCCGGACACGTCGGCCACCAAAAAGAGCAGTCGGCCATCGGGCAGAACATTCATATCATATAGATCGCCGCCGACTGAGCGCGATTGTTCTTGATGAGCCAGCAGACTGAACCCCGAAAATTCGGGAGCGGTGGTTACCAGAAGATTTTTTTGAATTTCTGAGGCCCGTTGCAATTCAGCTTCAAATATGCAGTTTGCCTCCCGATCGGCCAAAAGCGATAAATTGGATAGCCGTGATGCGATAATGTTGCCGAATATCGCGAATATTCTGACATGCTCATTATTATATTTCCGGGCGGGATTGATAGAATCGGCGTACAAAATTCCAAGAACCCTATCTTGATCGAAAAGAGGCACCGCCATCGCCGATTGAAGGTTGGACATTATAATCGACTGTTGCTCGGCGAATCGCGGATCTTCTTTGGGATTCCCCAAAAGGACCGCATTTCTATTGGTTATCACTTCATTAACAATTGTCTGCGAGAGATTAAAAGCGCCGGGATCTTTGCCTTTGGGAAGAAGTGACGCACCAACCTCGATATTCTCCTGATTCCCCGAAACAAATAATATTGCCAATCTTTCCGCGTCGATTACTCTTGATATTAATTTTAGTGAACGGTTTAGAAGTTCCTGCTCCGGTTCGTTAACTACCAGCATCTTAGCCATGTCGGATATGGTCGAAACCAGCTCGGGGATATCGGATGTTTTTTTCTCGGACGGTTTTAGAATTTCATTCAAAGAGAAAACGACCGATTTCTGAAGAGAATCGCTGGCGATAATTTTGTTTCTTGTCGGCGCAGCGGTTTGCTTCGAATCTTCGGCCGAGGCAATTTTAAAATCGGTAGATCCGAATTTAATACTATCGCCCGGCTTTATCGTCACCAGTTTGTCGATTTTCTTATCGTTCACAAACGTTCCATTGTGACTACCCAGGTCAGTAAGAAATATTTCTTGACCATCACAGTTGACAGTAATTTCCGCATGTTGGCGGGAAATCGTATTATTCGGAATTGTAAACTCGCAGTTATCTTTACGGCCTATAATGAATTTCCCGATCGATAGCGGAAATGAATAAAATCTTTGCCCGTCGGTTCCAACCAGTTTGTACAATCTAAAGTGCTCCCTAATATAATCTTGAGAATAATATCTCTGTCAGAATAAATCAATCAGGTTGTAAAGTCAATAAAATGATTACTTTCCCGACGCGGAAATTGGCACAAAAATATTGCCGGTGTAATATTTACCTTTGAAAAAATACTATTTTCCTTATATTATAATTGACTTCAGGGGTTGGTATTTATCTCAACATCGATATCACATTTAGTAAAAGAATTTCATTCAGACATCCGGGTAAACAATTTTCACGGAGGTATGTTATGAAAACGTATATTTTACTCACGAAACTCGCGGGTAGTGATGCCCAATTGGTGGAAATTGGTTCGCGTCACATGAATCGTTCCCGAGAAGGAATGAAATGGCTTAAAGATATTGAAAAGCAATGCCCCGGTGTAAAATTCAAACAACATTTTGCCCTTATGGGTCATTGGGATTCAATGCATATTTATGAGGCGTGCGATGAGGAGGTTGCCGCCCGAGTTTCTCTCTTGACTCGTGCGCGCGGAGCGGCTCAGGTCGAAAGCTGGGTAGCGCTTCCTTATGAAAAGATACTTCAGATTCAAGATGAGCTTCAACCGGAAATATCCGATGTCGTCAATGAACTATAGGTAATTATTAGTCGGTCAATTTTGAATCGGGAATTTCTCCTCTTTTGGCGGGTAAAAGGTAATGCTCCGGTTTTTCATCAACAACAGATTTTAACCATTCTTGAGGATATCCTTTGCTCTCTGGTTCTCCATTTTTGTTTTTGATATAGCCGTCATTGTATTTGGTAAAAAGATGCTCGGCCAGTTTTTTCCATCGGGACACGACCATTTCGCCACCATTAACCGAATAATCGGTCAAAAATTTTGCAAGCAGCTCCGTATCCTGATTATTCAGTTCCAGAGCGGTTTGCTCTATAAACGGCTGAAATCGGATGAAATAATTTTCCAGTTCGGATTGAACCGCTTTAATATCCTCAATCATATATGAATATTTAAGACCGGTGTAATTTGAGACCAGATTAAAAATCCACCAAGCCGACTCCCATGAAAATTCCTCAAGACTGCCCACTGCATAAGATTCTGGAATATCATTTATTCCGCAATACAGCGGGAAATAACAGGTATGATAGGTATCATCGACTCCGTACCATTGAATCCCCCCAATCGAATTGGGCAGCCGCGAGCGTGATTGCGAAATAAATGAGAATCCGGTCTGCTGAGTCGATATGGCTCGTTCCCAGCCATATTCATCATCGGGGTGCTCAACCGAATCAATCTTAAATGTCAAAGGCCGCCAGCGGTAGGGAAGTTCGTATGGACCGGCTGATAATCCCTTTGTTAAATCATAGGGGGTACCCTCATAATGATCCCGCATTAGCTTAAAAACATTTTCAAGTGATAATTTTTCATCCGGTTTGATCCAAAGGGGATACGGTTCAGCGCCTTCGACATAGCGGTGATAATCCGGCGAAAAGTTTTGAGATGGCGCCGCCCGTCGAAAAAGCGACCAAACCCGGGTTGAACAGTATTTTCGATTTTGCGCCGTTGATGGGCAGTAGGTTTCACTGAATAAAAACGGTTTGCCCGAAGCTTTATCAAAATACCCTT
>JBDRRI010000067.1:0-3055 GCA_043825815.1 Candidatus Zixiibacteriota bacterium
CGTCAATATCAGGCATTTTCACATCCAACACGATAGCATCATAAGTCTGCTTATCCACCATTTCCAGGGCAGTAACGCCATTGAGGGCAAGGCTAACCTCGAATCCCCGCCTGCCAAGGGCCTGCGATGATGATGACGCAAACTCTTCTTCATCATCAACCAATAACAATTTTATTTTTTTTCCCATATCCATTTTTAACCTCAAGTTCGTTTTGCTTGGCCATCGCCTATATGAAGCGGTAAGAATATTCGCATCGTTGTTCCCTTATCCTGCACACTTTCGACTTTTATCTGACCTCCCCATGAACTGACAATTCCGAAACAAACTGATAATCCCAAACCTGTACCCTTGCCCACCGGTTTAGTCGTGAAAAATGGTTCGAATATCCGTTCCATATTTTCAGGAGGTATGCCAATGCCATTATCAATAATATTTAAGAGAACGCATTTATCTTTTTGGAAGGCTTCTAAACTGATTTGGCCACCCTGAGGGAGTGCATCAATGGCATTGTTTATCAAATTGACTACAACCTGTTCGAATTCGATCGGGTCAACCAGCGCTAAGGGAAGATTATCCTGAAATTTCATTATTATTTCAACATTACGAACATTGGCGTGCCGCTCTAATAATGCCACGATTTCCTTTAATCTTGCTGTAATATCAGTCGGCTCTAAATTCATTTCCCGTTTCCGGCCAAATTGAAGCATTTTGCCGGTAATGCTGGCGCAACGCTGAATTTGATTTTTGCATCGATTTACAGAATCATGAATCTGCCTGGTTTCATCATTATTGATATTGATATCCGACATTAAATCCAAGATGTTGGTTTGTTCGGCGCTTATAATTGCAAGGGGATTATTGATTTCATGCGCCAGCCCCGTGGCTAATTCGCCAATCGATGCCAGTTTGGCCGATCGGATAAAGGCCCGCGATAATTCCTCCCGCTCGGCGTTAGCCTTATCGATCTGATTGGTTAAATTCCAGGTGGCCAAAAAGGTTGTAATAATCAACAGGGCAACCGCGATTATAACTATCTTGGCAACTTTGGCAATAGCCTGATTAACCGGTTCCAGAACCGTTGCCAATTCCTGTTTTACAACCAGAATCCATCTATTATTATTTACAAAAGAATTAACCATAATCCAGGTTGTATCGTTTTGATTAATCCTCTGATCGTTGGCATCATGATAAAAATTTATAATTGGCAAGGAAGCGGTATCAAGCAATGAACCTCCTTTCGGAGTCGTCTGATAAATACCGACCTTATTAATAATAAAGGCGTCATTGATCTTTTCGGAAACACCGGTTTTAACCAATTCATCGAACTGCTGGCTATTTATTGTCGCGCGTAAAATCCAGGGGTTTTCTTCTCTAGTACTCTTGACGGCTATAATACAATGCGGCACCTGTCGGAAACCAAGGAAAACATCGCTGACAAATACCCCTCGAACCATTACTTCCTTAAACCAATCGGTTTCCGAGTAATTTTTATCCTCAAGTTGGTACGGACCGACATAGGCCAGATGTTTTCCATTAACATCAATAACTCCCAAATCGATAAAACCGCCATAGCTGGATTGGTTCAAATCCGCCAAATAATCCGTTAAATGTTGCGAATTGCGAATATCATCGACTGCGTGTGATTGAGCCAGTAAGTTCAAAAGATGTATACGATTAGATAAATTGCTTTCAATTGCTTTAGCGTGTCCGCGAACCAGAATTCGCATCTGTTCTATAGCTTTTTGCTCAAGAAGTTCGCCAAAAACTATCCAGCCTCCAAAGCCGGCTACAATTAATGGTAATATTGATACCGCCAAGAGAGTCGCCACTATCCGCCAACGAAGAGTTTTCTGCCGAGCCTTTAATTTTGGAACTATATTTATTGTTTCCTGTCGACGTCCCATAACACCAATTTTTCCTTTTTATTATTTCAATATGTGAAATCTTAGCAATGATAATGCCAATTAAAATTAATAATTAAACTCATTGTTATACATAGCATTACTATAATTTTAATATTGACTTTGATAAAATATATATTAATATGAAATCATAGGCTTTCATAATGAAAGATAATTTATGAGCAATAGCAATTATGGCCCGGAAAATAATGATGAAAAATCCGTTGACCCGACTCGGCACCCGGATAACGATTCATTTCCCTTTTTGGCGGCAGTTAAAAGCCAGGTTTTTCATAAAGTTCTCGAAATCGCAAAAAAAGTCGCCAGGTTTAACTCCTCTGTTTTAATAAGGGGCGAAACCGGCGTCGGCAAAGAAGTTGTCGCCCGTTATATTCATAATACATCGCCACGGGCCAAAAATCTGATGCTGGCCATCAACTGCGGGGCCTTTCCGGAAACCCTTCTTGAAAGTGAATTATTCGGTCACAAAGCCGGCTCTTTTACCGGCGCCATAAAGGACCGGGTCGGTATTTTTGAACAGGCGGCTCGAGGGACTATTCTTCTCGATGAAATCGGCGATGTTAGCCAAGTGACGCAGTTGAAACTCCTCCGCGTTTTCCAGGAAAGAGAAATATTAAGAATCGGCGAAAATATTCCCCGCAAAGTGGATACGCGCATAATTTCGGCTACCAACCGCAATTTGGAAAAGGTTGTTTTGGAGGGAAAATTCCGTGAAGATTTACTCTATCGGTTAAGGGTGATTGAAATCAGAATTCCACCGCTTCGCGAGAGACCCGAGGATATAATATCACTTACCGAATATTTTATAAAAAGACTGATCGTCAGATTGGAACTGCCCAATCTTAATCTCAATCGCGAATGCCTTGAATATTTCCAGGCCTATCAATGGCCGGGAAATGTCAGAGAACTGCGTAATGCCATCGAACAGGCCGCAATCCTGAGCGAAAATGGCAATGTTAGACCGGAACATCTGCCGCCCCATATTCTCAATCCCGATTTTCATTTCCAGCGTTTTGATATGTCAAAACCCCGAACTCTAAAGGATATGGAATCCGAATATATTAAAGTCATCTTGAAATTGTCGAATGGGAATAAGGCCCGCGCGGCCAGGACACTCGGGATCGGTCAAGCC
>JBDRRI010000068.1:0-5206 GCA_043825815.1 Candidatus Zixiibacteriota bacterium
GCGAAATTAAAGATTTATATGAAATAGAATTGAATCAGTTGAGCGGTTTTGCTTTTTTGGTAATATTCAAACTCCCGCCGAATTTCAGCGAGTCATTTTCGCTATTGATATATAACGATTTAAAAGTTCCGAACAGGCGGGACATTTTAACCGAATCAATTTTAAAATACCCCTCCCGGCAATAATATTGGCGTAATTCCGTATCGATTTCATACTCGCCGATAATATTGCAAATCGACTTATTAATAAGGCTGACCGAATCAACCGTTGATGCCTGCGGAAGTTCAAACAATATGCGATACTCGGCATATAAGTCGGATTGTATCATACCGGTTTTTATGATTTGCGTCTGCCCGGCGGTGGTTTGATTGATAATCACCAGAGCTCGCGACCCGCGTGATATAGGCCTGAGCGGCGAATCAAAAGATAATTGGTAGCCATTAACATAATAATTGTCACCATTGGCCAGTTTATATTTTTGATTTTCCACATATTTATAAACTTCGGTTCGCAGTCTGCTTGTACATGATAAAATTAAAAGAGATATAGAAATTAAAATAACGGTTAGTCTAAGCATAATTAAATCGGCATTTCCACCATGCGATATTTCTTGTGGAGTTTGGCTCCCATTGCCACTGCGGCGCTGCACATTAATTCATTAGTTTCCAAAATCCAGGAAAGTTCCGCCCACTCATAGCCGCGCTCCAGACCGCGATTATAAGTTTCGACAAAAAACATATTATCGATACCGCGTTTTTGATATTTGTGAATCACGCCCATCGTCAACATCCGCAACCCCGTGATTTTATTTTTAATCTTGGTATTCCATAGTAGCTTAATGATGCCAATTGGAAACAGACGGCCATTCATCCTGATAAATATCTGATTGATATCGGGCAGGGCCAGACAAAACCCGGCCGGTTCGCCGTCAATTTCAGCTATTATAACCATTTCCGGATCGACTATTTCTTTAAGGCTTTTTCCCATATGTTCAAATTCATCTTCAGGCATCGGGACAAATCCCCAATTGCGTTCCCACGCTTGATTATAAATCTGACGAACCAATTTAATTTCTTCGTCAAATTTTGAAAAATCAATCGTTCTGAATTTAATTTTATTTCTGGCTTTAAGACGTTCTACAACCCTCAAATGTCTATCCGAAATTGGCGTATCTTTAGTAATCAGATAGGCGTGCAGATCCATTACCTTTTTCAAACCGAATTTCTCGGCCAGCTTGGGAATATACGGCGGATTATATGGATTCATAACCGTCGGCGGCTTGTCAAATCCCTCAATTAGAAATCCGATCTCATGATTGGTCGAAAAATTTGCCGGACCGCGCATCCGTTCCATTCCCTCCGACTTCAGAGTAATCATGGCCACCTTCAATAATTTGGAGGCAACTTCATAATCATCAATAACATCGAAAAAACCAAAAAATCCGGTATTTTCCTCATGGAAATCATTGTGATGATAATTAATGCAGGTGGCTACTCGGCCAACCCATTCGTTATTCTTTTTTGCCAGAAATAATTTTGTCTTGGCGCCACGGAAAAACGGATTTTTTTTCTTATTGAAAAATTCTCGGCGCTCAATAATAAGGGGGGCGACCCAGTTCGGTTCATTTTTATAGAGAGTGAATGGAAGCTTGATAAATTTGTCCAGCAGTTTCGAAGAATCAACCTCAATTACTTCAATATTGTCTGACATATTCGAGACTGCTTAAGAAATGATTCCAAGTTTTTTGCCAATTTTTTCAAATATCTCAAGAACACGATTCAGTTGCTCCTCGGTATGCGTCGCCGTATAAGAAGTCCTAATCAGGCCATTGCCGGGCGCGACCGCCGGAGTGATAACCGCATTGGCAAAAACCCCGTTTTCAAACAGCTCTTTCCAGAAAGCAAAGGTGGCCAAATCTTCACCGATAAGAATCGGAATAACCGGCGTCTCCGAGGTTCCGGTATCGAATCCCAACCGCTTGAATTCCCTTAACATTTTATGAGCATTACGCATCAGATTTTCGCGTCGCTCCGGTTCGGATTGCATAATCTCAAGAACCTTCAAAACAGCGGCGACATTAGAAGGGGGTATCGAAGCCGAGAATATCAGCTCTCGCCCGAAATGCTTGACATAGTTAATAGTCGTCTCGTCGCCGAGGATAAAGCCGCCGAGCGAGGCAAATGATTTCGAAAAAGTCCCCATTTGAAGATCAATCTGGTCGATCAAACCAAAATGTTCCGCAGTACCGCGACCGCCTTCACCCAAAACCCCGATAGAATGAGCATCATCAACCATAATCCTGGTTCCGAATTTTTTGCAAACCTTTACCAGATCCGGAAGATTAATAATATCGCCTTCCATTGAAAAAACGCCGTCGACCACAACCAAAATACCGCCCCGAAGACTATTATTGGTAAGATTTGTCAAAACTCGTTCAAGATCATCCATATCATTGTGGGCAAATTTGTATGTCTTGCCATAAGATAACCGGCAGGCGTCAACAATTGACGCATGATCAGAGCGGTCTATGACAATAATATCATTTTTTCCGACTAATGATGATATCGTTCCCAGATTGGTCTGAAAACCGGTCGAAAAGACAAGAGCCGCCTCTTTCTTAAAGTATTTGGCCAGCTTATCCTCAAGCTCAATATGCAAATCCAGAGTTCCATTAAGAAGCCGGGAACCGGTGCATCCTGAGCCATATTTTCGAGCCGCATCAGCCGCCGCTTCTTTCACGCGAGTGTCATTTACCAGACCCAAATAATTATTGGAGCCAATCATAATCATTTTTTTGCCATTAATTATGACTTCATCGCCGGGAGCGGATGATATCGGATTAAAGAATGGATAAAGTCCGGCCGCCTTAACCTCGTGAGCTCTGGTAAAGCTTAAACATTTTTCAAACAAATCATTTTTATTCATAACCGTTTCTTTTTCAGTCTGCAAATCTTATCCTCATACTATAAAAGTAAAAAACAAAATTAACCAAATGAATATTTAAAGTCAAGAAAAATGATAAAGCGAAAATGTGTTGGCCGGATTTTTTAATATCTATAATTAGACGACTACCGATTATAATGTCGGTAGACGTCTAAAAAGCTTAGCAGCTGCAGCCGCCTTTGCTGCAATCAACCTCACCAACTTTGATAGTATAACCGCTACCTTGTTCATTGGTGATAAAATCAATTTTGATGTCACCGATCTGGGAGATATATTCCTTTAGTTTCGGATCAATATAGGCTTGAATTCCATTAGATTCCAGTAGTTCCAGACCTTCCGTTGACTCATCCAGAGTCATACCCAAAGAGGGACCGCTTCAGCCGGAACCCATGAAATATAGAATCAGGTTCTTGCCGGTATTGGTGTCCCCGTCAAAAACCTTTTGCAATTGCGAACTCGCCGAATCAGATACATTTAACATAAATAAAATATCCTTCCTTTTATTTTTCTCGTCATATTAACAAAAAATACGAAAAACACAAGCAATATTATCACTAATAAATTGCAAAAATAGATTATTTCCACTTCTCATATAAATACCAAATATTTTAATACTTGCTTCAAAAACCGAATTTGTATAATTAGATAATCAAAATTAATGATTGGAGAGGGAATTATTATGAAAATCGCGTTTTTTCTGTTTTTTGCGGCTATTTTGGCCTGTCTGGCCGGATGTCTTCCATTTTCCGTAAATCCAATTTATACGCCGGAAACGATAATTACTAATCCCGCCATTGAGGGACAATGGGAAGATCCGGGAACCGATGAAAAATATGTTTTCCTGCCGCTTGACAGCAGTTCCTATAAAATGATTCTCAAAAAAGAGGGAGTCATAACTGGTATATACCGCGCCTATCTTCTGAAACTGGAGGAATCGGTTTATTTGGATATAACTCCAATTATGGGTACGACCTATGATGAAATTTATAACAATCATATAATGAAACTCCACTCTTTCTATCGGGTCGAACAGATTGAACCAACTCTGAAAATTTCGCTTATGGATCACGGCTGGCTCAAGCAATATTTAATCGACAATCCGACCGAGTTGGATTATTTTATTCAGGATGAAACGGTGATCCTCACCTCGTCAACTCCAAAATTGCAGAAGTTCTTAATCAGACACGCCAACACCGAAAATGCCTTTGGCGAGGCATCCGATATCGTAAAAAATTAGTAAAATATTCTTATGTAACCTTTCTTATAATTCTGTGTCTAAAGATTAGATGAACAGAAACAGGACCTTATTCTGGAATTTGGTAGAGCCGGAACATCGCCGATTACAAACCTTTTGCAGAAAATTGATGAGCGATAAGGAAACGGGCGATGATCTCTATCAGGATAGTCTGGTCAGCGCGCTAACCGGCTTTCCCGAGTTGAAAGAAATCGGATTTTTTCGCACCTGGCTATATAGGATTGTAATAAACAATTTTATAAATCGTCGACGAAGTCCATGGTGGAAGAAACTGGTTCCAATGACGGCGGAAATAGGTGAATCGATCGGCAAAAACCCCGAATCGGCCTATATCGCCCGCCGAAGGATTGAAATGGCATTGGAGGTATTGTCACCCGATGATCGAGTACTAATCATACTTTTTGGCATCGAGGGTTGGAGCATTGCCGAACTGGCCCGAATGATGGAGAAATCGGAGGGAACTATTAAAGTCCGACTTTCGCGAGCCAGAAAAAAGATGCGGAAAAAGCTAATACAATATCTTAGCCAGAAAGAACAGAAAACAATTCGCGATAAATCGCGAAATGAGGGCGAAATATGCGTTGTCGAAAAGTCAGACAAGCAATAATTAGACTTGATGGTATTTTATCAGATAATGTCGAAAACAAAGCATTTAGAGATCATCTGAAAGTGTGTGATAAATGTTCGCGATTTGCCGAGGCCGAGAGAATACTGCATGATGATCTCGTCAATCCGGAAGCATACGACAATACCATGACTGATTCCATTGATGAAATCAGGGCTCAGGTCGAAACCCGACTGTCTGCCATCTCGCCCAATCTATCCAAGGAGTCGAATATTATGAGTAAAATATATTTCAATCTAACTCAAAAACCGCGATACGGTGTCTCAACCGCCTTGATTATCATCATCCTTTTAGTCGTAACGCTCGTTCCATTCAAATGGGAGAAAACAATTGGGTACAAAGTGGCTCTGGCCGCCGTGGATAAGGATATGGCGCTGAATGAG